>NZ_JBFTGZ010000145.1:0-319 GCF_056393985.1 Arthrobacter sp. 10T425 | reverse complement strand
CATTCGGACACCCTGGGATCACAGTCCGGTTATCGACTCCCCCAGGCTTATCGCAGATTCCTACGTCCTTCTTCGGCTCCTAATGCCAAGGCATCCACCGTGTGCTCTTAAAAACTTGACCACAAAAGATCAAGGAGTAATTTTCGAGAAAACCATGGAACCAGACCGCAACCAACCACCACCCAAAGGCGGCAGCACAATCACGGATCAGATCCAGGTTCATATTCTTGGAAATTGCTTCTTATAAAAGATGCTCGCGTCCACTATGTAGTTCTCAAACAACAACCCCGTACCACACACCCCACACACACCCCACCCC
>NZ_JBFTGZ010000144.1:0-324 GCF_056393985.1 Arthrobacter sp. 10T425 | reverse complement strand
GGATTGGGGTCTGCAACTCGACCCCATGAAGTCGGAGTCGCTAGTAATCGCAGATCAGCAACGCTGCGGTGAATACGTTCCCGGGCCTTGTACACACCGCCCGTCAAGTCACGAAAGTTGGTAACACCCGAAGCCGGTGGCCTAACCCCTTGTGGGAGGGAGCTGTCGAAGGTGGGACTGGCGATTGGGACTAAGTCGTAACAAGGTAGCCGTACCGGAAGGTGCGGCTGGATCACCTCCTTTCTAAGGAGCACCTACAACTTTCTCTGCCCCGTGTATGCGGGTGTGGTGGGGTTGTCAGGAGTACGCCCGTTGCGCAGACGC
>NZ_JBFTGZ010000143.1:0-325 GCF_056393985.1 Arthrobacter sp. 10T425 | reverse complement strand
CGGGTAAGTTTGAAAAGTTGCTCCGGAGCGATCCTTGACTGTTTGTTGGTTGTGGTGGTGCCGGGTGTGTCTGTTGTTTGAGAACTCAATAGTGTGCCAAGTTTGTTGATACCAATTTATTGTATTGAATTGGTTGAATTTGCCGGGCCCGCCACCCCGTGGTGTGGTCTGGTGTTTTTGGCTGGTTTCAAATTTTGTGCAGCGTGTGCATCCCGTTTTCCCGGGGGCGCATGTTGTGTCTGTTTTACTTCAACGGAGAGTTTGATCCTGGCTCAGGATGAACGCTGGCGGCGTGCTTAACACATGCAAGTCGAACGATGATCCG
>NZ_JBFTGZ010000142.1:0-350 GCF_056393985.1 Arthrobacter sp. 10T425 | reverse complement strand
GCATCAGCCCATGCCGCCGGGCGATGGCGACCAGTTCGCGGCGTCGCGTGGCACTCATCACCCAGCCGAGCGGATTGTGSAGCGTCGGCATGGCGTACACGGCACGCACGCGCCGGCGGCGGCAGAGCGCCTCCAGGGCGTCGAGGTCGGGCCCGTGAGCGGTGACGGGAATCGGGACGAGTTCCAGCCGGCCAGTTTCGGCGGCGAGCTTGAAGCCCGGGTAGGTCAGGGCATCCACGGCCACCACGTCGCCGGGCTCCAGCAAGGCCATGGCGGTGAGCGTCAGCGCGTGTTGCGCGCCGCTCGTGAGCAAGACGGTTTCCGGGGTGGCCGGCACGCCGCGCCGGCCC
>NZ_JBFTGZ010000141.1:0-351 GCF_056393985.1 Arthrobacter sp. 10T425 | reverse complement strand
CCTCTGGTCCGTGCTGCTGGTCGTTCTTTTCCTAAGCGTGTGCGCGGACCTCGCGACGGTCGCCGGCATTCCGCACCCTGCTGACGACAACGGCCCGCCCCTCTGGCGGATCCAGGGATTCCCCAACCTTCGCGCATACTTCGAATCGAGCGGGGAACAGATCTTCCTGCTTCTGTTCGCATTGGCTGGGCTGTGGGTCCGGCAACGCCGCCGCTGGCTAAACTGGGCATGGTCGATGCCACTGCTGTTCGGCATCGTCCTGCACGCCTATATCTATCCCTGACATGCCCTGGTCCAATATCGAACGCGGGTTGCGGATGGTCTGGTCGGGGATGTTGATGTGCCACCTCC
>NZ_JBFTGZ010000140.1:0-355 GCF_056393985.1 Arthrobacter sp. 10T425 | reverse complement strand
GCTGCCAGCCGTCGTCACGGTTGCCTGCGTGCTGCCGTTCACCTGCACAGTCAGGCTCTGGCCGCTCGCCAGACCGGTTGCTGTGCCGCTCAGAGTGTACGTATTCGTCGAACACGTCACGTCGATATTGGTCACATTGCTTGCGGCTACCGTGCCGGATCCATTGGCCACGGTGCAGGTCTGGCCGGCAGGCTGGGCCGCCATGGTCACCGCATAGGATGTCGCGCCCAGTCGCGGCGTCGGCATGGTGAATCCGCCGTTCGTGCTGACCACCTGTGTGTCGCCATTGGTGTCGGCCARYTGCAGGCTCGYGCCSGYRGCCAGGCCCGACACSGTGCCGCCCACGGTRTAGRTG
>NZ_JBFTGZ010000139.1:0-360 GCF_056393985.1 Arthrobacter sp. 10T425 | reverse complement strand
CATCTGTTCGTCGCTACCGCTAGCGACGATGACCGAAATGTACCATGTGGTACACGATGGGACGAAATTGGGGTTTACGCGAGCGCGCAACGACGGTGTCGGGTGAGAGTGCTTCGGGGGTCGGTCGGGGCTACGCGCCCTTCTTCGACTTTCCAGGCGAGGTCATCTTGCTGGCGAAGTACTTGAGCGCGGCCGTGGTGCCCTTGCGGTCGCCCGTCGTGATCAGGTCCAGCAGCAGGCCGCGAATCGTCGCCACTTCGACGCGTGCGAACAGCCGCGCTTCCTCCGCGCTGATGTGCATGGCTTGCTGCAAGCGCTCGGCAATCACGGCGGTCCAGCTACCAATGACATCGTCAAGAA
>NZ_JBFTGZ010000138.1:0-364 GCF_056393985.1 Arthrobacter sp. 10T425 | reverse complement strand
GTGCTCAAGGTGTTCGCGCGGCATCCGCGCCAGCCGCTCTCGCGCGAGAAGCTCATGGAAATGGCCCGCGGCCGCGAATACGAAGTGTTCGACCGCAGCCTGGACGTGCAGATCTCGCGCCTGCGCAAGCTCATCGAACCGGACCCGGGCAACCCCCGCTTCATCCAGACGGTCTGGGGCCTGGGCTACGTCTTCATTCCCGATGGCGTGAAGTAGTCCCGGTTCGTCCGCAGTCAGCATCGTGGCGACCGCTCTCGGCCGTACCGCAACGCGGTTCTTTGGTTCGCTGTTCTGGCGCACCTTCATGCTGATCGCCCTGTTGCTGGCGATCTCGCTGGGTATCTGGTTCCAGAGCTACCGGCTC
>NZ_JBFTGZ010000137.1:0-365 GCF_056393985.1 Arthrobacter sp. 10T425 | reverse complement strand
GCGTGAGCCAGCTCGTGAGCCAGCGTGGAACGCAGTAGCCGGTACGACATGTTCTCTTGCAGTCGGATTGTGTTCGTCTTCAGGTCGTAGTCGCCGTCCCGCTCAAGGTGCGACAGGTCCTCGTACTTGATCGTGCAGCCCAAGGCGTCGGCCATGTCGAACAGTTCTTGGGTCACTCCAAGTCCTCCCCCCGGTCCTTGGAGCGCTTCTTCGCAACCAAGTCGTAGTCATCTTGAGTATCCGCGGAGTCGGGGACATTGCCGCTGATGTTGTTGAAGTCTTCGGCGACCTGTTGGATCAGCGTCAAGCGCATCGGGTCGTTCTCAAGTGATCGGGTAGCCCAGTCGGACGGGTAGACGTTGCGT
>NZ_JBFTGZ010000136.1:0-365 GCF_056393985.1 Arthrobacter sp. 10T425 | reverse complement strand
GCGGATCCTCGGCGCGCACCAGATAGTCGAGCAGCCCGTCGAAGGTCCAGGTAGCAGAGGGAGGGTCAGCCGGCGGCGCCGGCGGCGGAGGCGCCCTGCCCCGTGCGGCGGGCGTGGGCGGATTGGACGGCTTGGGCGCCGTAGCAGTGGCCGGCTCGTCGCCGTGGCGCAGCGCAGGCACGAGGTCCGCCGCCTGGACCATCAGGTTCAGCGTGTAGTGGCGGTGGCGCTGGCGCATCTCGGCAATCAGCGCGTGCACCAGACGGTTGCGGAAGTCGTCGAACGCGGCGTAGCGCGCATCGCCGGGCAACGGCGGTTGGTCGAGGAACAGCGTGATGCCGTCGCCGACATGGCTCTCGCCAGCC
>NZ_JBFTGZ010000135.1:0-366 GCF_056393985.1 Arthrobacter sp. 10T425 | reverse complement strand
GCCCTGTGGTCCACTGGACACTCGATCCCCATGCCGCCCGAGCCGAGCCGAGGTTGCGCCACGTCGTCATCGCCGTGACCGCGGCAAGGGTGGGGTTCGTACGGTTGGTGCCCGGCTTCGCCGCCGGTGTGCCGCAGAGGGCGGCGTTGGCCGCGGGCGAGGGCGCCGTGGAGCAGTTCGCGACCGTCTGGGCGGGTTTCCCGACGATGCCGGCACCGCTGAACCCCATGCCGATCGAATACCCGCCCAGGATCACGGGTTTGTTGCCGAGCGTGAAGGTGCCGTCGGCGTACACGAACCCGGACGTCGCCACCGCGGCATCACCGAGCGTGAACCCGTTCGCCACGAGGTTCACATTCCCGGCGG
>NZ_JBFTGZ010000134.1:0-366 GCF_056393985.1 Arthrobacter sp. 10T425 | reverse complement strand
GGTCTGGAGTGGGGAGGCATCCGCGACGACGGCAGAGTATTCCTTGCCCACCATTGGGGTGCTCCTGTCCACAACGCTGATGGCGAGAGGGTCGCCATGTTATGTGGAACCATCGATGTTACGCCGCGCGAAGCGTTGTTTGTCACGCTGCGCGACGAAGCCGCTCGGGCCACGGCATTCGACGCAGCGAGGCATACCCTTCTGCTTGATCATTACGGGGCGCTTTCGCGGACCGCTGACATATTGACAGAAATCTTCAACGTGGATGCAGCTGCAACGGCTGCGGTGCAAGCGGAAAGCGCAGGGGCGCTGTGGGCGAGGTTTCGTGAACAGCTCGACGATGCCCGGAAACTGCTGACCATGCAG
>NZ_JBFTGZ010000133.1:0-367 GCF_056393985.1 Arthrobacter sp. 10T425 | reverse complement strand
TTGCCACGCTGGCCTCCATCGCCGGCTGGGTAGGACAGCGGGCGCGCCTGGCCGCGATCGGCCGTGCTGCCACGTGGAGCGGGCTGGGGCTCGCGGCTGCGGCCTTCCTCACGCGCTGGTACGAGTCGTACCGCATCGGTGCCGGCATGGGCCACATACCGGTCAGCAATCTCTATGAGGTGTTTGTCGTCTTCATCATCCTGACCGGCCTGATGATGCTGTACATGGCGTCCCGCTATCGCGCGGCGGGGTTCACGGTGTTCACCCTGCCGCTGCTGTGCGCGGCCTACGCCTTCCTGTTCTGGTATGGCGGCGCGCGCGGCGCAGGCGCGATCACGCCGTTGATTCCGGCGCTGCAGTCGTATTG
>NZ_JBFTGZ010000132.1:0-368 GCF_056393985.1 Arthrobacter sp. 10T425 | reverse complement strand
TGTGCTCGGCGATCCTGTCGATCTTGCCTTCCAGTCGCGCCAATCCCCGCTCGTGCCGGTCTTCCATGCGATCCATCCGGGCTTCCGATTTGTCCATCCGTGCGTCCAGCTTGTCGAACCGCTCGTTGACCTGGCCGAACTGATACAGGACCGCCGATTCGAACCGATCCAACCGTTGGCTATGGGCTTCTTGCTGGGCGTGAATGGCCTTAAGCTCGCCATCAATGGCGGCACGCGTGTGCCGCACGGGCGGCGGGGGCGGGCGATCGCGCTGGCGGCGCCCGTCATTGCCGGGAGGGGGTAGGAAGGAGTGGCCGGCAACCATGGTGGTCATATTTCCTCGCAGTGAGTGATTGACCATCCGATGG
>NZ_JBFTGZ010000131.1:0-368 GCF_056393985.1 Arthrobacter sp. 10T425 | reverse complement strand
GGCCCATGCCCATGCCGTTCGGCTTTGTGGTGAACAGCGGCTCGAAGATGCGGTCCGCCAGTTGCGGATGGAAACCTTCGCCGCCGTCGTCGATGTCAATGCGCAGCACGTCTTGCGAGGGGCTGCATGCCAGCACCAGCAGTCTTTCGCCAGCCGGCTGCCCATGCATGGATTCCGCGCCGTTGATCAGCAGGCTGATGATGGCCTGTTGCAATTGCACACGTTCGCCGCGTACCTGCGTCGAAGGCGGGAATGCATCGAGGCGCAAATGCACGTTCATGGCATCGAGCGTGCAGGCGACGATCTCTGCCGCCTCTCGAACGGCCTCGCCGAGGTCGAAGGCGGTGAAGGTCGGCTCGACCTGGCGC
>NZ_JBFTGZ010000130.1:0-368 GCF_056393985.1 Arthrobacter sp. 10T425 | reverse complement strand
GGCCTGCATGCCACGGGCGTGGATCAGGTGGACCTGATTGCGCGAGCCGTCAAGGCGAATGCCGCCCTGTATGCCAATAACTTGAACGTCGTGGCGGGTGCCGCCCAGGTGGATCGCGCGACGCTCTCCGCCTCGGCCATTGCGGGCAGTGGTCCGGCGCCATCCGTGGGCATCGACGTCAGCGAACTCGGCGGCATGTATGCCAACAAGATCCTGCTGGCGTCCACCGAGGCGGGCGTGGGGGTTTCCACGCGCGGCGTGGTGGCGGCGCAGGCTGGCGACCTTACGCTGATGGCGCAGGGGCGGCTGCAACTTGCGGGGCAGACCAATACGACCGGCGCGATGACCGTCAGCGCACGGGACGGGGT
>NZ_JBFTGZ010000129.1:0-369 GCF_056393985.1 Arthrobacter sp. 10T425 | reverse complement strand
GCCTCGCGCGATCCCGCTCCCCTATCCATCCCACCGCGCCGGCCCGTGTCGGCCAGCCGGCTCGCGGGCAGCACGCCGCGCAGGCAGGCATCGCGCGCGGTCAKGTTCTGCTCGGACTCGCAGCGCCGCGTATCGCCCTCGGTGCGCGGCATCTGCACCGTGATCTGGTTGCCAGACGGCGCCCGGCCCTTGCCGTGCAGCTGCTCCAGACGCTGGTTGTAATTGCTGAGCTGCGCCGTCGCAAAGCGGCGCGCGGCCTGGATCTGGGCGTTGATCAGGCCCGAGACGTCCGGGTCGGTCGACGGATCGCGGCGCGCGGCCACGCTCAGCTCGAGCACGGCTGGCGACGAGGTGGCGATGGCATTGCTC
>NZ_JBFTGZ010000128.1:0-370 GCF_056393985.1 Arthrobacter sp. 10T425 | reverse complement strand
TCTCAGCGCACCTCCGGCCCAGACGCGCTCGGACAAATACTTCGGGAGCGTCGCGAGATCCTCTGCACGCAGAAGATTGACAAAGTTCTCGTCGGCGAACAGCTGCCGCAAGGCTCCGACAACAAACAGCAGACGTTGTTGCGCGAATTCGGCCTTGCGAACCATGGCTTTCTGGCGCTCGACCTCATTTTGATATGTGCGAATGAGGCTAGACGTGGAGATGTCGCTGCTGTGCCGCGGCATCCGGTGGGCGGTTGTCCTACCGAGGGTCTGACGACGCTCAATGACCCGACGCGCATCCATCAGTTGCTTGCCTCTTAGTTTGCCTGACTCGTACGCCTCCTGCAGCGCGGCCTGAATCGCCTTGTCG
>NZ_JBFTGZ010000127.1:0-371 GCF_056393985.1 Arthrobacter sp. 10T425 | reverse complement strand
ACGTTGGCCAGCGGGAAGATTGGGCATCCCGGAAGTTTGGTGACCGAAGCCATTCTGCCCGGCGATGGAACGAAGTGCGCAGACGGCGATCACCCCCTGGGTTACCGCCAGGATATGATGACGAAGACTGGCCACTCCCCACTCTGGGAGACCACCGGCAGGAGAGTCACTGATCGCAAGTGGAGAGATTTGCATGCTGAACAGGAGAACCCATTTGAGTCGCATCGTCCTAGATTTGCCAGTGGCTCAGCTAGAAGCACTGGCGAAGCTCGTCGAGATCGAGGGTCGCCCACGTGCGGCCATCATTCGTGACGCGATCCAAGCATACATATCCCAGTCCAATCGGTCCATGGGCACCACCGTGTTCGGAC
>NZ_JBFTGZ010000126.1:0-372 GCF_056393985.1 Arthrobacter sp. 10T425 | reverse complement strand
TGCATCAGCATCCATGGTTCTCCCGCCCGCCCAATCCCCGCGTCAATCCCACGGACTTCAACCGGTACTGGCATTGGCGGGCCGCACGCACCTCACCCACCGCCAAGATATTAAAGGGACCGGTTCCATCGCAGATCATGGAAAAGYTGCCGGCATTGCTGGGGCTGCCGAAGCTGGTCAATGTCGAATTTGTCGTGCGGGATTTTGGCCTGTCCAACCRGCTGGAAATCGCATTTCGCACSGCCTTGTGGGGGACCGACGACACGCGCTCTGCCGGTAGTAAGGCCCAAGGCGGCGCCATCATGGGCGCGATCGTGCCGACGCACCACCAGAAAATGGTGCTGGTCGATTATGAATTGCCTGACCGGGCAG
>NZ_JBFTGZ010000125.1:0-372 GCF_056393985.1 Arthrobacter sp. 10T425 | reverse complement strand
ATGGTGGGAAGTGTTCGCGTCCTAAGATGAGGGCGGCCGTATTGCTTTAACCGCCCGCCGGTCCGTTTTGGCGGGCGGGTATTTCTACGTGATCCAGAGTTGTTCTCTGCCTTATCTATATTGCAGCGGGAGTAGTACTTTGCGGCGTGCTCGACATCCCTCCTTTGCATGGCTGACAGCGCTACCACTGCTGCTGTGCGCGTGCGTGCCGCTCGCTTACGATCAGGTTTCGGACCAGCTCATATCCAAAATGCAGCGCGACCTGTATGCGCATTCCGTGAGCTTATTGGGCGCGAATCGCTCTCCAAATGACCAAACCAGAAGAGCCGGAGATTACGAAATAAACGAGGCGTTTTATGACCAAATGGACGC
>NZ_JBFTGZ010000124.1:0-373 GCF_056393985.1 Arthrobacter sp. 10T425 | reverse complement strand
GGATTGGGGTCGCGATTTCCGGGCCGCTCCTCGGCGGCTGGATCAAGAGCCATTTCTCCGGCGAGGCCACGTTCTTCATGGGCATCTATGCCGCCGGGCTCGGTATCGGGGCAACGTTGGCGGCGGTGGGTAGCGAGGTCATCGCCCACGCCGGTGGCGGCTGGCGGCTGGGCGCCGGCATCTGGGCCGTGGTCTGCGTCCTCGCCATTGTGAGCTGGCGCCGCCTGACATCGGCATTTCCGTCGAAGTCGCACGCTGCCCGTGTGGAAGCCGCGGTCAGCCGTGCGCCATGGCGCTCGGGGCGGGCCTGGCTGATTGCCATGTATTTCGGGATCGGTCAGTTCATCTGCTACGCCTGCTTCGCCTGGGTAGG
>NZ_JBFTGZ010000123.1:0-374 GCF_056393985.1 Arthrobacter sp. 10T425 | reverse complement strand
GCAATGCATATGGCGCGGCGGCATGCACATCGTGCATTTCTGAAAATACCGTCTTGACGTTCTGGTCCGGCACGCGAGCCGGTAGACTGCGCGCCGCGCCCCTCAGAAACGGAATTTCACATGAAACAGTTGCTGTCCGCCGCCCTCTTATCCACGTGCGCCTTGAGCGCGATTGCGGCAGCGCCGCATCACGCACCGTGGACCTACGAAAGCCCCGCCTGGGGCGACCTGGACGCCGAATACGCGACTTGCAAGCTCGGCAAGGAACAATCGCCGATTGACATCCGCGGTGCCGTGCCCGGCGGGTTCAAGCCGATCCGCTTCGCGTACGCCGCCGGCAGTGCCAAGGTGCTCAACAACGGCCACACCATCGC
>NZ_JBFTGZ010000122.1:0-374 GCF_056393985.1 Arthrobacter sp. 10T425 | reverse complement strand
GCAGTACACCGCTGGCCGACAGCATCCTGATGGCGAAATCGCTGACGGCATCGGACACGGTGCTGGTGGCGTCACCGGCCTATCTGGCACGGCACGGCCTGCCGGTATCGGCGGCGGACCTTGCGCAGCATGCTGTGCTGAGCTTCACGGGCGCAAACCGCACCGGCGAATGGACGCTGACAGCCCCGGACGGGGCTGTCGAACACGTGGGTGTACGGGGTGGCATGTCGACCGATACGATCACCGCGCTGTACGCRGCGGCGTTGGCCGGCACGGGCATCGCGGCATTCACCGAACGCACCGTGCGTGCCGAACTGGCCCGGGGCGGGCTGGTTCGCGTGCTGCCGCAATACCGGCTGGGTACCAGCCACTAC
>NZ_JBFTGZ010000121.1:0-374 GCF_056393985.1 Arthrobacter sp. 10T425 | reverse complement strand
AGGTAACGGAGGCATCGGTGATCTTGGGCTGGTCCCAGGCAACGACCCGCAGGCGCGCCTTGGCTTCAGGCGTGCGCACTGCGATGAAGCGCCAGTTCTGCAAGTTGAAGGATGTCGGCGCAGTGGTGGCGACTCTTACCAACTCGCGGATCTGATCGTCGCCCACGGTAAAGGCAGGGTCGTACAGACTGATGGTACGACGGCTCACAAGGGATTCGATGATAGCGTTGGCCATGGTGATTCCTATGGTCGAAGGACTGGGTTGAGAGGCACGGGTGGTGATCTGTTGCGATCGTAGTAACACGGCGCAGAACAAATCTTATGGAATCCGCCGGCCTGCCGGTAGATCCGGGAAGGCGCTCACAGCGTTGTCC
>NZ_JBFTGZ010000120.1:0-377 GCF_056393985.1 Arthrobacter sp. 10T425 | reverse complement strand
ACCGAGGGTGAGGCCCTGGTCACCCGTCTGCGACGTCGCCGCGATTGCGACGTCGTCGATCCGGTCCAGCGGGACGTTCGCGTTCCGCTCCATCAGGCCGATCGTGGCCTTGACGGCCAGGTCGTCCGCGCGGGTGTTCCAGTACATGCCCTTCTCGCCGGCGCGCCCGAAGGGGGTTCGCACTCCATCGACGAAGAAGACGTCCGAGATCTCGGCCACTCTGCCTCCAATGTCCGGTCCGCTGTGCGGACAGGGCCTCCAATATCCGGACCGCTGCGCGGAACGGATGATCGCCGGCGTGCAGCTGCGCGCCGGACTTACAGTTTCGCACGTTCCGAGGAACGCGGTTCCCGAATTCGTGAGACCGAGTGTCACCT
>NZ_JBFTGZ010000119.1:0-377 GCF_056393985.1 Arthrobacter sp. 10T425 | reverse complement strand
GAACACATTGGTGCCGCGCTTGCGGGCCAGCACGTACAGCGGCGGGTCGGCCGCCTGGTAGGCCAGCGCCAGCAGCGACACGATGATCGCCACGAGAATGCCCTGCAGCGTGCCCAGCCCCACCACGCCAGCCATGGCGACGAGCGCCCACACGAACTCCATGCGCCGAATCTTGCGGATGGCGCGGAACTCGGCCGGATCGATCAGCCCGATCGAATAGACGATAACCACGGCGGCCAGCGTGGCATTGGGCATCAGGCCGATCACCGGCGCCAGCAGCAGCATGGTGCCGAGCGCGGCGCCGGCCGTGACCAGCGCGGCGAGTTGCGAGCGTGCCCCGGCGCGCTGGTTCACGGCGGTCTGGCTGGTGCCGCCAC
>NZ_JBFTGZ010000118.1:0-379 GCF_056393985.1 Arthrobacter sp. 10T425 | reverse complement strand
GGGCGCGAGCTCGCCGTGGCCGCCTATTTGAAGGAGCACGTCGCGCAGCTGCTGATCGGCAAGGACCCGCACCGGATCGAGGACACCTGGCAGTTCCTGTACCGGTCCTCGTACTGGCGCCGCGGCCCGGTCACGATGGCCGCGATCGCCGCGGTGGACATGGCGCTGTGGGACATCAAGGGCAAGCTCGCCGGGATGCCGGTCTACCAGCTCCTGGGCGGGGCGTCCCGGAACGGGCTGCGCGCCTACGGGCACGCCTCCGGCGCGGACCTGCCGTCCCTGTTCGATTCGGTCCGTGAGCACCTGGAACTGGGCTACAAGTCGATCCGGATCCAGACCGCGGTGCCCGGGATCAAGGCCGTCTACGGCGTCGCGGCCC
>NZ_JBFTGZ010000117.1:0-379 GCF_056393985.1 Arthrobacter sp. 10T425 | reverse complement strand
TCGGTTTGCTCCCCTCGCCCGCTTGCGGGAGAGGGGCCGGGGGAGAGGGTAGGCGCTGGCTATGCCTCGAACGCCGCCGCGGCCCGCCCGAGGCGGTCGCGTACCCCGTCCCAGAATGGGTGTTTCGCGGGGCGCCTTGAACAGGGTCGTGRCGCATTGATGCGCCCGCCCTCTCCCCCGCCCCTCTCCCRGAGGGAGAGGGGMGAACACAGGGGGAAGATCGAAAGCCCTCGGTTTGCTCCCCTCGCCCGCTTGCGGGAGAGGGGCCTGGGGAGAGGGTAGGCGCTGGCTATGCCTCGAACGCCGCCGCGGCCCGCCCGAGGCGGTCGCGTACCCCGTCCCAGAATGGGTGTTTCGCGGGGCGGGTGTTTCGCGGGGC
>NZ_JBFTGZ010000116.1:0-379 GCF_056393985.1 Arthrobacter sp. 10T425 | reverse complement strand
ACCGGAGACTTACGGCGCTCCTGCTGATAGGCAGCCTCCGCGTCCCGCACCTCCTGGCTTCGCTGGATGTGAGCGTGCTTGAGCTCATCGGCGTGACTTGTCACGGACTCCCGGAAYGCCGGTGTCTGATAYCGGATGGCCAGCCAACGCAGGAAGACCTCCATGTGGGACTTGAARTCCAGGCCCTTGGCGCGCGGCACAAGGGTGCGGTAGGCCTTGATGAGGTCCGGGATCTTGTAGGTTGTGTTGCCGACTGGGATTGCGTGGGCGAGAGTAAACATCTCGTAAGCGAGAGGATTGTAGCGCTTCAACTCTTCCATCCTGTCTAGCGCCGCCCCAGCCATCAATGCTTCGTGCAGCATGTCACGCAGCGCCACGC
>NZ_JBFTGZ010000115.1:0-381 GCF_056393985.1 Arthrobacter sp. 10T425 | reverse complement strand
ACCGGTACTAATAGGCCGATAACTTACACCACACACTCTTCCCGTGAACGGATTCAAAAGACGTTCACACCAGGGGGAGGGTACAAAGAAACAAGACTGCTTGCGTCCACTATGTGGTTCCCAAACAACAAACCCGTCACCGACGGCACGTTGCGACAGGAACAAAACCACAACAAAATAACAACACCACACCTGCGGCCACACGCCGCAGCGAACATGTTGTAACCACAGATTTCCCCACCCCCGCCAACAGCGGGCCGGTGGCGGAGCAAGGGTTACGGCGGTCATAGCGTGGGGGAAACGCCCGGTCCCATCCCGAACCCGGAAGCTAAGACCCACAGCGCCGATGGTACTGCACCCGGGAGGGTGTGGGAGAGTAGG
>NZ_JBFTGZ010000114.1:0-383 GCF_056393985.1 Arthrobacter sp. 10T425 | reverse complement strand
TGTTCATCACGGTGATCAGGTGTTCGAACTGGTCCGTGGTGGCGAAGATTTCCAGGTGCTGCAGGCCGTGCCGGGGTTTGCGGAGGAAGGCGCCCTGGAGCTGGCGGAGCAGTTCCTCGGAGGGCTCGGCGCCGTCCTGGTCCAGCGCCTCCGTCCACCGGCGGGCGATCCGGGCCAGGAAGTCGGCGTCGTTCTCGGCCGCGGTGCGGGTCAGGGCGTGCTCCATCGCCGCCGCGGCCTCCGGGAGGCAGCTGTGCCGGACCCGGTCCAGGGCGAGCGTGATGACGGTCGCGGCCCGGGAGGCGACCTCGCCGGCCGCGACGGCGGCTCCGAGCTCCGGGTGCACGGGCGGGATGGGCCGGCCGGCGAGTCCCTGCCGGGGC
>NZ_JBFTGZ010000113.1:0-386 GCF_056393985.1 Arthrobacter sp. 10T425 | reverse complement strand
CCTCCGACTGGCTGCGCAAGCGCGCGGTGGGCCACTCGGCGCCCTGGCGTGAAACGCTGCGCGCAGTGGCGCAGGTCGGCCGCTTCGGCAGCGGCGCCTGCCTGCTGACCGGCGACAGTGGCTGCGGCAAGGAGCTGCTGGCGCGGCTGATCCATGATCTCGATCCGGTGCGGCGCAGCGGCCCCTTCATCGTGGTGGACTGCACCACGCTGAGCCCCGAGCTATCCGGCAGCGAGCTGTTCGGCCATGCGCGCGGCGCCTTTACCCACGCCGTGGCCGCGCGTGACGGCGCCGTGGCGCTTGCCGATTGCGGCACACTGTTCCTCGACGAAATCGGCGAACTGGACCTGCTGCTGCAAGCCCGCCTGCTGCGCGTGGTGCAGGAG
>NZ_JBFTGZ010000112.1:0-386 GCF_056393985.1 Arthrobacter sp. 10T425 | reverse complement strand
GCCCTGCTAGGCGCCGCACCACTTGGCATCTGGCTGCCATACGGCATCTACCGGCGCTCACATCTGGAGCACCATGCTGCGGACCTCACCCATCCGGATGGCGATCCGGAAAGCTACTTCCTGTACGCCGGTGACTGGCACGCAGCCGGGCCGCTGGTGCGCAGGCTCTACGCGGCGCGCAATACGCTGACAGGGCGTGTGTTGCTCCAGCCGGCGTTTGCCATTGCCTCGATTGGCGCCGATGCCGTGGGCCGGGTTCGCCACGGCAACTGGGAGGATGTGCCGACGTGGATCGCCCATCTGCTGGCGCTAGGCGTGCTGCTGGTGTGGCTCGATACCTCCTGCGGGATGCCGGCGTGGCTGGTGCTGGCGGGCGTGGGATACCC
>NZ_JBFTGZ010000111.1:0-387 GCF_056393985.1 Arthrobacter sp. 10T425 | reverse complement strand
GTGCGCGGGTGCGCAGGCGCCACTGCACGGTCAGGCGGGTGTGCTGGTCCAGCGTGACGCGGCTGCCATCGGCCAGTTGAACGGTGCGCGGCCCGGCCTCGGCGCTCAGGGACTCGGTGCGATAGGCGGGATCGGCCAGCCACGTGCCGGCGGCCAGCACCACCAGCGCGGCGGCGGCACCGGCGCGCACACGGTGTTGCCTGCGGCGGCGCGCAGTGGCGGCGGCCGTGATGGCTTCCACGGACGGAAATCGCTCGCGCAGCGCCTGCTGGTAGGGAGACAGCGGGTCGCCCGGCGGCGTGCGGGAATCGGGCATGGGCAGGGGAGGGGTCCTCACGATGACGGGGCCGGCGCGGCAGTTTCCGGGCGCGGCGGGGCGCCCAGGGC
>NZ_JBFTGZ010000110.1:0-389 GCF_056393985.1 Arthrobacter sp. 10T425 | reverse complement strand
GATTACGATCACGCAAGCCCAAAACCAGAGCGTCTGGGCCGGTTCTTTCGCGGACCAAGACCAAAGCGCGAGCATGGCGCCGGCCACCGCCAGCGCAACGAAGACAAAGGACCAGAACACGGGCGACGGCCCGTTCTCCGGAACGGGCTGTCTCGGTGGCAACAAGGAAAAATCCACGGCCATCGGACTGACCTAGCGTGAGCCGCTGTTAGGCAGTGACGAGATCAAGGCGCACCCGCACTCGCACAGGTGCCCATCCTCGGCGACTTCCAGGTCGCCATCGCGCACGTCCGGATTTCCCTGTGCAATGCGATTCCTGCCGTGGACGTTGCATTCCACAGGATCCGTGCGGCGCGCCAGCGCGCGGCCCATGAACATACGCGAGCCCC
>NZ_JBFTGZ010000109.1:0-390 GCF_056393985.1 Arthrobacter sp. 10T425 | reverse complement strand
CTTTATCGTAGCTAACAGTTACGTTTGCCGTCGGCCCCATCGACCAATCCACTTCCAACCTGTAGGGCGATTCTGAACATGCCGACGCACACGTCTTAGGACGTCGCCAAGCAGGCAGCGTCCTGCCCTGCAGGGCGCCAATAGGTTCTCTCAGGTTTGCGATCTCGCGCTCATGCAACAGCGCGGCATGGACGCCCCGCGTTGCCAGTTCGGTGGCAAGTTGCGCGGCAAGCAGGCTCGCGAAGCTCTCCAACATTGCCAGGGTGCGCGAGTTCGAAACCGATGCCGGTCTCGCGTCCATCGCGCAGAAGTTCCCGAAATAGGTTCCTTCGGGCAGTACCACCGGTACGGAGATGTAGCTCCTCAATCCGTAGATGCGCGGTGTGTGGT
>NZ_JBFTGZ010000108.1:0-391 GCF_056393985.1 Arthrobacter sp. 10T425 | reverse complement strand
GACCATCGCCCGTCGCGCCGCCCGGCGGCTTCAGTGGCTTCAGCGGCTGCAGCGGTTTCATCGGCGCCCATCCAGGCCGTTCCAGGCCCTCAGGCTGTCCAGGCCATGCAGGGATCGACGGCAAGGCCGGCGACGTATGCGCCACAGACGCCTCGTGCGTTGGCCGGCCGGCTCGACTGGGACGCGATTCACCGCATCGCTTCCCGCACACTGCGGATTGCCCATCTGCTCGCCTTGCCGCAGCGTCCCGCCGCGCGGCGGGACTGGATGGTGCGGCGGCAGGCGACGAGCTGGTTGGCCGATCCCGCGCTGTGTGCCGACTGGATTGCGGTGACGCGGCCCACCCAGCGCTGGGCGCTGTTGGGCGTGCTGTTCCCGCGCGAGCTTGGCA
>NZ_JBFTGZ010000107.1:0-394 GCF_056393985.1 Arthrobacter sp. 10T425 | reverse complement strand
GTCGAGAAGGCGCTGGGACTGGTCCGCTGGCAGCGGCAGGCGCTTGCCGTTCAGTTCGAAGCCCTCTTCTCCGGGCGGCGTCGGTGCTTCGCCGGCAGCGCCTGCGTTGGGAACGGAAAGGGAAATGTCATCCAGCAGATACGCCATGAGGGGCCTCCTCGATGCAATGGGTCAAGGCGCGCATGATGGCGAGCCGTGCGAGATGGGTGCGATGGGCGGCAGTCGCGCGGCAGTCTTCTATCGGAGACAGGGCTGCAAGCGAGGCGCCGTCGATGATGTCGCGCAGTGCTTCCGGCCGCTGCGCCAGCAATGACGCCTCCAGTGCCGGCATCCGCAGCGCGACCGCCGAGGCGCCGCCGACAGCAACGGCGGCGTCCTCCACTGTGTTCACTGC
>NZ_JBFTGZ010000106.1:0-395 GCF_056393985.1 Arthrobacter sp. 10T425 | reverse complement strand
CCTCGGATATCAATGACGGCCTGCTGCGCGTAGTCCGGACCGATCCAATGCCGCCTCCCCTCATCTACTCGGCCGTGTATCGGCAATCCGGTTTCTCGCGGGCCCTGGATGTCATCTCAGAAACGGCTGGCAATGTATGCAATTTCAAGCGGGGACCCTATGACCTTGCGGAAAGGCGGGTACGCATGATGCGGTAAGACAGC
This sequence comes from Arthrobacter sp. 10T425, assembly GCF_056393985.1. NCBI lineage: Bacteria > Bacillati > Actinomycetota > Actinomycetes > Micrococcales > Micrococcaceae > Arthrobacter > Arthrobacter sp. 10T425. The sequence continues at coordinate 192 of NZ_JBFTGZ010000106.1, read as the reverse complement.
GCACGCGAATCGCTCTTATCGGAACGCGATCCACACGCCGTACGCCACAGCAATCCACGCCGCCTCGCGGCTCACGTGTGACAGACTGGTGCTTTCCAACGTCGCCTTGCGAAGACCCCCGTGAACCTCCGAAGCTTCCAACCAGGCGATGAACCGGCACTGTTCCGGGTCTACTTCACGGCCATCCATGAG
>NZ_JBFTGZ010000105.1:0-397 GCF_056393985.1 Arthrobacter sp. 10T425 | reverse complement strand
ACCCAATTCTGCGAGTTGGCAGCATTTTGCTGCGCTGCCGGGAACCGTACCCATTTCTGCGGCGATTCCAGCGCCAGCAAATGCCAAGTGCGTACCCAATTCTGCGCAAATTGCGGGCGCAATGCGTCAGCCTGCAAAACCAGTCCGACTATAGCATTAGCTTTGCTTAAAAGCCAGTACTCACTCTCAACGTATACCGAATCAAACCGAGGAATCCGCTGCGTACCCGTTTCTGCGCTACGTTGACGCCCCGCAGTGCCGCTCGGAACGTATACATCTCCCGCGCCCTGAGCGACCGTACCCGTTTCTGCGCGTGCATCCACACCTCCGACGTCACCTGCTGCTGAAACCGTACCCATTTCTGCGACCCCATACGAGGCTGCGGACCGTATACGGC
>NZ_JBFTGZ010000104.1:0-400 GCF_056393985.1 Arthrobacter sp. 10T425 | reverse complement strand
GCTGCGCATGGCCTCGGCGGCGCTGGCCTTGCTGGCGCTGATGGCCGTGGGGGTGTCGCAATGGCTGGTGAACCAGCGCGAGCAGGCGCCGACGATGTCCGCCGTGGCGATCCTGAACGATGATCAGGCTCGGCCCGCCGTGGTTGTGCTCTGGGATGCCCCCGCCAGCACGGTCACCGTGCGCCGCCTGGATCACCTGAAGCTGGCCGACCAGCAGGTGCTCCAGCTCTGGGCCCTGCCGGAAGGCGGCAAGCCGCAGTCGCTGGGGGTGATCGGCCGGCGCCACGAGGTGCGGCTGGAAGTGAAGCGCGCGCCGCACAGCGTGCCGGCGCTCGCCATCAGCATCGAGCCGCCGGGCGGCTCGCCCAGCCCGGACGGGCCGTCTGGGCCGGTGGTGTTC
>NZ_JBFTGZ010000103.1:0-400 GCF_056393985.1 Arthrobacter sp. 10T425 | reverse complement strand
GTGCTTGATGCGCCGATAGAGCGACACGGCCATGAAGACGATGAAGCCCACCACGAGCGCGATGACGACCAGGAACAGCCGCACCACGTGGGTGTGCTGGGCCTTGTTCTCTGCCACGGCGGCGTCGCCCATCTTGGTGTTGTATTCGACGTGCGTGTCGATGGCCTTGCGAAGTGCCCGATACGACGCATTCAGCGTGCCGTCGGTCAGCATCTTCTGCGTGGCCGCGTAGTCGTTGTTATTGGAGCGGTCGAGGAAAGTGGCGAATTCGGCACGATACTGTTTCGCGGCCTCGCGGTCCGCCTCCAGCAGCTTGCGGTCGGCGTCGTCGGAGATGTCTTCGCGCTCATAGGTGGCGATGAGTTCGTCGAAACGTTTGCTGGCCTTGTCGAGCGAGACC
>NZ_JBFTGZ010000102.1:0-404 GCF_056393985.1 Arthrobacter sp. 10T425 | reverse complement strand
GTTGGCAGCCGTGGCCGGGGCGATGTCGCCCTTGCTCAGCCCTTCCACGTAGTTCGCGTAGAAGGACACCTGCTGCCACGGACGGAACACGATGCCGGCCAGCGGGGTGACCGCGCTCTCGTCGTAGTCAGCGGTCTTCACGCCGCTGGCGTTGTAGTTGCCCGACTTCACCTGCTGGTAGCGCAGGCCGAGGGTCAGGGAGACGCGGTCATCGAGCGCGCTCAGCGTGTCAGCCAGCGCCACGCCGGAGAGCGTGGAGTCCGATACCTTCGGCACCCGTTGCGGCGTGGCGATGTGCTGCTCGGGGCGGTCGACCGGCGCGTAGATATTGGACAGCACCGGCGTGCCGGCCACGTTGGCGTTGGCAATCCGGTCCATATAGAGGTTGGCCTGCAGCGCCAGCG
>NZ_JBFTGZ010000101.1:0-406 GCF_056393985.1 Arthrobacter sp. 10T425 | reverse complement strand
ACCGTTAATGGTGTTCCGGCGGTGACCTACTCTCCCACACCCTCCCGGGTGCAGTACCATCGGCGCTGTGGGTCTTAGCTTCCGGGTTCGGGATGGGACCGGGCGTTTCCCCCACGCTATGACCGCCGTAACCCTTGCTCCGCCACCGTTCCCGCTGTTGGCGGGGGTGGGGAAATCTGTGGTTACAACATGTTCGCTGCGGCCTTGGCCGCAGGTGTGGTGTTGTTATTTTGTTGTGGTTTTGTTCCTGTGCAACAGTGCCGTCGGTGACGGGTTTGTTGTTTGGGAACCACATAGTGGACGCAAGCAGTCTTGTTTCTTTGTACCCTCCCCCTGGTGTGAACGTCTTTTGAATCCGTTCACGGGAAGAGTGTGTGGTGTAAGTTATCGGCCTATTAGTACCGGT
>NZ_JBFTGZ010000100.1:0-408 GCF_056393985.1 Arthrobacter sp. 10T425 | reverse complement strand
GCCCCGGCAGGGACTCGCCGGCCGGCCCATCCCGCCCGTGCACCCGGAGCTCGGAGCCGCCGTCGCGGCCGGCGAGGTCGCCTCCCGGGCCGCGACCGTCATCACGCTCGCCCTGGACCGGGTCCGGCACAGCTGCCTCCCGGAGGCCGTCGCGGCGATGGAGCACGCCCTGACCCGCACCGCGGCCGAGAACGACGCCGACTTCCTGGCCCGGGTCAGCCGCAGCTGGGCCGAGGCACTGGACCAGGACGGCGCCGAACCCTCCGAGGAACTGCTCCGCCAGCTCCAGGGCGCCTTCCTCCGCAAACCCCGGCACGGCCTGCAGCACCTGGAAATCTTCGCCACCACGGACCAGTTCGAACACCTGATCACCGTGATGAACACCGCCACCAACCCCCGCACCGGCCC
>NZ_JBFTGZ010000099.1:0-410 GCF_056393985.1 Arthrobacter sp. 10T425 | reverse complement strand
GGCCCGGCAAATTCAACCAATTCAATACAATAAATTGGTATCAACAAACTTGGCACACTATTGAGTTCTCAAACAACAGACACACCCGGCACCACCACAACCAACAAACAGTCAAGGATCGCTCCGGAGCAACTTTTCAAASTTACCCGAGTCCGGACCGCTTTGCAAATCAGCGTTTCCGCGACCCACAAACCATCCAACCCGCCCCACCCGAACCCGGAGCGCACAAAACGCCGACCAGATCCGGTCTTGAAATTTAGGGGATTGGCCGCCTCCGGTTCCCAGCATTTCCGCTGGTCTCCCTCGCGGCGACTTAGAAAACAATACACCCACCACGCCCCCACCGCAACTCCACCCCCCACACCCACCCCACCACCCAAAAACCCCGCCACCACAACCCAAAACCACCC
>NZ_JBFTGZ010000098.1:0-414 GCF_056393985.1 Arthrobacter sp. 10T425 | reverse complement strand
CCCATGGCCTGTTGCATGGGCCAGTCCCGCAACCGCAGCAGCCGCACGCCGGTGCCGGCGTACTTGACCGCGTTGTTCGGCACCAGCGCCACGCCCAGCCCGCTATCCACCAGACTCAGGATCGATTGCACCTGCACCGCTTCCTGCGCGATGCGCGGCTTGATGCCGGCGCCGTGCAGCGCGCAGGTGATCAGCATGTGCATCGACGGCACCCGCGTGCGCGAGTACATGATGAAGGGCACATCCCCCAGTTCGGATAGGGCGATGTCCGCCTGTGCGGCCAGCGGCGAGTCCGTGCTGACGGCCAGCATGAAGTGGTCGCGCTGCAGYAGGGTCAGTTCGGCATTGGTGGGTTCGAGCACCGGGTAGCGCACCAGCGCCACGTCGAGCGAGTGGTCCTCGAGCCGGCTCAGC
>NZ_JBFTGZ010000097.1:0-416 GCF_056393985.1 Arthrobacter sp. 10T425 | reverse complement strand
GCCATGGGAAGGTCCTTTATTGGAGTGTTGTTCCTTCATGCGCTTCAAGTCCTGAAGCACCGCGCTTGGCAATTGCTCCATCGCCGCGCCGAAGGCKCCCGGCKTGCCGCGGGTTTCGGCCAGGATCTTCTCAATAGCAGGATATGTGTCGAATTGCGGATTGATCAGCAAGGTGAAGTACACGTACTGTTTTAGATCGTCGGTATTGGTAAGCCGATACTTCAACCATCCCTCTGAAGCTATCCGCGCCGTTTGAATGAACGCAGCGGCGTCCTCGGACGACTCCGGATCGTAGACCTTGCCTTGCTTCTTGTAGAGCCAGTCATCGATCTCCGCGTAAAAGAACCGGGTTCCTCTCAGATCGTTCCGGAACTCGAACTCGACATGGTCGTCCGGGTAAAAGTGCAGGCCAAGCA
>NZ_JBFTGZ010000096.1:0-416 GCF_056393985.1 Arthrobacter sp. 10T425 | reverse complement strand
ATGTTGGTCAGCGGAAGAAAATCGAGCAGCTTGTTCTCCGCCATCACCGAGGACACCGCATCGAGCAGGCCCAGAAACCTGATTTCGATGGTATTGCCCTCGATGGCCAGATCATCGTCGTGGCGGCGCTTGTATTTGCGCACGAGTTCATTGACGAATGCGCGCGCGAGGACCCCGCCCCGGTCTGCGCCGAACACGGACACCTCGATGCGCTGCAYCTTSTCCATCTGTTGCGTGGCRTCGCGGTAGGCCAACTCGAATTGCCTGAGGGCGGCGYGAAGCCGGTCCTCGASGCCTGTGCCGAACACCAGCGCGATTGCGGCGTTGTCCCGAAGCATCGGGATTGAATCCATGCCGGCATCGACAACAATGGCCTTTGCAACCGACCATGCAGCCTTTAGCGGACTCTTCCTGAC
>NZ_JBFTGZ010000095.1:0-420 GCF_056393985.1 Arthrobacter sp. 10T425 | reverse complement strand
GACTGCAACAGGATGGCATGGAGGTCGTGGGTAACTCGTCGGAGAAGTTCCGAGAATTCCTGAAGGCCGACAGACAGAAGTGGGCGGGCGTGATCAAGGCCGCCAACGTTACCGCAAACTGAGAATCCCGATGAAAGACAGCCAGGACTTCCGCGCCATCGTGACCGATATCGCGCGTGTATCACCGGACCTCGTAGCACGTGCTTCGCAATTCGCCTCCTCGCTGCTGGCGGATGTCAATGGCCGCCGCGGCGGCATGCACGGCCGCGTGGCGCCGCTGGATCCTCGATCCCGCTTGTGCGGGACGGCGCTGACCGTCGAGGTTCGCCCCGGAGACAACCTCATGATTCATGCCGCAATTGCGATGGCCAGACCCGGCGATGTCATCGTTGTCGATGGCAAGGCGGATCAGACGTGCGC
>NZ_JBFTGZ010000094.1:0-420 GCF_056393985.1 Arthrobacter sp. 10T425 | reverse complement strand
GAAGGTAAACAAATCAATCTGACTGGGAAACACATATGTTCTTTATCGACAAGAATGGTCGAGTCGACGCTGAACGCGTCAAGGTCAAGATCTTCCCGAACATTGAACGGGGGCCGATGGACAGGGTAAATGGGATTATCGTTCACCAGACAGATGGCTCTACAACTGAAAGTACATTCAGCAGCTATCGAGCGAAAGGCGCGCTCGGCGCCCATTTCCTGATCGACAAGGACGGGACGATATATCAAACAGCTTCGCTGAAGAAAATCACCAGACACGTGGGAAAACTACAGTCACGCTGCATTGTTACGCACAAATGCTCGCCTGCTGAATTGAAGCTGACCACTGCAATTCAACTTCAATATACAAAGCTATCGATACACGAACACAAGAAAGCCTTGGCCCGAGCGCTACCCTTCC
>NZ_JBFTGZ010000093.1:0-426 GCF_056393985.1 Arthrobacter sp. 10T425 | reverse complement strand
GCCTACAACGTGACGATGATGCACGTGGCCAGCAACGACTTCGCCAAGGCGCTGTATCTCAATGGCGGTGCCGGCTGGATCAGTGCGGCGAAGATGAAGACGCTGTTCACGGCGGCGATGAATGCCTGCGACACGCTGGATGGCGTGGCCGACGGCGTCGTGAGCAACCCCAACGGCGCGGCCTGCACCGCACTCACCAGCAAGTTCGTCCTGACCGATGTCAGCAACCCGCTGCGCTGCGCCGGCGGCACCGACACCGGGGACACCTGCCTCTCCGACGCGCAGATCGCCACGGTGGCGCACCTGAACTCGCGCTTCAACCTCGGCTTCACGCTGCCTGGCGGCATCAGCAGTTACGGCAAGTGGCCGATCCTGGACGGCACGACGTTCACCGAGCAAGGCTTCGGCAGCAAGCCGGCCTATAGC
>NZ_JBFTGZ010000092.1:0-430 GCF_056393985.1 Arthrobacter sp. 10T425 | reverse complement strand
GTCTATCACCGGGCCGAGGTGATGTGCGGCGCCCTGCCGGTGGGCCTGGGGCCGGACGGCGAGGAGAACTGCACGGCGGTGTTCTGGTCGGTGCCCGTGGCCGACATGGACGCCTTCCTGGCCGGCGACTTCGCCCGCTGGCGCGACCAGCGCCTGGCGCCGCTGTGGCCGGGCCTGGCGCAGGCCCTGGCCGGCAGGAACGACTGGACCGGCTTCTCCCGGGCGGTCTATCGCGACGTGTCGGTGGGCCGCTGGGACGTCGGGGCCTGCGCCCTGATCGGCGACGCCGCCCACGGCACCAGCCCGCAGCTGGGCCAGGGCGCGAACCTGGCCCTGATGGACGCCGTCGAGCTGGCCGAGCGGCTGGCGGCGACGCCCTCGCCCGCCGCGCTCAAGGGCTGGCAGGCCGACCGGCGCCGGCATGTAGGCC
>NZ_JBFTGZ010000091.1:0-430 GCF_056393985.1 Arthrobacter sp. 10T425 | reverse complement strand
GCGTCCGGAATGTCAGCATATAAAGCAGTGGGCGGCAGGTCTGCTCCCGATCCGCGTAACTCAGCCAAGGTTCGATAAACCGGTATACCGGATCCTGCAAGAGCAAATGGTGCATCTTCACTCTCGCCGGCAGAGGCTGCATCAAGTGCCCGGAGGACGGCAACTGGTAATGCGCGGTCMACGAGCAACTGGTCGAGATAGCGGTCGGTAGCTTTGCGGCTCCGCGCGAAAGCCCGTTGGGAGCCTGGTTGCTCCCGGACGAGAGGGTGACTGATCACTAGCGTGCGTCCGCCATAGTCCGGCAAGCTCAGCACACCGTCCGGACTGCGTTCGATTTTTTCACCAACATCGCTCAAGTCGGTCTGGAGCATGTCGAGAAGTCGGTTTTCGACATGCTCCGGAATCCAAGGTCGCTCGCCATAGAGAACGT
>NZ_JBFTGZ010000090.1:0-430 GCF_056393985.1 Arthrobacter sp. 10T425 | reverse complement strand
CCTACTCTCCCACACCCTCCCGGGTGCAGTACCATCGGCGCTGTGGGTCTTAGCTTCCGGGTTCGGGATGGGACCGGGCGTTTCCCCCACGCTATGACCGCCGTAACCCTTGCTCCGCCACCGGCCCGCTGTTGGCGGGGGTGGGGAAAACTGTGGTTACAACATCTGTGGTGTTGTTATTTTGTTGTGGTTTTGTTCCTGTCGCAACGTGCCGTCGGTGACGGGTTTGTTGTTTGGGAACCACATAGTGGACGCAAGCAGTCTTGTTTCTTTGTACCCTTCCCATGGTGTGAACGTCTTTTGAATCCGTTCACGGGAAGAGTGTGTGGTGTAAGTTATCGGCCTATTAGTACCGGTCAGCTTCACGAGTCGTTAGTCCTCGCTTCCACATCCGGCCTATCAACCCAGTGGTCTGGCTGGGGGCCTCTCA
>NZ_JBFTGZ010000089.1:0-437 GCF_056393985.1 Arthrobacter sp. 10T425 | reverse complement strand
TAGGCGGTGATAAACCCGATCAACCGTGGCTCGGTGACGGTGAGGTTGAAGGTCACGGCGGAAACCTTCGCCGGAATCCCGTGGGCCCCGCCGGCCTGGAAGGACACGCTCCCGTCCGGGCGCACTGCAGCAGAAGTCCGCGTGTCCAGGAAGCGGGACGGTTCCGTCGGTACGAACGCCCCCGGCACGTCCGGGACCCCGGGCAGGTAGTAGCCGGAGACGTCGGCAATGAGATGGGTGGTGCCGTAGGAGCGGTTGAACAAGGTGACCTTGCCGTCGGCGCCGACGGGTACGGTGACGGAGTTCGCGACTGTCTGGCCGGCGAGGAAGTTCACGTTGGACGAACCGGGCCGCTGTGTCCCGGAGGCGTAGGCGGTGATAAACCCGATCAACCGTGGCTCGGTGACGGTGAGGTTGAAGGTCACGGCGGAAACCTT
>NZ_JBFTGZ010000088.1:0-437 GCF_056393985.1 Arthrobacter sp. 10T425 | reverse complement strand
GCCTTCCATGAAGGCGCGGGCGTACATGCCGGGGGAGGCGTGGCCCTGGAAGAAGACCTGGTCGCCGCCGCCGGGGTGGTCCTTGCCGCGGAAGAAGTGGTTGAAGCCGACCTCGTACAGGGTCGCGGCGCCGGCGTAAGTGGAGATATGGCCTCCGACGCCGATGTCCGCCCGCTGCGCCCGGTGCACCATCACGGCGGCATTCCAGCGCAGCCAGGCACGGTATTTGCGTTCGATCTCTTCATCGCCAGGGAATGCCGCTTCCTGGTCGACCGGGATGGTGTTGAGGTAGTCCGTGGTGGTGACCATCGGAACACCCACGCTCTGCGCGCCGGCCCGCTGGAGCAGGCTTCGCATAATGTACTGGGCACGTTCGGTGCCTTGTTCCTGAATCAGGGTATCCAGGGACTCCAGCCATTCGGCGGTCTCTTCCGGAT
>NZ_JBFTGZ010000087.1:0-442 GCF_056393985.1 Arthrobacter sp. 10T425 | reverse complement strand
GTCATGTCCGTGCGCGTGATAAACGGGGCGACGGCATTGACGCGGATGCGGCGCGCGCCAAGCTCCATGGCGAAGGCGCGGGTGAGGGCGTCCACGGCGGCCTTGCTGGCCGAGTAGACACTGGTCGGCGCGGTGGGCGCGTKCGCGAGGTTGCTCGACACGTTGACGATGCTGCCGCCATGATCCCCAAATAGCGGGGCGAAGGCTTGCGTCGTCAGCATCACGCTGAGCGCGTTGTTGTCGAACTGTTCGGCAAAGAATGCCGCGTCGAGTTCCGCCAGCGGGCGGGCGCCGAACACGCCGGCGTTGTTGACCAGCACGTCGATGCGCCCGTGCTGTTGCCCCACCGCCTGCGCCAGCGCGCGCACCGAGGCCGGATCGGCCACATCGGCCTGGAAGGCGTCCGCCTGCCCACCGGCGGCCCGGATCGCGGCCACCACGG
>NZ_JBFTGZ010000086.1:0-443 GCF_056393985.1 Arthrobacter sp. 10T425 | reverse complement strand
GTATCTTGCTGCTCGGGTGCCACAACAGCCAGCAGCGCTTGTTCCTCCTGCTGGCCGCCAACAAGATAGGGCACCCCAGCCTCCATCGCCCGGCGCAGCGCCAACGCGGCGGCAAGCCATGGAGAGGTGGATCCGGCGTTTCCGACGAGGGTCTCCAGTGCATGGTCCACGCGCGATAGCGCGCCGCCTGCGGGTGCTTCTGCGCGTAGTGCGGCCCCATACAGCCCGATGGCCTGCTCGTCCCATCCTGTGTGAATCAGTCCGCCGATGGCCGGCGCGCTCGTTCGGCCCCACTTCAAGGCGTAGTGCAAGGCATTACCTTCGGGCGTCCTGGACTGCGCCTGCGGCCGATGCATCCAGCCGCGTACCGCGAGACGCTCCTGGCGTGCGAGCGCGACGGGACACAATACGAACATACATGCGGCCTCGGCGCTGCCTCGCGG
>NZ_JBFTGZ010000085.1:0-445 GCF_056393985.1 Arthrobacter sp. 10T425 | reverse complement strand
GCCATGGTCTTCCTGCGTCGGGTACTTCGCGATCCACTGCTTGCCCTCATGCCCGATTGTCATCTTCGGGCGTGCGCCGCCCAGATTGGTGTTCGGGCGCACCAGCCCAACCAGCGCCGGATCGACATGCCGGCGCTCCTGCAAGCCCCGGAGCACCCCGCGCGTCAGCGGCAGGATGTCGTAGCCGGGCAGCGAATAGGTCTTAGGCGGGATCTCCCGCGAGGTGCTGAAACCCAGATTGCCGATCGAGTCGCCCTCGCCGCGCAGCAGATAGCCCGTCAGGTCGGCCGGCGGGCCGAAGAGCCGGTCGATGACATAGCGGCCCCAGTCGTCAGGCATCGCATCGCGCATCGGGCCGAAGACACCTTCCAGCGCCGTGGTTTCGTAGACGCGGTCCACCAGCCGCAGTTGCACCGGGTCCAGTGCGAGCGCGTCCGGGTTGGTC
>NZ_JBFTGZ010000084.1:0-445 GCF_056393985.1 Arthrobacter sp. 10T425 | reverse complement strand
TACGTGCCCAGCTTTCCGTCGCGCGGATTGGTATCACCACTGCCGATGGTGGCCTTGATGCCCGCACGCGCCTTCCAGTCGGCGACGGAAAATCCATAGCCGGTGTCGGTGGAGAAGCCCCAGGCAAGCAAGTCCTGCGCGCCAAAACTGCCAAACTGTCCCAGGGCTTCCCAATCCCAGTCCCACTGACCGTGCGTGCCAAAGACCCGCCCACCAACGGAATGCCGTCGCTCCACGCCGGTTCCGATGCTGTACAGCGCGTGGTTGTTCTCGAAGCCAAGGTAGTAGACGTCGATGCCCGATGACGGCACAAAGGTCTTGGGGAAGGTCGAGTAGACGCCCCAAAAGGCCTGCGACTGATTGGGCCGATCGTCGAAATCGCCCGCCTTCAGCAGCACCGGCCGCGTAGCAAACGCATCGATCTTCACACCGCTGTTTGTAGCAC
>NZ_JBFTGZ010000083.1:0-447 GCF_056393985.1 Arthrobacter sp. 10T425 | reverse complement strand
GGTCAGCCTGATCTGACGGTTCATGTCCTTGTACAGCAGGTAGCGGAAGTCCTCCGGGCCGCCGGCGTAGCAGGCCTGCGGGCAGAAGGCGCGCAGCAGCATGTAGTCGCCGGCCTCGCACTCGACCCAGTCGTCGTTGAGGCGGTAGACGGCCTTGCCCTGCAGCACGAACAGGCCGTGCTCCATGATGTGCGTCTCGGCGAACGGGATGGATCCTCCCGGCTTGAAGGTGACGATGTTCACCTGCATGTCGTGCGCCATGTCGCTGGCGTCGGAGAAACGCGTGGTCGCCCACACGTCGCCGGTGTCCGGCATCGAGACGGGCTCGATGTCGTTGTCGCTCGTGACGAACGACGCGGGCGCATCGATGCCCTCGAGGTACTCGTAGGCCTTGCGGATCCAGTGGAAGCTGGTGAGCTCGGATCCCTCGTTCTCCAGCGACCACTG
>NZ_JBFTGZ010000082.1:0-447 GCF_056393985.1 Arthrobacter sp. 10T425 | reverse complement strand
CGTCTCCATCACGCTATAGACGAGCCCACGGGCCGCGCCAGTGGCAATGCTGTTGGTCTCCACCGCGCTGTTCAGGTGCGCCAGGGCGTCGCTCAGGTGATCCACGTCCGGTGGCGTGTCGGGCAGATCGTCGGCGGGATCGGGCTTGCGGGGATCGGCAGTCATGGTCGGTGGCCTTGTGGTGCCTGCGGGGTTGGCAATCCATATCATTCTACGCGCGCGGCCGGTCCGCCGGCATGGGGAGGATTCTCAAAGTGCTTTTCAGGTCATGCCGGATACCGTTATTGGGGGAATTCCCGGGGCACAAAGATAATCCATTTGAGTACTGGATAACCCGATGCCGATTGAGCGATTCTCTTGCCGCGATTAACACAATGTTGAGCAGGTATTACCGCGCAGGGGCACAATTGCACCTGTCCCCGGCCCTGTCGGCACCCCGTTCCGAGG
>NZ_JBFTGZ010000081.1:0-449 GCF_056393985.1 Arthrobacter sp. 10T425 | reverse complement strand
ATCTTCATCCGCGTGCGGCAGGAGGGCGGCGGGACGCTCGACCCGCTCGCGCTGATCCAGTGGTCCGAGTCGCGCATGCCGTACTTCCAGGTGCCGCGCTACGTGGCCTTTATCGACGAATTCCCGAAAACGCCCACGCAGCGCATCCAGAAGAAGCTGCTGTCCCGCGATGTGGCGGGCGTCTGGGACCTCGAACAGAGCGGCTATCGCGTCGGCAAGGCCCGCGGCTGATGTCCTGATGCCCTGATGCCCCCTTGGGCATGCCCCCCCCGGTCGGGCGAGGTTTCCCGGCCGGTGCGTCCTTTCGTCTCAGTGGAGTCTTTCCATGCTGTCAAAGTCTGGTCGCAGTACCCCGGCACGCGTCGCCACGCTGGCCACGAACATCCTCCTGGCCTGTGCGTCGGCCTGTGCTGTGGCCTTCATGGCCGCGCCGGCCATCGCGCAGGAAA
>NZ_JBFTGZ010000080.1:0-450 GCF_056393985.1 Arthrobacter sp. 10T425 | reverse complement strand
CCGTGCGGCCTATCCCGAAGTGCGTCTGGAGATCCTTGCCTCGCACGTGCCGCTCGGCCTCGTTGCCGAAGAGATCGACGTGGCGCTGCGCCTCGGCGTGCTGCCCGATTCCGACCTCATCGCACGCCGGCTCGGCAGTTTCCCGACCGGCGTCTATGCCAGCCCCGCCTACCTGAAGCGGCACGGTATGCCAGACCATCCCGCCGCCCTGCTCGACCACGCGACGCTGGCGCTTCATCAGGCGCGGCGCGAGCGCGGCTATGCGTGGCCCCTGCGGCAGGCCGCCGGCCGTGCGCGGGATTTTCCGATCAATCCGGTGATCGTGGCGAGCGACCCCGCGCTGCTGCACGACGCGCTGTGTGCCGGCGAAGGACTCTCGCTGGCGATGGACCGCAGCCTCGCCGCGGACGTGACCGCGCGCCGGCTGCGCCGCGTGCTGCCGGCGTGGAC
>NZ_JBFTGZ010000079.1:0-453 GCF_056393985.1 Arthrobacter sp. 10T425 | reverse complement strand
GCATTGCTCAGCGTGTAGGTCACCACGGCGGCGCCCGAGAACGCGGCAGCCGGCGTGAACGTCACCGTGTAGCCGGCGGCGGCAGCCACCTGCTTGTCCGCGCTGGCGGGGCTCTTGGCCGCGCTGGCGGCCACGGTGGCACTGCCGGCGTTGGCCGGCGTCACCGAGACGATGGTCACGCCCGTGAACGGGCCACCCGTGGCGCCCTCGGTCACGTCCACGCTGACCGGCCGGTTGGCGAGGGTCGAGAGCTGCCGCTGGGCCACCGCGATCGGCACCGCGTTCACGTTGACGGTGACCGTCACCGGCGCCGAGGCCCCGGCGCTATTGTTCAGCGCGTAGGCGAACGTCACCGCGCCCGAGGTGGTCGGCGTGGGGGTGTAGACGATGTCCAGCCCATTGACGACCACGCTGCCACTGGCCGGCGGCGTGGTGATCGTCACGCCCGAGAAC
>NZ_JBFTGZ010000078.1:0-455 GCF_056393985.1 Arthrobacter sp. 10T425 | reverse complement strand
TTGTATGGCGACGGGTTCATTGGCTTGCTTCGCCATATCAAGAACTGGCTGCCACAAACCTCGCTGCATATCCTTTCCAACGGCCGGACTTTTGCTGACCCGCAGTTCGCTGCGAAGTACGCTGCTATAGGCCATCCTGACATGATGGTTGGCATTCCCGTCTATTCGGCAGATCCGTCACGGCATGACTACGTCGTCCAGGCCAAGGGAGCATTCGACGAAACCATCCGCGGCATCCTCAATCTCAAGCGCCTGAACCAGAAGGTCGAGATTCGAGTGGTGCTCCACAAGCAAACCTGCGAGGGCTTGCCGGAGTTGGCTGAGTATATTGCGCGCAATCTACTGTTCGTGGACCACGTCGCTCTCATGGCTCTCGAGATGACGGGCTTCACACGCGCGAACTTGGATGCACTCTGGATCGACCCTATCGAGTACAAATCGGAATTGAGCAAGGC
>NZ_JBFTGZ010000077.1:0-462 GCF_056393985.1 Arthrobacter sp. 10T425 | reverse complement strand
CCTTGTCCCAGAACATCGCCTCGCCGGCGTCGGTCGTGGCCGCATAGCGGGCACCCGACGCCGCGCGCGTCTGCGACAACAGCAGCTTCTTGTCCAGCCACGTCAGGTAGGCGTAGCCGGGTTCGGTCTGCACGAAGGTGGCCAGGATCAGCGCGTCGGCCCCCGGGCAGCGCACCGAGAACGGCCCCCGGGTGATGCCCTTGGCGTCCTGCGTGCGCGGGCCGGCGAAGTTCTGCCGCAGCAAGTGAATCCGATCGATGTATTCGGCGGTGGTGCACGCGCGTGCGTCGCTCGCCTTCCAGCAGTCGTTGCGGCCCTTGATCCAGCCGCGCTGCTCGGCCAGCAACGTCTTCTTGCCGATCGATGTATTCGGCGGTGGTGCACGCGCGTGCGTCGCTCGCCTTCCAGCAGTCGTTGCGGCCCTTGATCCAGCCGCGCTGCTCGGCCAGCAACGTCTTCTTG
>NZ_JBFTGZ010000076.1:0-463 GCF_056393985.1 Arthrobacter sp. 10T425 | reverse complement strand
GCGCTACGAAGCGGTCGACGATTTCGACGCCTATGCCGCGATGGAGCGCACCGCCACGCCGGCCGAACAGGACGCGCTGCTGGCCGCGCACACCGAAGCGCTGCTGCTGTTCCCGGAAACGCGCGCCAACCCGGTGCGCATGTTCGACAGGTTGCCGGTGTCCTGGGCGCAGCGCGGCCCCGGCGGCACGCTGAGCGACAGTGCGCTGCGCGGCGAATACCTCAGCTTCCAGATCGGCGTGTGGGCGGCGCGCGCGCCGGTGAACGCGGTGCGCGTGGCCTTCGGCGACCTGCACGGCCCCGACGGCGCGATCATCCCAGCCACCGCGCTGACCTGCTTCAACCTGCGCGGCGTCGATTACACCGGCCGGCCGTTCAGTACTCGCGTGGACGTGGCGAAGGGGCGCGTGCAACCGCTGTGGATGGGCGTGGACATTCCCGCGGATGCCAAGCCGGGCGTGTAC
>NZ_JBFTGZ010000075.1:0-473 GCF_056393985.1 Arthrobacter sp. 10T425 | reverse complement strand
GATCTACGCCAGCAATGCCGTCTCGAACACCGACGGCGCCACGATCTACAGCATGGGCAACCTCCAGATCGCTCGCGATGGCACGCGGGACGGCGGCGGCATGCCGGCGAACCAGATGAACGCGCTGGTCAATAGTTCGGCAACCATCGAGGCCGATGGGGATATCGACATCGCAGCGCGTTCGGTGGTGAACAAGCGCACGAGCATCGTGACGGAGGGTGGAACGCCGGTGGAGACGGCGCGGCAGACGTTGACGGCTTGGATGGCCGGATTCGAGGGCGATGGCAGAGGGGGCTACAACAGCCTTGTGTTTCCGCAGTGGCGCTGGAATTCGAACGAGGCGCCCATCAGCGCAGACATGATGAATGCGCTGAGGAACCCGATTACCGTCGAGGTCCCCAAGTCAGACGTTGTCTACGTCGACACCAGTAACAAGACGCTATCGTTCTCCAAGGCGCCGATAGACCAATATG
>NZ_JBFTGZ010000074.1:0-475 GCF_056393985.1 Arthrobacter sp. 10T425 | reverse complement strand
CTCGACATCGGTGTGCCAGAAGCCGCCCACCAGCGCATGCTCCACTGCGGTGACGTAGACCGCGCCCGAGAAGCGCTGGCCCACCCCGCTGACCTGCACCAGCACACCTGGCCGGGCCAGGGCCGTGCCCATGCAGCGAAGATGGCCACGAATGCGCGCCAGCTCGGCACGGGTCTGCACGCCCTTGGCCCAGCTCGTCAGCATCTGTGGCGACTGCGTCGTGGCCGTGCGCAGCGGCATGACGGACAGGCCGATGACATCGGCCAGCGTGGCGCTGTCGAGATTGCCCTGCGCGTTGAACGGCGCCGGCGCGGCCGCGTCGCCCTGGACGATGGCCTGCGCAGCCGGGTCCCAGGCGGTGGCTTGCACCGACTGGTACTGCAGCCGGGCGTCGATGTCGGCATCGAACTCGTACAGGTCGAGCCCCCACGTCACGCCGAACGCGACGGCGCCGCCGGCCTGCGGCGTCTGGACG
>NZ_JBFTGZ010000073.1:0-476 GCF_056393985.1 Arthrobacter sp. 10T425 | reverse complement strand
GTATGGGGGGGCCCCCTTCTTGCCAGCCGCATCCGGAACACGCCACCGCGCGTGACGCGCGGCAGGGCGCCTAGTGCTTCGGATGGCAGGCCGCCTTGCCGTCATGGCATCGGACCGGTGCCGGTGCTTTGGCCACAGCGCTGGCGGATGGCAGCACGCTGTAGTCGTAGCGATCGGCGGCAAACGGGCTGGTGGCTGGGTCGGTGGCATGGGCGGCCACGGTACCGAGCAGGCAGGTGGCGGCTAGAACGGAGCGGAACAGGGTCGAACGCATGGAGATTCTCCAGTGGGACTGCGATGGATCTGCGGTTCAAGCGCCGATCAGCATGGCGCCGGCCCCGCAAACAGGCGGGTGCCGTCTTGGGTAATGATGTAGCGCATATCTGTCTTCCTGAGGAGTGAGTGAGACTTGAGAATACGGCCCGCGGGCGTAGGGCCATTGTGCGCGGCCGGTGGAGGTGTCGTATATGCACGTC
>NZ_JBFTGZ010000072.1:0-477 GCF_056393985.1 Arthrobacter sp. 10T425 | reverse complement strand
ACCGTTAATGGTGTTCCGGCGGTGACCTACTCTCCCACACCCTCCCGGGTGCAGTACCATCGGCGCTGTGGGTCTTAGCTTCCGGGTTCGGGATGGGACCGGGCGTTTCCCCCACGCTATGACCGCCGTAACCCTTGCTCCGCCACCGTGCCCGCTGTTGGCGGGGGTGGGGAAAACTAGTGGTTACAACATGGCCGCTGCAGCGAATGCAGCTGTGGTGTTGTTATTTTGTTGTGGTTTTGTTCCTGTCGCAACGTGCCGTCGGTGACGGGTTTGTTGTTTGGGAACCACATAGTGGACGCAAGCAGTCTTGTTTCTTTGTACCCTCCCCMTGGTGTGAACGTCTTTTGAATCCGTTCACGGGAAGAGTGTGTGGTGTAAGTTATCGGCCTATTAGTACCGGTCAGCTTCACGAGTCGTTAGTCCTCGCTTCCACATCCGGCCTATCAACCCAGTGGTCTGGCTGGGGGCCTCTCA
>NZ_JBFTGZ010000071.1:0-478 GCF_056393985.1 Arthrobacter sp. 10T425 | reverse complement strand
GTTCGCAGACCACCGGGTGCTCGGCGGCCAGGCGATGGAACACGCAGTTATGCGCGACGATTTCCGGGGTGCCTCCTGAGCGAAAAAACACCTCGGCTTCGTAGCCCGTCTGGTTCATGTGCTGCACGATCCTGGCTTCATCCACGACCTGTTGTTCCAGGTCCGAAGCCAGTTTTCGGCCCATGCTGCGCATCAGCGAGGCCAGGGCTTCAGGACCGATGATGTCCGCCACTTCATCAATCAATATGCTGGCCAGTAGCTGATAGTGGCGAGGGAACTGCTCCCGCGCGTGGTCGGTGAGCCGATACAGCTGCTCCGGACGCCGGCCCGTCGGACGGGTGTCGCCGCGCAGCACCAGAGCGTCACGCTCCAGCGCCGCCAGGTGTTGGCGGATCGCCGTGCGCGTGACGGCCAGGTGTTCAGCCAACTCGTCAATGCTCATGCCGCCCGCATGGTGCAGCAGTACATTGAGCAGGTC
>NZ_JBFTGZ010000070.1:0-480 GCF_056393985.1 Arthrobacter sp. 10T425 | reverse complement strand
GCCCTGGAGCAGCAGGGCGAAGTTGCCGAGCACGAGATCGTCGGCCATCGCCGAGACGATGCCGGACCTATGCGAGGTGTACTGCTTGACCSCGAGGAACCCGCCGGCGTTGGCCGCGCCCGCCACGAAGCACAGGAAACCGGCTAGCTGCCGGTTCGAATAGGTAGTGCGCTGGCGCGCCGTGAGACTGCGCAGATAGGCGATAGGCATGGTCAACCTCGCGGAATCACGACCGGGAAGCCGTCATCATACGACGCGCCAAAACGAAAATGCCTCCCGAAGGAGGCATTCGAAACATAGGACGTCATATAACGTCCGGGGGCGCGTCAGGCCTTGACCGCCTGCCGCGCCAGCAGCTTCCAGGCGCCGCCCTGCTTCTGCCAGACCTGAAGCACCTTCAGGTTCACCGTGCCGGGTTTGCCGCTGTCCAGCGTCTCGCCGGACAGCGTGTGGCGCACCACGGCCACATCGCCCGAGACG
>NZ_JBFTGZ010000069.1:0-484 GCF_056393985.1 Arthrobacter sp. 10T425 | reverse complement strand
GCTTCGGCACCCGGATGGCCTTTAGGCTCGCCAAGTCTTCCGGAACGAACCTCTACCGCTCCGGCCCTTTGGGTGTGACGGAGTGGGGCATGTATCAGCTGCCCGGTCTCGCGGCGAAGTCGACCCTGTACGAGTTCGCCGACTCCTACAAGCGCCCGTTCGCCATGCTTCACGTCCCGGCTACCAGCCACTTCACCGTTATCTTTTCCACCGAACCTGATGGCGCCTCCTTGGTTGATCCTGAGCAGGTCGACGCCTGGGTAGCCAATTGGGGTGGTTGGCTAGCGGGCCTTGCTGACGAGGCCGGACTGGACGCCGCGGCGGTGACAGTAGAGACCGCCCCGGACTCCGGGTACCGGCTGCGGAACGAAGTCGAGATGAACATCGACCCGAACGCACCGGACTTTGCCCAGGCCATTCTGCGCGAGGTTGTCGATACCTACCCGGAGGGATCGGCCACGGTCCGCGCCTGGGTGTCTCTGAC
>NZ_JBFTGZ010000068.1:0-494 GCF_056393985.1 Arthrobacter sp. 10T425 | reverse complement strand
CGCATCGCGGTGGCCCAGAGCCGGCCGGCGCGGTAGGAGGAACGCACCAGGGGCCCGGACATGACGCCGAGGAAGCCGATCTCGTCCGCCTCATTTTGCAGGTCGACGAATTCCTGCGGCTTGACCCAGCGGTCCACCGGCAGGTGCCGTTCGGAGGGGCGCAGGTACTGGGTGATGGTGATCAGGTCGCAGCCGGCCTCGTGCAGGTCCCGCAGCGCCTCGGAGATTTCCTCGCGGGTCTCGCCCATGCCGAGGATCAGGTTGGACTTGGTGACCATGCCGAGCTTGCGGCCCTGGGTGATGACGTCCAGGGAGCGCTCGTAGCGGAACGCCGGGCGGATCCGCTTGAAGATCCGGGGCACGGTTTCGACGTTGTGGGCGAAGACCTCGGGCTTGGAGTCGCAGATCGCCGCGATGTGCTCGGGCTTGCCGGAGAAATCGGGGATCAGCAGTTCGACGCCGGTGCCCGGGTTCAGTTCGTGGATCTTGCGGAC
>NZ_JBFTGZ010000067.1:0-495 GCF_056393985.1 Arthrobacter sp. 10T425 | reverse complement strand
GCCCTTGGTTACGGGTGGCGTCGCGCACCGCGTGCTCGAGATCGCCCTGCACCAGGGTGAACGCCTCGCGCGTGAGTGGGGCGAGCGCCGGCTCGGCGAGCTCGGAGGAGGAAAGGTCTTCCCCGGCCATTCAGCTCACCGCCTCTGCGGCGGCGATCGCGCCGGCGATGTCGAGCACGAGCTCCGAACCGGCCCAGGACACGGTGGCGCGCTCGTCGCCGAAGCCCAGGGTCACCGCGGGGTTCGTCAGGTGCGGATCCTCTTCCGGCCGACCGTCGTGGAAGCCGGCGGGTGCGCCGTCGATGAGGAAAGGGTCGTCGAACGACAGCTCCAATCGCGCGGCACTCTTGCGGCGCCAGTCGACGCTGTCACCGTCGCCCCACTCCGGAGTCGATGCCGCGACGTGCCTCATCCACTCCGAGAAGGCGCCGTCCACGGCGTGCCGTCCGGAGACGGCCACCCAGGCTGCTCCGCTGCGGGCGGGGAGCCATTCCT
>NZ_JBFTGZ010000066.1:0-499 GCF_056393985.1 Arthrobacter sp. 10T425 | reverse complement strand
TGTACTGCCCAGGGAGGTTGGTTAAGCGGCTGATGGGCGGCTGGCCTCCGATTGCGGTGTGGGGCCTATGGTGATTGTAGTGGTGCAGCCATGCCGGGAGGGCGTTTCTGCGGGCTGATTCCGTGGCGTAGAAGCGCTTGAAGGCCCATCCGTCGGCGAGGGTGCGGTGGAAGCGTTCGATCTTGCCGTTGGTCTGCGGCCGGTAGGGGCGGGTCTTCTTGGCCTTGATGTTCATTTCACGGCAGGTGTCCCGCCAGAGGTGCGATTTGTAGGCCGAGCCGTTGTCGGAGAGGACCCGCTCAACGGTGACGCCGCGGGCGGCAAACCACGACACTGCACGCCTGAGCACCCCGACTGCGGTGGCCGCTGTTTCATCGCCGTGGATCTCTGCGTAGGCGACCCGGGAGTGGTCGTCGATGACGGTGTGGACATAGGCGGTCCCGATCAGTGGCCCGCGGTGTCTGCTGCGCGCCTTGTCCGGGGTTCCTGCCCGGTTCCG
>NZ_JBFTGZ010000065.1:0-504 GCF_056393985.1 Arthrobacter sp. 10T425 | reverse complement strand
GTGCTGCGCGACGGCGGCGTGATTGCGCGCGGCTACGATGCCGATCTGGACGAACTACGAGACATTTCCGAGAACTGCGGCCAGTTCCTGATCGACCTCGAGGCACGCGAGCGCTCCCGTACGGGCATCGCCAACCTGCGCGTGGAGTACAACCGCGTGCATGGCTTCTATATAGAGGTGACGAACGGCCAGGCGGACAAGGTGCCCGACGACTACCGCCGGCGCCAGACGCTCAAGAACGCCGAGCGCTACATCACGCCAGAGCTGAAGTCCTTCGAGGACAAGGCGCTGTCCGCACAGGACCGCGCGCTGGCGCGTGAGAAGGTTCTCTACGAAGCGCTGCTCCAGGCCCTGCTGCCGCATATCTCCGCCCTGCAACGCGTGGCGGGCGGGCTGGGGCGGCTCGATGTGCTGGCGGCACTGGCCGAACGGGCCCGCACGCTCGACTGGGTCCAGCCCGAGCGCGTGAGCGAGAACGTGATCGACATCGTGCAAGGCCGCCAC
>NZ_JBFTGZ010000064.1:0-506 GCF_056393985.1 Arthrobacter sp. 10T425 | reverse complement strand
GGCACCCTCTACGCCAACCGCCCCGCGGTTTCCGGGCCCACCCTCGGGTCCCTGCCCGGCGGCACGGCCGCCAACACGGCCTACGACATTCCCCTGGACACCAGCCTGATGGCCGGCTGGACCGGGTCCCGGACCCTGGCCCTGACCGGAACCGGCACCGACAGCTCCTGGTTCTGGTCACGCCAGGCCTCCGCCACGCTGCGCCCCGCCCTCACCCTCACCTACACGGACGGAACCCCGCCCGACACCACCGCGCCGGGCGCGCCCGGGGCTCTGGCCGCCACAGCCACCGGAACCGCCGTCGCCCTGTCCTGGACCGCCGCAACCGACAACACCGGCGTCACCGGCTACACCGTCCACCGCTCCACCACGGCAGGCTTCACCCCCGCCACCACCACCAAAATCGCCGACACCACCGGGCTCAGCTACACCGACACCAACCGCCCCGCCGGAACCTGGTACTACCGCGTCACCGCCACCGACGCCGCCGGCAACACCGGCCCCGG
>NZ_JBFTGZ010000063.1:0-509 GCF_056393985.1 Arthrobacter sp. 10T425 | reverse complement strand
GTGCTGAAGTGTGCTAGCAGAAGTTCTGGGATGGCGGCCGCTTTCTCAGGGTGTGTCCCCGTTAAGCGCAGAAAGCCAATATGGATTGCAAGGGGAATGCGGAACGCGGCCCGGTGCTTGTTGATGAAATCAATCTCCTCCTCCGAAAACGTGAAGAAATCGATCAACTCGTCTTCCTCTATTGCCGCAGCGAATGACCGACTGCCCAGAATTGAAATCTGCCAGTCTTGCATATTCAATCCAACGCTCTAGAAGGGTTATGTACGCCTCATCGACCGGATCATCATTGGCCAGTCTCCATCACCGAATAGCATTCGCAACGCTTCGCCGGCTATGGCGTTCCCATTTCCTAAAACGAATCTCGCTTAGGCCATAGCGTGTGTCGCCATTGCAAATGCGCGCACGCGATCCATCTCCCCTTCCATTCCGGGATTGATCTTCGCGGTGATCGAAAAGAAATCGCCATGGTCCGCCAGCTCATTGCAACCATGTTGGCTCCAGTACCAGCC
>NZ_JBFTGZ010000062.1:0-511 GCF_056393985.1 Arthrobacter sp. 10T425 | reverse complement strand
GCCGAGGGATAGTCGATGGCCTGCGTCATCAGGACCAGATATTCCCCGCCGGGCAGCGCATGGCCCTGCCGGCGGGCGATGGCGTGGAACTGCGCGACGTCTTCCTCCCCCACCTCCACCACCCGTCCCGCCACGGCATGGCGCGTGCCGGCCACCGGCGGGCGGATGCGCCGCAGCGCCAGCGCGCCGATAAAGCGGTCGGCATGGCGGAACAGCTCCGGCAGGCTCATCAGCGGCGGCGAGTTGCAACATTTGCCGCAGGCCGTGCAGTCAAACGACAGCGTGGCGCCCTCTACCATGGCCGGCGCACGGAATCGTTGAATCGGGCCAGGATGAAGGTCTTGACAGCCGGGGCGTGGAGCGCGGCCACCGTGGCCCCGGCCCACCCCGCCCCACAGTCCGCAGCGCGCACGGCCAGCACATTGGCCCAGGGCACGCGGGCGTCTTCCATGCCGATGGCGTCGCGCGCCGGGGCGAGGTTGGCGCTGGCCGCCGTCGCATAGGGCATGGC
>NZ_JBFTGZ010000061.1:0-515 GCF_056393985.1 Arthrobacter sp. 10T425 | reverse complement strand
ACGCCGGCCCTCGCATCGAGAAAGAGGGCCGCTGGCTGCCGGAGGAGTTGTCGGCGCACATCCCCGATCTGGTGGCCCGCGCCGCGCCCAACGCGCTGATCTCGGGCGAGATCCCGCACCGCGAGGGCGTTCCGGCATGACCCCGACTCCATCCCCCGTCGCGAAATTCACGCCGCAGCCGGTGCCCGGCACGCGCCCCTTCTGGGAAGGCACGCAGGCCGGCGAACTGCGCCTCCAGGTCTGCGACAGCTGCGGCACGCACGTGCTGTATCCACGCCCGCACTGCCACCAATGCGGTGCCGAGACCTTGTCGTGGGTCCGCGCCAGCGGCCGTGCGCGCCTGTATTCCTATGTGATCAGCCACCTGGCCATGCCGGGCTGGGCCGGCCAGACGCCCTACGTGATTGCCGTGGTGGAACTCGAGGAAGGCCCGCGCATGATGACGAATATCGTCGGCGTACCCGCCGACCCGGCGCACCTCGTGCTCGATATGCCGCTCGAAGTGGTGTTCGAGC
>NZ_JBFTGZ010000060.1:0-520 GCF_056393985.1 Arthrobacter sp. 10T425 | reverse complement strand
CGTAGGTGATGGTGACGACGACTTTCTTGATGAGGGCCTCCTCGACCGCCGCCTGCTGAGGCGGCGCCGGGATCGGACCGGTGGTCGGGAACCGGTCGAGGGTGTCGTAGAAGACCTTCCAGTGCGCGGGGCCGACGCCCGCTCCGTAGAGCTCGTCGTTGAGCGAGCGGCGGGTGAGCGACGAATCAGGCTGCGGGTGCGCGATGCGCATCCCTTCGACCGACACGCAGTACTTCAGCCATTCCCAGGCCTCGTCCTTGCGCCGCGAAGTCTCCATGATGGCGTAGCCGGCGGCGCCGAACTGGTGCCGCTGACTGCGCATCTTGGGGAAGAAGGACACGTCGTAGTCGTCGTTCGCGAATCCGGCCTCCTTGAGTCCCTTCACCCAGAAGCCGCCCGCGGGAGTCATCCCCACGGATCCGCGCGAGAACAGCGCGACGAGCTCGTTGCCGCCGCCCTGCGCCGGGTTCGCCGCGAGTCCTTCGGAGACCATGCGCTGCAGCACCTCGAAGCTCTCGAC
>NZ_JBFTGZ010000059.1:0-523 GCF_056393985.1 Arthrobacter sp. 10T425 | reverse complement strand
CACCGTGCTCGCCGACCGGATCGAGCGCGTGATCGTCTTCGGGCATCCGACGCTCAGCCGCGAGGTCGCGGCCCTGCTGCGCCGCACCGACCTCGAGGTGATCGCCGTGCGTCGCGGCGGCGAGCGGCTGAACCTCTCCGGCGCCGCGGTCGATGCGCGCGCGGTAGAGGTTGACATGGGCGCGGGCTCAGGCACGGACTCCGGCGCGGGCGCGGAGGCGTGGCTGGCCGCGTGGACCGGGTCCGAGGCGCTGTCCGCGGACGGCGTCGGTGCCGGTGCTGGTGCCGGTGCTGGTGCTGGTGCTGGGATCGACGGGCCGCTGGACCGCGCCGCGCTCGTGCAGGCGGTGTGGGCGGCGACCGGATCCGAGGATCGTCTGCTCTTCGGATCCTCCCGGATCGTCCGCGTGGCGGACCAGATCCTCAGGGGCAAGGACGTGCGCGTGCACGCCAACCGCGGGCTGGCCGGCATCGACGGCACGATCGCGACGGGCATCGGCATCGCCCTCGCCGCGGACGCCGGC
>NZ_JBFTGZ010000058.1:0-533 GCF_056393985.1 Arthrobacter sp. 10T425 | reverse complement strand
GACGAGGGCATCCGTCCCGGGTCCTCGGCGGAGAAGCTCGCCGGGCTCAAGACCGTGTTCCGGACCGGGAACGGCACCGTCACGGCCGGGAACGCGTCCCCGCTCTCCGACGGCGCGTCCGCGGCGTGGCTGGGCAGTGAAAAGGCCGCCGGGATCCTGGGKMTGGAGCCTKTGGCCCGGATCGCCGGGCGCGGCGCGCACGCCAACGAYCCSCAGTACTTCGGCTACGCCCCGGTCGAGGCCGCGAACARGGCCCTCGCCAAGGCCGGGATCGGCTGGGACCAGGTCGGCGCGGTCGAACTGAACGAGGCGTTCGCCGCGCAGTCCCTGGCCTGCATCAACGCCTGGGGCATCGAYGCGGGAATCGTGAACCGGCACGGCGGCGCGATCGCCATGGGCCACCCGCTCGGCGCCTCCGGCGGGCGGATCCTGGGCACCCTGGCCCGTTCCCTGCAGGCCTCCGGGCAGCGCTGGGGCGTCGCCGCGATCTGCATCGGCGTCGGCCAGGGCCTCGCCGTCGTGCTCGAAAACGT
>NZ_JBFTGZ010000057.1:0-534 GCF_056393985.1 Arthrobacter sp. 10T425 | reverse complement strand
CCTGCAAGCCGCGGCGGCCATGAGATGCCATGACGATCAGGTCACACTGCTTGTCTTCAGCAGCCTTGATTATCGCTTCGTAGGGGTGGTCGCTCACCGTGTAGAGCGGTTGACAGCTAACACCGAGGCTGGCCGCCTTGCCGGTTAGCTCGGTCAAATACCTTGTGGCATCCTGCTGAGCCGCTTCCTTGTACTGCTCTCGGGTATCGGTCAGCATTTCCGTATGGTAGGCAAGCACGTGGTAGTCCGGGCAGACGCGAACTGCAGTCACCCGAGCATCCATCTCGCTGGCAAGTCCAATCGCCTTGTCGAATGCAGACTCCGCGAGGGCCGAGCCGTCAACCGCCAGAAGAAGATGCTTGAACATGATGTCCTCCTCGTCAGAAAGTTGCTGGCGCGAAGGATCGATCACCACTGCTGTCAATAGAGGTTGGCCGATACTGCGCCAGAACACGATAGAAGCGTGGTTTTCGGAGTTCTCCTAACACGTCAACGCTCCACCTCAACTATAGAACGATCGGCACACAATAGAGT
>NZ_JBFTGZ010000056.1:0-535 GCF_056393985.1 Arthrobacter sp. 10T425 | reverse complement strand
CGGCGAAATCCGCGAACGCGAGGAAGGCCAGGCTCAGACCGTGGTGGTCTGAGCGCGGTCCAATCCTTCGCAGGATGGCAAAACGCCCGATGGCAATGAACTGACCCCCAGAAGTTGGACGGTTGATGGCTAGGCCGGAAAGGGCTGAGTCCTGTATTTCACGGGACTCAGCCCTTTTAGTTTGAGCTTGATGCGGTCATGATTGTAGTAGTGAATGTATTGGCGCAGTCCATCCTGCAGTTGCTCGATGCTGGTGAACTTGTTCAGGTAGAAGAATTCGGACTTTAGGATGCCGAAGAAGCTCTCCATGGCAGCGTTGTCGAGGCAGTTACCTTTGCGCGACATACTGGGACGGACACTGCGCTGCTTGAGCATCGATCGATAGGACGCCATTTGGTATTGCCAGCCCTGATCCGAATGCAGGATCGGTCGGTCCTTGGGGCCGAGTCGAGCAAACGCCTTCTTGAGCATTTTGCTTACCATCTCGAACAACGGACGCCTGGCCATCTCGTATGCGACGATCTCGCCGTTATGC
>NZ_JBFTGZ010000055.1:0-540 GCF_056393985.1 Arthrobacter sp. 10T425 | reverse complement strand
ATCTGGGACGAGTGGGCCGACCAGAACGGCGAACTCGGCCCGATCTACGGCTACCAGTGGCGCGCCTGGCCGACGCCGGACGGCCGCCACGTGGACCAGATCGCCGACCTGATGCAGCAGATCCGCAACAACCCGGACTCGCGCCGCCTGATCGTCTCSGCSTGGAACGTSGGCGAGATCCCGCAGATGAAGCTACCGCCCTGCCACGCATTCTTCCAGTTCTACGTGGCCGACGGCAAGCTGTCCTGCCAGCTCTACCAGCGCAGCGCCGACATCTTCCTCGGCGTGCCGTTCAACATCGCCAGCTACGCGCTGCTGACGCACATGATCGCGCAGCAGGCCGGCCTGGCCGTGGGCGACTTCGTCTGGACCGGCGGCGACTGCCACATCTACAACAATCATTTCGAGCAGGTGGAAACCCAGCTCGCGCGCGCGCCGATGAAGCTGCCGACGCTCCAGATCCAGCGCAAGCCGGACAGCATCTTCGACTACAAGTACGAGGATTTCGCGCTGGTGGGCTATGAATCGCACCCCGCGATC
>NZ_JBFTGZ010000054.1:0-542 GCF_056393985.1 Arthrobacter sp. 10T425 | reverse complement strand
GAAGCCGCGCGAGATGCCGGAGCCGCGGATCGACAGGCGCAGCTCCTGGCCGTAGCGCTCCTGTACGTAGACCCCGGGCGAGTCCTTGAGGACATCGCGCAGATTGCTGGCGTAGGTATCGGTGTAAGACTGCGCATCGACAAATCCGACCGACCCGGCCGATTGGAACAGCGTGTCACGCTGGCGGGCCACGCCGGGCACCGTGAGTGAACCCTCGGCTGGCGCCGCTGCGCTGACGGTGATGGTGGGCAGCGTGGGGAGTGGCGCGTCATTGGATGCCTGCGTGGCGTTGGTTTGCGCGATGGCCGCGCCGCTCAGCGCGAGCGTCTGTACGACTACAGCAATGGCGGTCTTGCGCCAGGCTTTTTCAGATCTCATTTTGTTCTCGTCTACGTTTCAGGTGCCGTGGTATGGACCCCGGGCAAGCAACGGAAGCATACGAAGCACGTATCGGCCTGCGCCATGCGACATGGCAGCGCACGGCATTGAAAAGGTCTATTGCGATGTCGGGCATCGATCAGGGCAGCAGATCCGCTATCGAG
>NZ_JBFTGZ010000053.1:0-548 GCF_056393985.1 Arthrobacter sp. 10T425 | reverse complement strand
GACCCGGTCCAGCCGGCCATCAGGCTGGTGTCCAGGGGAATGTCGTAGGCCGTGTTGGCGGCCGTGCCGCCGGGCAGGGACCCGAGGGTGGGCCCGGAAACCGCGGGGCGGTTGGCGTAGAGGGTGCCGGTCTCGGACCAGGAGTCGGCTGCCGAGCGGACGTTGAGGGTGTTGGCGGAGCCGGCGGAGGCCAGGCTGGTGGTGCGTATGCGCAGGACCGCGCCGGTCAGTGTTTGCCCGGCCGGGGCTGCCGGGACCTGGAACCGGAGCACCGTCGTGGCGTCCGGTGAGCCGTAGACCGCCAGGGAACCGCTGGTGCCGAAGTCCGTCGTGGGCGCAGAGGCGGAGGTGTAGGTATCCGCCGCACTCTCCACCGCCAGCACCGTCGGCGGAGCGGCCGGTTGGGTGGTGGCGGTGGCTTCGTTGGAGCCGGGGCCGGTGTTGCCGGCGGCGTCGGTGGCGGTGACGCGGTAGTACCAGGTTCCGGCGGGGCGGTTGGTGTCGGTGTAGCTGAGCCCGGTGGTGTCGGCGATTTTGGTGGTGGTGGC
>NZ_JBFTGZ010000052.1:0-553 GCF_056393985.1 Arthrobacter sp. 10T425 | reverse complement strand
CATCTGGTCGACCAGTTCCGCCTGCTTTTCTCGCGCCTGCCTCAGGTTCTCGACGGCTTCCGCCAGCTTCTTCACGGTGATCGCTGCGTCCACATACGGGCGCATTCCCTCGGCGCCCTGYATGGCTCCACGGGCTTGCTTCTCCGCCGCGACCGCCTCGTCATATTCCTTTTGCAAGGCCTCGCGCCGCTTGTCCTGCCGTTCGAGTTTCGCCACACCGGGGATGGTGTCGGCGCGGCCCAGGGCCTCCAGCATCCGGTAGGTGTTGACCGTGCCGGGGCCGATGCCCTCGTCGCTCGCATTGGTGACGACAAACAGGTGGATGRGGCCATGCTCGCCCGGGTCGCGGCCCCAGGCTATCTGCTTTGCGGCGGCCGCCTTGATTTG
Source organism: Arthrobacter sp. 10T425 (assembly GCF_056393985.1). Classification (NCBI taxonomy): domain Bacteria; kingdom Bacillati; phylum Actinomycetota; class Actinomycetes; order Micrococcales; family Micrococcaceae; genus Arthrobacter; species Arthrobacter sp. 10T425. Next base: position 166 of record NZ_JBFTGZ010000052.1, on the reverse strand, counting down.
CTCGGCCAATGGCGGAAAGCGGAAATACTGATTCTCGATATAGAYAAAGCTGCAGGCGTTGTTGACCACCTGCAAATACATTTTCTCGATATCGAACTTGCCGTGTTCCGGCTGAGTSCGCAGCACCTGGGCCATGACCCGCACGCCGGTTTTTGGCAGCATTTTG
>NZ_JBFTGZ010000051.1:0-561 GCF_056393985.1 Arthrobacter sp. 10T425 | reverse complement strand
GGGCAGTATCGGCGCAACATGTAGGAGTGGATGCAGGCAGCCGACGCAACGCTAGAAGAAGGTGCGGTAGCGGAAGTAGCCGTTTGTCCGCGCCGTGGACTCCATCTTTCCGGTGGGTCGGAACGCGCACCGCGAGTCGTGGATGTAGTCGTCCATGAGCTTGTGCACGCTTGGTGGCAGGGCGCCCGGCGCTTCCAGTGCTGCCAGCAGGCGAGCCGTGGCGGCATCCACGCGCGGCGCGTTGGCGATGCTCGGGCATACGCGGCCTCCTGCGGGAATAGGCGGACGCATCGCCACGCGCAAGCTTCGGTGGTGGGTGGCAAAGTCCTCGGCCCCTTCACGCAGGTCGATCTGGTCGGGGTCCTTTCTCGCCCGCTGGTAGAAGCGGCGTCGCTCCAGCGCCTGGCCCGGCAAGTGCAGGCCGCTGCGCCATTGCAGGTACTGATGGGTATGCGCCTCGAGGAAGGCTTGCGTTGCCGGCTTGCCGGTGGCACTTGGCGCGATGCCACAGGTCGCATAGAAGTCATTGACGGTGGCGATCAGGTCCGGGGAGCAATGGAA
>NZ_JBFTGZ010000050.1:0-565 GCF_056393985.1 Arthrobacter sp. 10T425 | reverse complement strand
CCATTCCTCCGCGGAGAACACCTTTGCGTTGATCTCGCGGGCGAGCGACGACTGTACCGGATACAGCAGCTGAACACTGTCCCGAAAGGTAATAGACCCGATGATGGCGACGTCGATGTCACTGTCGGCCACGTCACGGCCCGCTGCCACGGAACCGAAGATGAACGCCGCCTGGATTGAGGCGGCGACTGGCGCGAGGGCAAGCGTCAAGGCCTCGACTGCGCCGGACGTCTTGCGCATGATCCCGGCCAGTTCCTCGAACACCGGGGAAGCCCGGTTCGCGCGATAAAGCACCTGGTTGCCCTGGGGCGTACGCGTGAGGATGCCGGCTTCCGCCAGCTTGCTCAGTTCTTTATGGAGGGTGCCGGGCGCCGTGCCGGTCAGGCGGGCAATCTCTCGGACGTGATACGACGCCTCCGGGCGCAGCAGGAGCAGGCCCAGAACACGGCGCCGGTATTGGCTGAAGAGGGTGTCGGAAAGAGATTGAAGCATTTTCGGCTACGATTGTAGCCAAAAATGCTTCGACTGCGAGATTGCGCTCAATGCGTCGCTTGCACGGCTTCGG
>NZ_JBFTGZ010000049.1:0-566 GCF_056393985.1 Arthrobacter sp. 10T425 | reverse complement strand
GTCTGGCTGGTTCTGGCGGAACAGCATCGCGTAGTCACGGCCCGGCACGCGTTCCTTGATGAGGTTGATGGCGACATACTTCAGCGCGCCCCAGCCGGCGGCGGCGTGGGCATAGGGTTCGATGCGGGGCTTTGATTTGAAGGCCATGACTGGGTCTCCTGCCTTAAAGAGTTCGATGCCTTGTGATGGCCCGAGCGTAAAGGAGGAAGGATTGCGGCAATTGCGTCTTGCGGAGCCAGTTTCGTTTTCGCACGACATGCCGGAGGCCCGGAATGCCGCAGGCAAACCAAAGGATGAAGTGGCTCCACAAATTGCCTAGGCGAGAAAACCCAGGGACGAATGCGGTCGGTGTGCCGGGCGCTCAGTCGGCGTACTGGAGGAACGCGACGGTAATCAAAATCAGATTCAGGACGGCAAGGACAATCCAGCCGTACATCAGCAGCAGGCTTTCCTGTTCGCTCACGAGGGCCTCCGCGATGTCAGGGTGCGTTGGGGGCGCCGGTGCGGGGATGTGGTCGGGGGCAACGGCGAGGCGCTGCATCCAGGTTATTTGGCTTGTCATGGTC
>NZ_JBFTGZ010000048.1:0-567 GCF_056393985.1 Arthrobacter sp. 10T425 | reverse complement strand
GAGCGTAGCGCAGCCTGGTAGCGCATCTGATTTGGGATCAGAGGGTCGTAGGTTCGAATCCTATCGCTCCGACCAGTTTTGCAGTGGTAAAAGGCAGTCGAAACAAGGGCTTACGTTGAAAAACGTAAGCCCTTTTTCTTTGTCCGTCGCCCCGCTTCCAATATGGTTCCAACTCGAATTCCAAAATACAGTGGTCATACAGCACTGTATGGATGATCAGATAAAGCCTGGTTTACGAACTGGGTGGAATGGCTAGTGGGGCACGACGCCCCCGTAAAGCAAGAGATATTCGGGAGCGAACTTCGCCCCCCATCCAGCGTGTATGCGTGCGATAGCTTCGGCCTGACAGACCCCCGTGCTGACGAGCCTGCGTACTTCCGCGTCGACGTATTCCTCGGTGAAAATTCGAGTGTTCACGGGTTCGCCATCATCCGGGCAAGTTGGCGACATCTGTGCAATCCTCGGGATGAGGTCGCAAAACCACGCACGATCCCGGCATGTTCGCGAGTCAGGGCCGATGAGGTACACAATGGGCCCGACCACGATGATGCCCGCGACCACCGCTGC
>NZ_JBFTGZ010000047.1:0-568 GCF_056393985.1 Arthrobacter sp. 10T425 | reverse complement strand
ACCAACCACCACCCAAAGGCGGCAGCACAATCACGGATCAGATCCAGGTTCATATTCTTGGAAATTGCTTCTTATAAAAGATGCTCGCGTCCACTATGTAGTTCTCAAACAACAACCCCGTACCACACACCCCACACACACCCCACCCCAAAAGGAGCAGAACAACCGTGTGATCGGTGCAGCCAAGAAACCAGAAACACAAGTCCCGGAACCACCACGGCCAAAGCCGCAGCAACCCGGTCCTGTTGCCTCAGGACCCAACAGTGTGCCAAACACTAAACCGCTGATCACCTCTCCCGCACCGTTCCAGGACCACCCGGACTTCCAAAGGAAGCACAGGGGACCGTACTGGGTGCCGGCGAAGAACCGGCGGCCGCTATTTGTTGATATTCCACCCGTGAGCACCCGCCGCAGAACTTGCGTCTGCGCAACGGGCGTACTCCTGACAACCCCACCACACCCGCATACACGGGGCAGAGAAAGTTGTAGGTGCTCCTTAGAAAGGAGGTGATCCAGCCGCACCTTCCGGTACGGCTACCTTGTTACGACTTAGTCCCAATCGCCAGTC
>NZ_JBFTGZ010000046.1:0-569 GCF_056393985.1 Arthrobacter sp. 10T425 | reverse complement strand
CGCATCGCGGTGGCCCAGAGCCGGCCGGCGCGGTAGGAGGAACGCACCAGGGGCCCGGACATGACGCCGAGGAAGCCGATCTCGTCCGCCTCATTTTGCAGGTCGACGAATTCCTGCGGCTTGACCCAGCGGTCCACCGGCAGGTGCCGCTCGGACGGGCGCAGGTACTGGGTGATGGTGATCAGGTCGCAGCCGGCCTCGTGCAGGTCCCGCAGCGCCTCGGAGATTTCCTCGCGGGTCTCGCCCATGCCGAGGATCAGGTTCGACTTGGTCACCATGCCGAGCTTGCGGCCCTGGGTGATGACGTCCAGGGAGCGCTCGTAGCGGAACGCCGGGCGGATCCGCTTGAAGATCCGGGGCACGGTCTCGACGTTGTGGGCGAAGACCTCGGGCTTGGAGTCGCAGATCGCCGCGATGTGCTCGGGCTTGCCGGAGAAATCGGGGATCAGCAGTTCGACGCCGGTGCCCGGGTTCAGTTCGTGGATCTTGCGGACCGTCTCGGCGTAGAGCCAGACGCCCTCGTCGGCGAGGTCGTCGCGGGCCACGCCGGTGACGGTGGCGTAGCGCAG
>NZ_JBFTGZ010000045.1:0-581 GCF_056393985.1 Arthrobacter sp. 10T425 | reverse complement strand
GCACATAAGGTGCTGGCTTTTTTGTTGCCGGAGAGGTCATGAAGAACCCGTCTAGGCGCTGGGTCAGTCCAACTGAATTCGACAAATACACCAGCGGCCTACCACGCAAACACCTTTCTCGTCTATTGCGCAGATGCGACAGAACTATCCGGGACTGGCAGACGGGCCGACGGCCTATCCCTGCCTGGACCATCGACACCCTCCGCATGCACGGCCTGGACGCGATACGAGCCTACCGGGAGATTTTCGGATCCTATCCACAGTAGGTCGCGTGTTATCGTTACGACATCCGTAACGAATAATAAGACCGCAAATGCGTGCAGCCCTCGTCGCCCTTCTGGTCTGCCTGACTGCTACCACAGTTCAGGCAGCGAAATGCAGAAACGGTACCAAAATCACGACCGAATACGATCCTTGCCCGCCGGGCTACACCGACATCACCGGTCAGCAATATGGCGAAGTATTCGGAAGCCCGCCATGCACTGAACCGTTGCCAGCAGACGTTCTCGTCTGTCGCCTACCGGCACCAGCGACAAAAGAGAGTCGTGCTCATCAAAAGGAACCGCCGGTAAATGTGGAGT
>NZ_JBFTGZ010000044.1:0-591 GCF_056393985.1 Arthrobacter sp. 10T425 | reverse complement strand
GGATTCACATCCTGCATGACGATTCCTTCTTCCTCCAAATAATCGACGAGCATCGCAATCAGATCGGATTTGCTGCCTGTGCCTTAAGATAGCGGGCGAGTTCCCCCCAACGACGAACGACGATCCCGTTCGAGTGGTGGAATTCCCTCGACAGCATGAGAACATACCGATCCGGTGCACGTCGCTGCCAAGCGGCGTAGTCATCGAGTTGAGCGGGCTTGATCTCAGTCTCTGCCAAGGGCTTGTCGTAATACTTGATCTCGATGAGGACTCTTGGCGTAGCTTCTTCGTCAACAAGAACAGCCAAGTCTGCGATCCTTGGACCGAATTTGCCGTGAAATCTGTGTTCAGTCTCGAAGCGAGCTGCTTTGAGTTGGGCGGCAGGAATTCCGCAAGCGTCAGAAATGAAGGATGCTATAAGTTTCGGGTGCCGATTCCCGATTTCTCGGAGTATCAAGCCGAGGTGGCGGCCGTAGTAGCCTGCTGCGAACCAGTTCTGGATGGCGGAAAGATAGTTGGCCAACGTGATCCCTCTCATTGTTTTGTTTTAGGGCCGAGGCACGATGATAGCGTCTAGGCGAGGACTGGTGT
>NZ_JBFTGZ010000043.1:0-616 GCF_056393985.1 Arthrobacter sp. 10T425 | reverse complement strand
GAAAAGAGCATACCCGATCGACAGGCCGCCCACCGACAGCCTCCGTCGGCCGGGCGTGGCGCATCACGGGCCGGATCCCCGGCTGCGATCCCTCGGTTTCGCATCGATGTCGGAGGGGCCGGATACCGTCTCGTCCGTGAGCAGCACAGACCTGATCGAAGAGCTGGACGAGATGCAGCGGCGAGCCGTCGAGCACGGCGAAGGGCCGCTCGTCGTCGCCACCGGCGCCGGGACGGGGAAGACCCGCGTGCTCACCAGCAGGGTGGCACGGCTGATCGACACGGGCGTTCCGCCTGAGCGGATCCTGCTCCTCACGTTCACGCGGCGCGCCGCCGCCGCGATGACGTCACGCGCGGCCGCGATGGTCGGCGACACGGGCCTCGCTCAGCGCATCGCCGGAGGGACGTTCCATGCCGTCGCGCACCGCGTCGTCGCCGAGTACGCGCAGCATCTGGGGCTGGCCGACGTCACGGTGCTGGCGCCCGACGATCGCGGCCTGACCGTGGTGGGCGACGACGCGCAGGCGATCTACGGCTTCCGCGGCGCCGGCGCAGGGCAACTGCAGGAAGTCCTCGACAGCCATCCCGATGCCGAGCTCATCCGGCTGGAGCGGAAC
>NZ_JBFTGZ010000042.1:0-620 GCF_056393985.1 Arthrobacter sp. 10T425 | reverse complement strand
GTCCTGGTGGCGTGCCGACAACGAGACCATCCACCCCTTGTACGTCCGCTCGATCGAGACGCGGATCCAGTCCGCCTACCGCGCGGTGGGCCGTTCGGCCGACCCGGACATGCTGCTCGAGGACATCAGCCTGCCGGATTCCACGTTCCGGCTGGCCACCGCGCCGCGCCCCGATCATGCCGATCATGCCGATATCGCCGAGCCGAGCGACCAGGAACGCGCGCTGGCGCAGCGGCTGCGCACCCTGCTCAAGCTGCCGGCCGATGGATCGGTCAAGGTCCATCTGCGGCAGGTGGAATCCGCCCAGCGCGTGGCCGGCAACAGCAACTGGCTGGAGCGGGAATTCCGCGGCACGCACGCGTGGGCGCTCGATGTCGATCTCAAACTCGCCGACGGGCAATGGCTGGAGAGCCGGCACTGGCCCACCATGCTGCCCGCCCACTGGAGCCGGGTGCTGACCTTCTCGCTGCTGGTGGGCATGCTGCCCACGGCGCTCATTGCGCTGCTGTTCGGGCGGCGCATCATGCGGCCGCTCCGGCTGCTCACGGAAGCCTCCCGACGCGTCAGCCGGGGCGAACAGGTGGTGCTGCCCCGGCCGGACGGGCTGAGCGGCGTGCGCG
>NZ_JBFTGZ010000041.1:0-677 GCF_056393985.1 Arthrobacter sp. 10T425 | reverse complement strand
CCGAGGGCACGGTGACGCCAGGCAACGCGTCGTCGATTTCAGACGGCGCCGCCGCGCTGGTCATGATGCGCGAGGCGGATGCGCGGGCAAAGGGCATCGCGCCGCTGGCCCGGATCACCGCGCTCGCCACGCATGCACTGCCGCCGGGGCAGTTCTCGCTCGCACCGGTGGGCGCCATCCGCCGCGTGCTGGACAAGGCCGGCTGGCAGGCTGGCGACGTCGACCTGTTCGAAATCAATGAGGCCTTTGCGGTGGTGACGCTGCTCGCCATGCGCGAACTGAACCTGCCGCATGCGCGCGTCAACGTGAACGGCGGCGCCTGCGCGCTGGGCCATCCGGTCGGCGCGACGGGCGCCCGGCTGCTTGTGACGCTGGTCCATGCGCTGCGCGAACGGGGGCTGCGCCGTGGCGTGGCGAGTCTGTGCCTGGGTGGCGGAGAAGCCACGGCCATGGCGGTGGAGGTGGCATGAGCATGACCTTCGATCATTCCCCCGAACATCGCGAGATTCGCGAGGCCATCCTGAAGGTCTGCGAGCGCTTTGACGCCGAGTATTGGCTGGAGAAGGACAAGGTCGGCGGCTTTCCGACCGATTTCCATCAGGCGCTCGCCAGGGACGGTTGGCTGGGCATCTGCATCCCGCAAGCCTACGGTGGTTCGGGCCTCGGCATTACCGAGG
>NZ_JBFTGZ010000040.1:0-681 GCF_056393985.1 Arthrobacter sp. 10T425 | reverse complement strand
ATTACGCGGTCCATTGGCAGAGCCGGACCCCGGTCGGCGTGGAAGCCGAGTTGTGGGACGCGATCCCCGAAAATCCGCCGCAGACCGTGGTCGAGACGAAGCCGGTGGTCCCGCAGCCGGAACGGAAGCTAGAACGGAAGCTGGAACCCGAGCTGAAATCGGAAGACAGGCCCGACATTGCCTTGCAGGCCGAGAAACGCCGTGCGGCAGCCAAGGCCGCCAAGGCACTTGAAGCCACGARGGCAGCCGAAGCCGCGAAGGCTTTCGAAGCCGCCGCGCAAGCGCAGCAGCGTGAGCAAAACCTCCGCGACGCCGAGCGTCAGGCCGCTGCGGCCACCGCAGCCGCCACAGCCAGTGCAAGCGGTGCAGGCAGCCGCCCCGGCGACGGTGCCGGCACAGGCGGCACCACGTCGCCGGGCTATGCGGACAAGGTGCGACGCCGGGTCACGCCCAACATCCTCTTCGATGGAGACCTGCCCGACAATCCCACCGCCGTGGTCGCAGTGCATCTGGCACCGGACGGCACCGTGCTGGAGGCCCGGCTGGCCCGCTCGAGCGGACACACCGGCTGGGACAACGCCGTGCTGCGCGCCGTGGCACGCTCCAACCCGCTGCCGCGCGACGAGAACGGCGTGGCGCCCGCCCACATCAATCTTTATTTCCAGCCGAGGGAATAGGAAG
>NZ_JBFTGZ010000039.1:0-692 GCF_056393985.1 Arthrobacter sp. 10T425 | reverse complement strand
CATTCGGACACCCTGGGATCACAGTCCGGTTATCGACTCCCCCAGGCTTATCGCAGATTCCTACGTCCTTCTTCGGCTCCTAATGCCAAGGCATCCACCGTGTGCTCTTAAAAACTTGACCACAAAAGATCAAGGAGTAATTTTCGAGAGAACCACAGAAACCACCACCATCACCCCAAAAGGCAACAGCGACAGATCCAGGTTCATATTCTTGGAAATTGCTTCTTATAAAAGATGCTCGCGTCCACTATGTAGTTCTCAAACAACAACCCCGTACCACACACCCCACACACCCCGCCCCCAAAAGGAGCAGAACAACCGTGTGATCGGTGCAGCCAGGAAACCAGAAACACAAGTCCCGGAAAGGAAAACCCTCCCGGTCCTGTTGCCTCAGGACCCAACAGTGTGCCAAACACTACCCAACAGCTCATTCCGGCGTGCGTTCCAGGACACTCTCAAGAGAGCATCCGTACTAGCTGCCGGCCTGTGCCGCCAGGCACCTATTTGTTGATATTCCACCCGTGAGCACCCGCCGCAGAACTAGCGTCTGCGCAACGGGCGTACTCCTGACAACCCCACCACACCCGCATACACGGGGCAGAGAAAGTTGTAGGTGCTCCTTAGAAAGGAGGTGATCCAGCCGCACCTTCCGGTACGGCTACCTTGTTACGACTTAGTCCCAATCGCCAGTC
>NZ_JBFTGZ010000038.1:0-707 GCF_056393985.1 Arthrobacter sp. 10T425 | reverse complement strand
GATTCCTTCATGAAAAGCAAACTCCTCTCCGCCTTGATCATTGGTGGCACCGCAATGGCTTCGCAAATGGCTGCAGCCGCCGACGGTACGATCACCTTCACCGGCAACGTCACGGCGCAGACTTGTGCCATCAATGGTGGCGCTACCAATTTCGTGGTTGCCCTGCCGACCGTGTCGGCGTCCTCGCTCTCCGCAGCGGGCAAGACCGCCGGCCGCACGCCGTTCAGCATCGCGCTGTCGGGCTGCACGCCGACCGCAGGCAATGTGCGCACCTTCTTTGAGGCGGGTCCCAACACCGACGCCTCCACGGGTCGCCTGAACCTCACCGCAGGCGGCGCCCAGCGCGTGCAGATCGGCCTGCAGAACGCCTCGGACGAAACCAACATCAACGTCGGTTTCGCCAATGCCCTGCAAAACTCGAAGTCGGTTCCCCTGGCCTCTGGTGCCGCCACGCTGCGCTACTACGCCCAGTACGTCGCCACCGGCGCGGCAACCGCCGGCGCGGCCAATACCAGCGTGATGTACTCCATCGCCTATCAGTAAAGCCGTATCGGGTGGCGCGGTGTCGCGCCACCTTTTCACCCCTTGTTTCCTGAATACCCGCCGGCGCGGCCAATACCAGCGTGATGTACTCCATCGCCTATCAGTAAAGCCGTATCGGGTGGCGCGGTGTCGCGCCACCTTTTCACCCCTTGTTTCCTGAATAC
>NZ_JBFTGZ010000037.1:0-747 GCF_056393985.1 Arthrobacter sp. 10T425 | reverse complement strand
GTTTCATCGCCGTGGATCTCTGCGTAGGCGACCCGGGAGTGGTCGTCGATGACGGTGTGGACATAGGCGGTCCCGATCAGTGGCCCGCGGTGTCTGCTGCGCGCCTTGTCCGGGGTTCCTGCCCGGTTCCGGTCTCCTTGCTGCCGCCCGACGTAGCGCCAACCGCCGCCGTCGGGGATGTTCCCTAGCTTCTTCACATCGACGTGGATCATCGCTCCAGGAGTCTCATGCTCGTAGCGGCGGATGACCTCCCCGGTGCGCTTGTCCACGTGATGCAGCCGGTTCAGCCGGCACCGGACCAGAACCGCGTGCACGGTCGAGGCCGGCATGGCCAGCTTCGCGCCGATCGCGACCGGCCCCAGCCGTTGCTTCCAGCGCAGGTGCACGACCTTGCGCACCAGCTGCTGCGGCGTCCGGTTCGCCACCCGGTGCGGGCGGGAGGATCTGTCAGCCATACCCGCCTGACCCATCGCGGCGTAGCGGGTCGCCCACCGTTTGGCCGTGGGCCAGGCGCAGTTGAACTGTTCGGCAGCCCGGGACACCGGCCAGCCGTGATCTACGACGAGACGCGCGACGCGCAAACGTTGGCGTGGAGTCAAAGCGGCATTAGCGTGAGACATTGAGGACCTCCTGGTCGCTGCAGCGGTTGTCTAAGCAACTCCACTGTGCAACCGGAGGTCCTCACCTTTAGGTCAACGACTCCAGCGAGTCATCACATTCACCGAACCAACGTCCCTGGGCAGTACA
>NZ_JBFTGZ010000036.1:0-752 GCF_056393985.1 Arthrobacter sp. 10T425 | reverse complement strand
CTAGCTGTACTGCCCAGGGACGTTGGTTCGGTGAATGTGATGACTCGCTGGAGTCGTTGACACAGAGGTGAGGACCTCCGGTTGCACAGTGGAGTTGCTTAGACAACCGCTGCAGCGACCAGGAGGTCCTCAATGTCCCACGCTAATGCCGCTTTGACTCCACGCCAACGTTTACGTCTCGCGCGTCTGGTCGTAGATCACGGCTGGCCGGTGTCCCGGGCTGCCGAGCAGTTCAACTGCGCCTGGCCCACGGCCAAACGGTGGGCGGCCCGCTACGCCGCGATGGGTCAGGCGGGTATGGCTGACAGGTCCTCGCGCCCGCACCGGGTGGCGAACCGGACGCCGCAGCAGCTGGTGCGCAAGGTCGTGCAYCTGCGCTGGAAGCAACGGCTGGGGCCGGTGGCAATCGGGGCGAAGCTGGCCATGCCGGCCTCGACCGTGCACGCGGTTCTGGTCCGGTGCCGGCTGAACCGCCTGCACCACGTGGACAAGCGCACCGGGGAGGTCATCCGCCGGTACGAGCACGAGACGCCGGGGGCGATGATCCATGTCGACGTGAAGAAGCTCGGGAATATCCCCGACGGCGGCGGCTGGCGCTACGTTGGGCGGCAGCAAGGAGACCGGAACCGGGCAGGAACCCCGGACAAGGCGCGCAGCAGACACCGCGGGCCACTGATCGGGACCGCCTATGTCCACACCGTCATCGACGACCACTCCCGGGTCGCCTACGCAGAGATCCACGGCGATGAAAC
>NZ_JBFTGZ010000035.1:0-992 GCF_056393985.1 Arthrobacter sp. 10T425 | reverse complement strand
GTGAGGCGAAGGTGTTCGGTGTTGGCGGTGATGCCCCGGACGCAGCGGGCCGTGAGGGTGCGGCACGCGGCTTCGAGGTGGGAGATGCTCTTGTGGAGGCTGTGGACGATGATGGGTTCGAAGGCGTTGAGCTGGAGCTGGCCGGCCTCGGCGGCCAKGGTGATGGTGACGTCGTTGCCGATCACCTCGTAGGCCACCTGGCTGACCACTTCCGGGATRACCGGGTTGATCTTRCCGGGCATGATCGAGGAGCCGGACTGCACCGCGGGGAGGTTGATCTCGCCGAAGCCGGCGCGCGGGCCCGAGGAGAGCAGCCGGAGGTCGTTGCAGATCTTGGAAAGTTTCACGGCGACCCGCTTGAGCACSCCGGAGAGGTGCACGAAGGCGCCGACGTCCTGGGTGGCCTCGATCAGGTCCACGGCCGTGACGAGCGGCAGGCCSGTRATYTCGGCCAGGTGCCGGCAGGCGGCCTCGGCRTACCCGGCGGGGGCGTTCAGGCCGGTGCCGATCGCGGTGGCGCCGAGGTTGATTTCGTGGATCAGCAGGTCGGCYTCGGCCAGGCGGAGCCGGTCCTCGCCGATCGTGACGGCGTAGGTGCCGAACTCCTGGCCGAGGGTCATGGGGACGGCGTCCTGGAGCTGGGTGCGGCCCATTTTCACCACCGTGCGGAACTCGAGGGCCTTTGCGGCGAAGGCGTCTTCGAGYTCGGTGAGGGCCTGGAGCAGTTCCCGGGCCGCGAAGATCGTGCCGAGCTTGACCGCGGTGGGGTAGACGTCGTTGGTGGACTGGCTGAGGTTGACGTGGTCGTTGGGGTGCAGCCGGGCGTAGTCGCCCTTCGGGTGCCCGAGGATTTCCAGGGCCCGGTTGGCGATGACCTCGTTGGCGTTCATGTTCGAGGAGGTCCCGGCGCCGCCCTGGATGACGTCGACGACGAATTGTTCGCTGAGTTTGCCGTTCATGACCTCGGTGCAGGCTTGCCCGATGGCGGCGGC
>NZ_JBFTGZ010000034.1:0-995 GCF_056393985.1 Arthrobacter sp. 10T425 | reverse complement strand
AGGTAGCCGTCGACGAAGGTCATGGATTGTTCGAAGACCTCGTTGGTCGCATCCGAGTGCTGCATGTATTCCTGGATGCCGTAGTTGTGGATCGCCAGGCCCACGTGCAGCTGCGCGGCGAACCCGACCGGGGAGATGTCGGTGGGGCCGTGGAAGCCGGACTTGATCTGGTACTGCGCGGCGWAGTCCATCACCTTCTTCAGCGGGCTGATCCCGCCGAAGTGGGTGGAGGCTGCCCGCACGTAGTCGATCAGCTGTTCCTTGATCAGGGYCTGGTAGTCGTAGACGGTGTTGAAGATTTCCCCGATCGCCAGSGGGGTGGTGGTGTGCGCCCGGACCAGGCGSAGGGCTTCCTGGTTTTCGGCCGGGGTGCAGTCCTCGAGCCAGAACAGGTCGTAGGGTTCGAGSGCCTTGCCCAGCTTCGCGGCCTGGATCGGGGTCATCCGGTGGTGCCCGTCGTGCAGCARCGGGAGTTCCGGGCCGAACTCGTTGCGCACSGCCTCGAACACGGTGGGCAGGTGGCGGAGGTAGGCGCGGGTGTCCCAGTCCTCYTCCTGCGGGAACGCGCCGCGCCCGGCCGGTTCGTAGTCGTAGCGCTCCCCSGAGGCCTGGGCCTGGGCCGCGACGCCGTAGACGGCCTTGATCCCGGGCACCGCGGTCTGGATCCGGATCGACTTGTAGCCCAGYTCCAGGTGCTCACGGACCGAATCGAACAGCGAGGGCAGGTCCGCGCCGGAGGCGTGCCCGTACGCGCGCAGCCCGTTCCGGGACGCCCCGCCCAGGAGCTGGTAGACCGGCATCCCGGCGAGCTTGCCCTTGATGTCCCACAGCGCCATGTCCACCGCCGCGATCGCGGCCATCGTGACCGGGCCGCGGCGCCAGTACGAGGACCGGTACAGGAACTGCCAGGTGTCCTCGATCCGGTGCGGGTCCTTGCCGATCAGCAGCTGCGCGACGTGCTCCTTCAAATAGGCGGCCACGGCGAGCTCGCGCCC
>NZ_JBFTGZ010000033.1:0-1106 GCF_056393985.1 Arthrobacter sp. 10T425 | reverse complement strand
GGCACCCTCTACGCCAACCGCCCCGCGGTTTCCGGGCCCACCCTCGGGTCCCTGCCCGGCGGCACGGCCGCCAACACGGCCTACGACATTCCCCTGGACACCAGCCTGATGGCCGGCTGGACCGGGTCCCGGACCCTGGCCCTGACCGGCACCGGCACCGACAGCTCCTGGTTCTGGTCACGCCAGGCCTCCGCCACGCTGCGCCCCGCCCTCACCCTCACCTACACGGATGCCGCCCCTTCCGACACCACCGCACCCGGCGCGCCCGGGACCCTGGCCGCCACAGCCACCGGAACCGCCGTCGCCCTGTCCTGGACCGCGGCGACCGACAACGTCGGCGTCACCGGCTACACCGTCCACCGTTCCACCACGGCAGGCTTCACCCCCGCCACCACCAGCAGAATCGCCGACACCACCGGGCTCAGCTACACCGACACCAACCGGCCCGCCGGAACCTGGTACTACCGCGTCACCGCCACCGACGCAGCCGGCAACACCGGCCCCGGCTCCAACGAAGCCACCGCCACGATCCAACCCCCGCCCGACACCACCGCGCCGGGCGCGCCCGGGGCTCTGGCCGCCACAGCCACCGGAACCGCCGTCGCCCTGTCCTGGACCGCCGCGACCGACAACACCGGCGTCACCGGCTACACCGTCCACCGCTCCACGACGGCAGGCTTCACCCCCTCCACCGCCAGCAGAATCGCCGACACCACCGGGCTCAGCTTCACCGACACCAACCGGCCCGCCGGAACCTGGTACTACCGCGTCACCGCCACCGACGCCGCCGGCAACACCGGCCCCGGCTCCAACGAAGCCTCCGCCACGATCCAACCCCCGCCGGACACCACCGCGCCGGGCGCGCCCGGGGCCCTGGCCGCCACAGCCACCGGAACCGCCGTCGCCCTGTCCTGGACCGCCGCGACCGACAACACCGGCGTCACCGGCTACACCGTTCACCGCTCCACCACGGCAGGCTTCACCCCCGCCACCACCACCAAAATCGCCGACACCACCGGGCTCAGCTACACCGACACCAACCGCCCCGCCGGAACCTGGTACTACCGCGTCACCGCCACCGACGCCGCCGGCAACACCGGCCCCGG
>NZ_JBFTGZ010000032.1:0-1626 GCF_056393985.1 Arthrobacter sp. 10T425 | reverse complement strand
ATGGGCCTTCAAGCGCTTCTACGCCACGGAATCAGCCCGCAGAAACGCCCTCCCGGCATGGCTGCACCACTACAATCACCATAGGCCCCACACCGCAATCGGAGGCCAGCCGCCCATCAGCCGCTTAACCAACCTCCCTGGGCAGTACAACTAGCGGCACATCGGCCTCACAGCTGATACAGCAGGTTCAACAGGGAAGGATCCCGCCGGAGCAAACGCTCTGCGGGATCCTTTCTCTTGCTTAGCGGACAGCTTAACGGACTGTGGCCGGACACCCTGGGTGTCCGGCCACGGCAGGAGGCTGTCAGCGCCTCACAGGGACGCGTACAGCCTGCCGGTGCTGGTCAGGGTGCCATTGGTGTGGAACAGTGCGGAGGAACCCATTTTGGGATCCAGGGCCGGCCGGGTCTTCCAGGCAAAGCGCTCAACGAACGGCATTGCCCGCAGGCCGGCCACGGTGGCGCGCATGAAGTCCTCAGTCTGGGCCCGGGAGTAAACGCTTGGCCGGGTGGAAGTGGCGTTCCAGTCAGCCACCGCATACTCGGTCACCCAGATCGGCTTGCCGTACCGCTCATGCAGTTCCGTGACCTTCGTCAAAAACTCGTCGGCTTTGGGCCAGGCATAGCGGTGCATGGTCATGAAGTCAACGCGCAGTCCCTTGTTCTTGGCCTTGGCCATGAAGTCCGCGAGCCAGGGGCTGGCAGGCCCTGTGGTGGCGGGTGACCCAAGCCGTAGCCCGGTTGCCTGCAGTTTGGGCCACAGGCTAATGGCTTGGTCCACGGACATATTTGCTTGGTCCTCGTGGTCGGGCTCATTAAAGCCGAGGAGGTGCCGGGTCTTCGTCTCGGCCAATTGGCGGGTGACGTAACCGATGGCATCCTGCTCCAGCAGGGTCCTGGCACTCTTGATCATGGGGACAAACGGCGTGGCCGTAGCGACGTTGGGGTGTGAGCCCCACGTGTAGTGCCACTTCAGCTTGAGGCTATTGATTTGCGTTAGCGCAAGGGCGTCCTTGCCGCCCCAGCCAAAGCCCTTGAGCGTGTCAGCGGGCAGGGTGACAGCCGGGACCGTCGGGATTCCCGCCGGGGCTGTGGCAGCCTGCGCCGTTCCGGCGCCGGCGCCGGCGGCCAGCAGGGCACCCGGCACTGCCATTGCGGCCAACGGCATGGTGAGAAACTTACGGCGTTCCATGAGGTCCCTTCGTGGGAGTTTGGCTCGAGGTTTGTCAGTGGTGCAGAGGCGGCAAAGGCCAGCTGCGGGCTCCCGACGGATTCGCGCACGAGTGGCGGCGTCGAAAAGTGACTGCTCTGGCCTGTGTGGTCTCTGATTCAGTTGTGGCTGGAGTCAACATAGCACGGAAAACACACAGGAAACTCGTGGTTTTACACAGGAAATACGCAGTTTCAGCGCGACCAGCCGCGGTACGGGGGGCCTGGTTGGAGACAGGTCCTAAGGGGACCGATAGGGGCCCGCTAGATGTACTGCCCAGGGAGGTTGGTTAAGCGGCTGATGGGCGGCTGGCCTCCGATTGCGGTGTGGGGCCTATGGTGATTGTAGTGGTGCAGCCATGCCGGGAGGGCGTTTCTGCGGGCTGATTCCGTGGCGTAGAAGCGCTTGAAGGCCCAT
>NZ_JBFTGZ010000031.1:0-1844 GCF_056393985.1 Arthrobacter sp. 10T425 | reverse complement strand
ACGTGTGGCCGGTGGGGGTGGTGAGTTCGATGGTGTGCCTCGCGCCGATGCTCGAGGCGGATCCGGGTGCGGCTTCGGGGCTGGGGCGTGCTTTCCAGCCGGGGGTTTCTTTGGTGTGGTTGCAGGCTTCGCAAAGTCCGGCGGCGTTGCCCGTGGTGGTCGGGCCGCCGGTGTGCCAGGGAATGATGTGGTCCAGGTGGCGGATGGGCGCGTCGCAGTACGGGGTGCGGCAGGTGTCGTCGCGGGCCTGGATGAAGCGGCGGTGCCCGGGCGGGAAGAGCCGGGCGCGGGAGTCCATCCCCACGAGCTCGCCGGCGCCGGGGTGGGTGTAGACCCGGCGGAGCCAGAGCCGGAACGCGGGGTCATTGGCGCTCCCGGCGGCGCCGCCCGGTCCAGGGCGACCACTGTGCGCCGGACCGCCGGACTGGCCGTCATCGTTTCTGTCCGTGTTTCTGTCCGTGTTTGGGGCCGCGGCGCCGGGTGCAGGCGGACCACTGTATCCCGGGGGACGGCCGGGTCCGGGGGGACGGCGGCCGCCCTCGCCGCTGTGTGCATCCTTTGTGCCGTTGATGAGGGTGCGGGCCCAGCCGGCGGGGACGGTCCCGTAGCCGGGGAGCCGGGCGGGTTCGGCGCCGGCCTGGAAGAGGGTGCGGTCGGTGATGATGAGCTGGATTTCGACGCCGGTGATCCCGCCGGGGGTGCCGGTGGTGCGTTCGACCAGGGCATCGGCCATGAGCTGCCCGCGGCCCCTCGGGTCCCCGGCGGCGCGGAGGGTGTCGGCGTGCCCGGTGAGGGCCTTGTAGACGGCGACGCCGGCGGTCACGGGCAGCAGGGCGGTCAGGCAGGTCATCGCTTCGGGGGCCGGGCGGAGGCTGACGTGCCGCTCGGTGGCGGCGTGCGCGGCGCGTTCGGTGACGGAGCGGGGGTCACGCCGGTACGCGGCGGCCCGGGCCCCGGCGACCAGGGCCCGGTCACCGGCCCCGGCGAACGTCCCGGCGTCGGGCGCCAATTCCTCGTCGACGGCGGCCCGGTCCGCGGCGCTCAGGCAGGCGGTTTCGCGAACGAGCAGGGTGGCGCGCCATTCGTTCAGCTGGCCGGTTTCCAGGGCGGTGAGGGTGTGCGGCATCTCGGTGATCAGGGCTTTGGCCAGGCCCAGGAGCCGGCCGCCCCTGGCCGGGGATTCGCGCCGGGCCAGGGCGATCTGCGCGCCGATCCCGGCGCCGAGCTTCTCGGCCGGGACCCCGAGCCGGGCTTGTTCGCGGCGCTGGAGCAGGTCGAAGGCCACGGCGAGCCGGGCCTGTTCCGCGGTCGCGGCGGATTTCCAGTCCTCCAGTTCCCGGATCCGGTCAATGATCCCGGCACTGTCCGTGGGCGGACAGCCTAAGCCCACCGGTCCGGCGGCCAGCCGGCCCGCGACGGCCGCCTCCCTGGTGCCCGGAATGGCGGCGGCATCGCCCTCGGCGGGGCCGAAGCCGGCGTCGCCGTGTCCTGCCGGAACCACTTCGGGCCCCTGATTGCCGTCCATGAATCCAGTGTTTCAGGGACCTCTGACAATCAGGTTCTTTCCTGCGGATCGTACGTGCCCGCTCCACCGGGTCACCCGTCCTCCACCGGAACCCCTCCTGCCGGGGAGCGCAACGCGCACAATGTGAACTAAGTCTGCTCAGGCCTCAGCCGGGGAAAAAGCGCCTCGGAATTGCCGCGGTCTATCGCCGCGCGCACGGAGGGGTCCAGCGGATAATTTTCATACTCCATATTCAGGAAATCGATCGCCGCAGAGGGTGCGAACGGGAAGTCAGTTCCGTATGTGATGCGGCCCGGGTCAGCTACCTCAAGCAGGCTGG
>NZ_JBFTGZ010000030.1:0-2406 GCF_056393985.1 Arthrobacter sp. 10T425 | reverse complement strand
GTGGGAGAGTAGGTCACCGCCGGAACACCATTAACGGTCGAGGACCCCCACCACCAGGTGGGGGTCCTCCCGCATTTAACCCCCCTCTCCGGCAGGGCCGGGACCCCGGCCCCGGAGCCCGGGCCCACGGCCAGCTGCCCCCAAACCGGGCCGGTACACGGCCAGATGCCCCCGGGCCGGGCCGGTAATCGCCCCTGGCGCCCGATCGCCCGATGAGGGGCCCTACGACGTCATATGCTCCGCCTTGAAGGAGGCCCCGCGTTGCTGCAGGAACGTACAGGCCGGACGCGCCTGGACGGCCTCATTCGGCATCGGGCACGCCGTCCCCTGCCCCTCCCGCTGACCTGAGCTTCCGGCGTCTGCGCCGGCGCCAGACGATCACCAGGCCAAGCACGACGAAGGGGACCAGCACCCAGCCGCCGATGTCGAGAGCGTCACCGATGGCATTGGCCAGCGCCCCGGCCAAATAGGCGAGAACACTGAGGCTCGCGACCCAGGCAATGGACCCTGTGATGGTCCAGAGCAGAAAATTGGGCCACGGCATCTTGGCGGCCCCCGCGGCAATGGCGCCCCAGAGCCGGACCACTATGACCCAGCGGCCGAAGAACAAGGCTTTGCCACCGTGCCGATCGAAGAACGACTCGAGCTGGAGGATGCGATTCTCGTCGGCGTGGAAGCGCCGCGCGAGTCGAAGCATCAGCGGACGGCCTCCCACCCGCCCAAGTACGTAGCCAATAGTGCTCCCGAGCATGGCGCCCAGGCTGCCGACCGCGATAACGGCGGCAAGGTTCAGGTCTCCGTGGCGCGCCGAGGCGTAGGCTCCAAGCAGGACGGCCACGGCGGGAAGCGGTACACCGGCGCACTGGGCCAGCACAATCACGAAGACGGCGAAGTAGTACGCCCATTCGTCCGCAACCCCTGCTTCCGCGGCGAAGTAGGCCGCCCAGCCGAGCGCCACGAAGCGGAAGGCAACTAATCCGGTCATCGCTCACACCTCACTCCGCTGCTCCGCCGTGGTTCATCATGACGGTCCCCGCGCTGCCCGCGTTCTGTCTGCGGTCATAACCCCCGCGACAGCACCGGGATGGCCCTTGTCTACCCTTGCGGCCGGGGCCGCGTCAAGAGCACGCTGCGGACACTGCCCGGCCGGCGGCGGCACAGCGTTTCCGGCCGCGGCGCTAGGCTCGGCGCTCCGGCCGGATCGCCCGCAACCACCACCGCCCGCGCCGGTACGACCGCCGGACCTGCGCGTCTACTACGCCTCCTGCTTTAGGCCCTGAAGAGCTGCCCAGGTTCCCGGGACTATTGGCGACCGAAGACGCACGAAGGAAAGGCTCACACACAGGCCAAGCCCGCCCTCCCTCCTGGCGCGTACGCCCTTCAGCACCAAGACGCTTGGGTGGATGCGCTTTCCGAGCATGAAGATGGATTCCGCGCGTGGGTGAAGGCCGTTGATGACACTGCCTGGGATCGCGTCGGGTGGGAACACGTTCGCCAGGCGGCTCCGGCAGGCAATGAACACGCGTCGGTCTTGTTCGTCGTGGAAGGTGCCGCTCTTGAAAGCGGTATCCGATACAGATCACGGATCTGCGCGACGCATCGAGCCGACCGTTCCGATGCATTGCGGGCGAACTCAGGGGAGTCGATAACACCTTAGACATCGCGAACATCGACTGGGGGAGCTCTCAGTAAGCACAGACAGCAAGGGTGACTCCAGGGGGTTGCCTGACAGTTCTTGCTGCTTCGACGTCCTGGGAACAGGCTGCGGCCGAATCAATCGCTCGATCAAACCACGAGATCATGCAACTTCCGCCGCGGGTTGCAAGGTCCTTCGCTGATTCCAGGTAGCTGACGTTCGTCAGGTGTTCCCTTCAGCCATGATTTCGGCGGGGTGGCTGCTGTCGGGCCATCAACTCGTCATACGCCCCGGCAGATGGCAGACGGCAGTGCTGGCCGGAAGGCCGGCGATGATCGCGGCGGGATCCATGAGCCCGCGCAGGGTCAGGCAAGCCGTCCGACGTCCGGGAACCCGGTTGCGGTACCCCTCGAACAACACTTGGTTCGGAGTCTGGCCCAGAAGGCATCGGAAGCATCCTGCCGCGTCACGCCCCTGTGGCGGCCTGCAATCGACAACACGACGGCTGTTTGGCTGCAATTGCATGGGCCCGCCATGTGGGGGATCTGCTGGCACGGGGTTGGAGTGATGCACGGCATAGTGGCCGTGGGTGGCGGGGGAGCGTGTGATGAGGTGCGTGGCGGGTGGTTTTGGGTTGTGGTGGCGGGGTTTTTGGGTGGTGGGGTGGGTGTGGGGGGTGGAGTTGCGGTGGGGGCGTGGTGGGTGTATTGTTTTCTAAGTCGCCGCGAGGGAGACCAGCGGAAATGCTGGGAACCGGAGGCGGCCAATCC
>NZ_JBFTGZ010000029.1:0-3204 GCF_056393985.1 Arthrobacter sp. 10T425 | reverse complement strand
TCTCGAAAATTACTCCTTGATCTTTTGTGGTCAAGTTTTTAAGAGCACACGGTGGATGCCTTGGCATTAGGAGCCGAAGAAGGACGTAGGAATCTGCGATAAGCCTGGGGGAGTCGATAACCGGACTGTGATCCCAGGGTGTCCGAATGGGGAAACCCCGCCAGGGGCGCGAGCTGCCTGGTGACCCGCATCTGAACACATAGGGTGCGTGGAGGGAACGCGGGGAAGTGAAACATCTCAGTACCCGCAGGAAGAGAAAACAATAGTGATTCCGTCAGTAGTGGCGAGCGAACGCGGATCAGGCTAAACCGTTCCATGTGTGATAGCCGGCGGGCGTTGCATGGTCGGGGTTGTGGGACTTCCCACTCCAGCTCTGCCGGGCTGGGAAGGTGAGAGTGCAGGCATAGGTGAACGGTCTTGAAAGGCCGGCCGTAGAGGGTGTGAGCCCCGTAACCGAAATGTTGTGCACCGCCTGGTGAAGTATCCCAAGTAGCACGGGGCCCGAGAAATCCCGTGCGAATCTGTCAGGACCACCTGATAAGCCTAAATACTCCCTAATGACCGATAGCGGACCAGTACCGTGAGGGAAAGGTGAAAAGTACCCCGGGAGGGGAGTGAAACAGTACCTGAAACCGTGTGCTTACAATCCGTCGGAGCCTCCGCGAGCGATCGTGTAGGGGTGACGGCGTGCCTTTTGAAGAATGAGCCTGCGAGTTAGTGTTACGTCGCGAGGTTAACCCGTGTGGGGAAGCCGTAGCGAAAGCGAGTCTGAATAGGGCGTTGCAGTGGCGTGATCTAGACCCGAAGCGAAGTGATCTACCCATGGCCAGGTTGAAGCGACGGTAAGACGTCGTGGAGGACCGAACCCACTTCAGTTGAAAATGGAGGGGATGAGCTGTGGGTAGGGGTGAAAGGCCAATCAAACTTCGTGATAGCTGGTTCTCCCCGAAATGCATTTAGGTGCAGCGTTGCGTGTTTCTTACCGGAGGTAGAGCTACTGGATGGCTAATGGGCCCTACAAGGTTACTGACGTCAGCCAAACTCCGAATGCCGGTAAGTGAGAGCGCAGCAGTGAGACTGTGGGGGATAAGCTTCATAGTCGAGAGGGAAACAGCCCAGACCACCAACTAAGGCCCCTAAGCGTGTGCTAAGTGGGAAAGGATGTGGAGTTGCGAAGACAACCAGGAGGTTGGCTTAGAAGCAGCCATCCTTAAAAGAGTGCGTAATAGCTCACTGGTCAAGTGATTCCGCGCCGACAATGTAGCGGGGCTCAAGTACACCGCCGAAGTTGTGGATTTCAGACATTAGCCAAGCCCTTGTGGTTCAGGCGTCTGGAGTGGTAGGGGAGCGTCGTGTGGGCAGTGAAGTCGCGGTGGAAACCAGCGGTGGAGCCTACACGAGTGAGAATGCAGGCATGAGTAGCGAAAGACGGGTGAGAAACCCGTCCGCCGGATGATCAAGGGTTCCAGGGTCAAGCTAATCTGCCCTGGGTAAGTCGGGACCTAAGGCGAGGCCGACAGGCGTAGTCGATGGACAACGGGTTGATATTCCCGTACCGGCGAAAAACCGCCCATGCTGAACAGGGGATACTAACCGCCCGAAACCTGCCCTAGCACCCTTCGGGGTGTGTGGGTTTTGGTGGAGCGCGGGACCTGATCCTGGGAGGCAAGCGTATTAACAGGTGTGACGCAGGAAGGTAGCCGAGCCGGGCGATGGTTGTCCCGGTCTAAGGATGTAGGGCGAACGGTAGGCAAATCCGCCGTTCATGATGCCTGAGATCTGACGGGACCCCCGTATGGGGGGATTCGGTGATCCTATGCTGCCGAGAAAAGCATCGACGCGAGGTTTTAGCCGCCCGTACCCCAAACCGACACAGGTGATCAGGTAGAGAATACTAAGGCGATCGAGAGAATTATGGTTAAGGAACTCGGCAAAATGCCCCCGTAACTTCGGGAGAAGGGGGGCCCCAACCTTGAACACCACTTGCTGGTGGGAGGGGATCGGGGCCGCAGAGACCAGGGGGAAGCGACTGTTTACTAAAAACACAGGTCCGTGCGAAGTCGCAAGACGATGTATACGGACTGACTCCTGCCCGGTGCTGGAAGGTTAAGAGGACCGGTTAGCCGCAAGGCGAAGCTGAGAATTTAAGCCCCAGTAAACGGCGGTGGTAACTATAACCATCCTAAGGTAGCGAAATTCCTTGTCGGGTAAGTTCCGACCTGCACGAATGGAGTAACGACTTCCCCGCTGTCTCAACCATAAACTCGGCGAAATTGCAGTACGAGTAAAGATGCTCGTTACGCGCAGCAGGACGGAAAGACCCCGAGACCTTTACTATAGTTTGGTATTGGTGTTCGGAGTGGCTTGTGTAGGATAGGTGGGAGACGTTGAAGCCCGGACGCCAGTTCGGGTGGAGTCATCGTTGAAATACCACTCTGGTCACTTTGGACATCTAACTTCGGCCCGTAATCCGGGTCAGGGACAGTGCCTGATGGGTAGTTTAACTGGGGCGGTTGCCTCCTAAAAAGTAACGGAGGCGCCCAAAGGTTCCCTCAGCCTGGTTGGCAATCAGGTGTCGAGTGTAAGTGCACAAGGGAGCTTGACTGTGAGAGAGACATCTCGAGCAGGGACGAAAGTCGGGACTAGTGATCCGGCGGTACATTGTGGAATGGCCGTCGCTCAACGGATAAAAGGTACCTCGGGGATAACAGGCTGATCTTGCCCAAGAGTCCATATCGACGGCATGGTTTGGCACCTCGATGTCGGCTCGTCGCATCCTGGGGCTGGAGTAGGTCCCAAGGGTTGGGCTGTTCGCCCATTAAAGCGGTACGCGAGCTGGGTTTAGAACGTCGTGAGACAGTTCGGTCCCTATCCGCTGCGCGCGCAGGAAATTTGAGAAGGGCTGTCCTTAGTACGAGAGGACCGGGACGGACGAACCTCTGGTGTGTCAGTTGTACTGCCAAGTGCACCGCTGATTAGCTACGTTCGGATGGGATAACCGCTGAAAGCATCTAAGCGGGAAGCTCGCTTCGAGATGAGATTTCCATACACCTTGTGTGTGAGAGGCCCCCAGCCAGACCACTGGGTTGATAGGCCGGATGTGGAAGCGAGGACTAACGACTCGTGAAGCTGACCGGTACTAATAGGCCGATAACTTACACCACACACTCTTCCCGTGAACGGATTCAAAAGACGTTCACACCA
>NZ_JBFTGZ010000028.1:0-5923 GCF_056393985.1 Arthrobacter sp. 10T425 | reverse complement strand
CCAGCAGCAGACCGCGGCCCAACTTACGGAACGGCGAGCGGCAGCCCTGGCTCAAGCGCTTGAAGCCAGAAGGCTCATGGACAGCTCTTTCCCGACCCCACAGCAACCAGGCAAGGGACCGAAGCCAGGGCAATTCCCCGCAGCGAAGCGCCCTGTCAGCGAACGCCGGCCAGACCGCGGATTCGAACGGTAACGCCACGAGCTGCCGCGCAACGCTCCGCGTTCCTTGCCCCCGGAATGTTATGGACAGAGGCCCTCATATAGTGGCCGTATGGCCGCACCTCTCCCCGCACACGAAGAGAAATACATCCGAAGCTACGTCGAAGCTGAGTCCCGAAATGCTGACGACCCAAACGACCCGGACACCAAAGTCACGCTGGTGCAGAAGGTCAGCAGCTATCGGCTAATTGGGACCGACTACGACGTCGCTGTGAGTCTCCAGCACGATTACAACGCGACGGAGTGGGATGCCGAGATGCTTCTCGATGCGACCGCGCATGTCCTCCAGATGTATTCAACAGCCATCATCAAGGTCAAGAGGAAGCCACCGCGTCGGTGCCCGAGATGCAGCTCTTATCGTCTCGTAACGGATGGCGACATTGCGGAGCGAGGCGGCGAGCGGGGGTGGCTCCAGGCGGAGGTGTGCTCAGCGTGTGAATACAGAGGCCCTGAGTCCTTCAGCGCATGGGTGACTGTGTCAACCTGAATGGAGCCCACCGGGACGGCCCGAACGGTACCCACCAGACCGACTCGCCCCCGGCATCGGACGCTGCGCGCCACGCGGCCGCTGGATTTTGTCTGCCAGTTGACTTATTGACAACTGGGCCGCTGCCGGTTGCACTTAGCGCATGGCATCTCGAGAGACTGAGGGGAAGCTCCGGGTCGCGGACGGTCTGGTGGTCATAGCTCTCGGCGTGGTTTCCCTCCTTACGATTTGGAGAAACGCCCCTGATGCATGGTTCGGAATCCTCCAGAGCCTCATGGCGGCTTTGCTGATTGCTTGGGGTGGAGTGATTCTGGTGGGCAAGACCAGGGCCGGGAGACTTGTGCGGACGCGTCGACGGTCGAGATATTTCACGCTCATCGGGGTCGTCTTGGCGACCATCATCGCGATTGTCGTCAGCACCTCCATCAGCACGGAGCGTCAGGAGGCCAACCCGGCTGCGGGGTTGTTGCCGGCCATCATAGGTTTGTTGGTTGCCCAGCTGTATGAACAGGAAAGGGCTGCTCAGCTAAAGGCATCGGACCTCAGCGATCGTGACGCCGGCGTATGGAAAAGGATCGCCCTTGCTGGTGCTCTCGTGGGAATCGTTCTCGGTGGCCTCTCCGGCGTCACGTTGGCGGCTGGCGACAGCGGCACTGGTTTTTTTCTCCTGCCGGTGGCGCTGCTTTTCCTGGTCTTGGCTGCGGCGATCTGGATAATGCTGAGGTCAAGGACCAGGCAGTTGCGGGCCAAACCGTAGGCTAACTGCGAGGTGGAAGGCACTATGCCCTGTGGGAGCAGATCGCTAACGACGACGATGATTTTGAGGCCGTCCCGGCAGAGTAGAGGGCAAAGCCCACACGATAATGTCAGTCGACAGTCGGTCGTCATGCCTGCTGCGCGGCCTATTGACCCCGAGGACCTTGCGGCTCCAGTGTGCTGCGGCGGAACCCTGAGCGTGGCGCTCCACCGTCAGTTGGTGCTTGGTTTCAGGTCGCTGTGATGGCTTGATGGTGTGTGTCTCGGACTTCGGTGACAAGCAGTGGGAGGAGAACAAGCATTGACTCTATTTAGAGGGCATAGAACCTTGAGGATCGTTGTGATTGGAATCCTCGCGGTCATCATCTGGGGCTTCGTGGGGTTCCTGATAGGCGGATGGCCACAGGCGCTTCTTTTTGGTTTTGTCGCAGGCCCAATAATGGCAGGCTTTGCCATCCTTCCCGTCGTGATGAAGTCGAAGTCTGGGCCTCCACAGCGGCGCGAATAGGCGGCGACTGCATCACTGTCTAGAGCGACCATGCCCACACGATAATGTCCGTTATCGTGTGCACATGACCCAGGGACCGATCAGCACAACGGCCGGGAACCAGCACCGGCACGGGCGCATCATCGCCGCGTGGCAGCTGGCGCAGAGCTCCCCGCACACCCTCCGTGCCTACACCCGGAGCATGGCCGGCTACTGTTCCTGGCTCGATGCCAGGGCACTGGACCTGCTGGACGTGAAACGCCCCGTCATCGACGGCTACCGTCA
The DNA here is from genome assembly GCF_056393985.1 of Arthrobacter sp. 10T425. Lineage (NCBI taxonomy): Bacteria > Bacillati > Actinomycetota > Actinomycetes > Micrococcales > Micrococcaceae > Arthrobacter > Arthrobacter sp. 10T425. Next base: position 3,689 of record NZ_JBFTGZ010000028.1, on the reverse strand, counting down.
CAGCCTGACCGGGGCGCCGGCCACCGTGGCAGCGATTCTGGCGGCCCTCTCGAGCTTCTACCGCTACGCGCTCTCCGCTGAGCTGATCTCATCCAACCCCGTCGAGCTGATCAAGCGCCCCAAAGTGGATTTTGACCATTCCAACACGCAGGGGCTGAGCAAAGACCAGGCAAAGGCGTTGCTGGCGGCCGCGCGGGCTGACGGCCCGCGCTCCCACGCCCTGGTGAGCCTGCTGCTGTTCACCGGGGTCCGGCTCAGTGAGGCGCTGAACGCCGGCACGACGGATTACGGCCACGACACCGGCCACCGGACCCTGTGCATCCGGCGGAAAGGTGGGAAGGACGCCAAGGTGGCCGTGCCGGCCCCCGCTGTGGAAGCCCTCAACACGTACCTGGGGGCTACGGGACGTGAGCTCGCGGCCGGCACCGCAGGTGCCGGCCTGCCGATCTTCACGACGGCCACGGGCAGGCGCTGGAATCCTTCCGAGGCGTTCCGCACCGTGAAACGGCTGGCGCGTGTTGCTGGTGTTGAGGGGCAGATCAGCCCTCACTCGCTCCGGCACACGTTCGCCACTATCGCTCTGGATGCAGGGACCACCCTGCATGACCTCCAGGACAGTATGGGACACGCTGACCCGCGCACCACACGCCGCTACGACAGGGCGCGGCACACGCTGGCAAAAGCAGCAGGATACGACGTGGCACGGGCGCTGGCCTGACGGCTAACGACGCGCTAGCAGACGGCGCCACAGAGGGGCAGAATTCGGCCGGCCCTTTGTCGTGTCCATGGTGGCTTGGTCAGGCTTGTTCACCGCTAAATCGGTGAGCAAGCCAGGAGCAGCCACGGGTTGTTCAGTGGACGTGCTCAGTGCGTGTTCAGGGGATTGCTCAGGTTTTCCGGTGCCAGCCTCAATCATGCGGAGAGCACGGCGTAGGTCTTGCACGTTATCCAGATATGACGCGGCCAAACGCTCCGCATTGTCCGCCCTGATGCGTTCCTCCCGAAGAGCTTGCTCAAGCTTGCTCACCTGTTCAGCACTGGCTGTGTTGGCTTGCTCAGTGGCCGTGCTCTGACTGTGCTCAGTGGACGTGCTCAGAGCACGTCCACTGGACGCGCTGGCACGCTCAGGAGGTGGCGCAGAAACGCTCAGACCTGCCGCCAACAGATCCTCCAGAGGAAACCGCCATGCCTTAGAGGTGTCCTTATAGGCGTTGGGAAACTTGCCGGCGTCGAGGTAGCGCCGAAGTGTGGAGCGGCTGGCTCCTGTGCGCTGGACGGCTTCCGTGAGCGTCCAGGCGGGGCGGCTGGGGGTCACTTCTTTGACCGCTTAATCGAGTTGCCCGTATGCGTTTTGTACATGAGCTTGTTGGTCCGCTTGTCTCGGCAGGGAGAGCGTCGCCCCGCTTTGCACACTGGGCATTCTTCCGCGTTTTTGTCCGGCCATCGCTGGGGGACACGGATCATGGTTCCGCCCATTGACGTTCCGGTTTGATTGTTCCTCGCCATGTTTCCCACGGTACGGGGGAGTGCCGGCCTTTCATGGGCCGCTATCCGCGCCACGCCGTTAAAAGCGGAATCCCCGCCAGCGCCAACCAGCAGGGATACCTTGAAATCGTTCTATCGAATAAGGAAAGACTATCAACTGCGCCAACGGTTGAGTAGAAAACGCGGTAAAAGAGCTGAGCCGCGTGTTGCCTGCAACGGCAACGAACCCCAAACTCTAGGGCCCCTGGGCCGGTACGCGGGTTAGAGCCGCCTCTACAGTCGAGCCTTGCGGCAGGGTGTTTCACCGGGTTGAGCAATCCCCGGAATCGAAGGAGTGCCAGCGCCTACAGCAGAGCCCTACGGGGACTGCCAGATCGCAAGGCATATGCCGCCACTGTGTAGAAGTAATACCCTCACCTTGCGAGCTACTTACGTAGCCAACCGACAACCGACCGTCCGACCGACGCGGTGTCAACGCTTGCCCTGATTTAGTTCAAGGCAAGCCCCTGCCCTCCTCCCTCCCCTTCCTCCCTCTGCGGTGTCCGGTTCTGAAGAACCGTTCCTAAGCTCCAGCCAGCGAACGGGCAGGCAGCCAGAGGCTGCCTCTCCTCTACTAATCCCTCTGCAAATCTGCGCAGGCGAGTGGAGCCAGGTGACCCCTAGGTGAAGGGGCCACGAGAGAACGTGCCGAGTAGCCGGCTGCCGCCCGCTTACTCAGACATAGCGCGAGCCTACTAGTCGGGCGGTGCCCCCGGTCAGCTTCCGGAACAGGTGCGTTGCGTGGCCCTGGTCGGGCCACGATGGTGGACCTGCGGCCCACGCCCGCTTGGTTCCAGGTCTCGCAGAGCTCGCCCTGAAACACTGCGCGTGCCCCTGTTCCCGTGTGGGTTCTGTTCCTCCGCTGTCGGACCACCCGGAAACGATGCAAGGTATGATTGCCGTAACGCTACGGTCGCTGGGCGACCTTCTCGTTTCGGCAATCCCTTGCCCTGCGGGGCTGGCCACCCGCTGCGCGGATGGCTGCTTCCGCGGGTTCCCCGTCGGAAGGTCTCGTCATGTCTGACTCGTCTAGTTGGTTCCGTCGCTGGTCGCAGCCGGCCGCATCGCCGGCCCCCGCAGCGGAGCCGGCAGTGTCGCAACCAGCAGAGCCGGAACCCGACGCGCCGGCGGGTCCGCGCGGGGATCGGACCAAGACCGTGGCCGTGCGTCTGACCCCGGACGAGCACGCTGCGTGGGTTGCCGCGGCTGCTGCCGAGGGGCGTGGGCAGATGGGCCGGTGGGTGCGCGAGACCGTCACCGCGCGGCTGGAGAACCGGCCCGTCGCGGCCCCGGTCAGTCAGGCGCGGGAGATGCGTGCCGAGCTGGCCCGGACGGGATCGAACCTTAACCAGATCGCCAAAGCGTTGAACATTGCCGCGCTCGGTGGTGCGGCGGCACCGGAGCTCCAGGAGATTACCCGGAGCCTGGACGCGGCGCGAGAGCTGCTCGGGTCGGTCCGGGATGAGCTGAGGGGCCGATGATTGCCAAGATCACCCGAGGTGAAAGAGCCGGCGATATCGCGGCGTACCTGCACGGACCAGGGAAAGCCAACGAGCACGAATACACGGCCGGGAACGTACGGCATTCCGGTGGAATCGTGATCGGCGGGAATCTTGGCCGGGAGGGCCACACTGACGGGGCGAGCTGGGCTGCGGATCTGCGCGAGGCCGCCGGCACCCGGCCTGACATCAGCAAACCGATCTGGCAGGTCTCGCTGCGGACCGCGCCAGGGGACCGCCGGCTCAGCGACCAGCAATGGCAGGACGCGGCCACGATCATGGCCGAGCGCATGGGCTACGAGGAACATCCCTGGGTGATGGTGCGCCACGGGGAAGACCATGTACACATCGTGGTTAGCCGGGTCAGCGACAACGCCCAGGTCTGGCACGCCCGCCAGGACTTCCGGGCTGCCCAGAGCGCCGCCACCGCGCTGGAAAAGCACTTCGATCTCATCCAAGCACCACGGCAAAAAACACCAGGGCGTGCACGGAGCAGCCAGAAGGCCATCGTCGAGAACCAGCAGCAGACCGCGGCCCAACTTACGGAACGGCGAGCGGCAGCCCTGGCTCAAGCGCTTGAAGCCAGAAGGCTCATGGACAGCTCTTTCCCGACCCCACAGCAACCAGGCAAGGGACCGAAGCCAGGGCAATTCCCCGCAGCGAAGC
>NZ_JBFTGZ010000027.1:0-8154 GCF_056393985.1 Arthrobacter sp. 10T425 | reverse complement strand
GCGATCGCCATGGGCCACCCGCTCGGCGCCTCCGGCGGGCGGATCCTGGGCACCCTGGCCCGTTCCCTGCAGGCCTCCGGGCAGCGCTGGGGCGTCGCCGCGATCTGCATCGGCGTCGGCCAGGGCCTCGCCGTCGTGCTCGAAAACGTAACTTCCCGCGATGCGGCATAGAGGACAGGGCTAAGACAGATGCTGAATTTCATCGACACCGTCGGCGAGGCCGTCGCCGGCATCAAGGATGGTTCCACCGTGATGATCGGCGGCTTCGGCAACGCCGGGCAGCCGTTCGAGCTCATCGACGCGCTGCTGGAGTGCGGCGCCACCGGCCTGACCGTGGTGAACAACAACGCCGGCCAGGGCGACCAGGGCCTGGCCCTGCTGATCAAGGAAGGCCGGGTGAAGAAGATGATCTGCTCCTTCCCGCGGCAGTCCGACTCCTGGCATTTCGACGCCAGGTACCGCGCCGGCGAGGTTGAGCTCGAACTGGTCCCGCAGGGAAACCTCGCCGAGCGGATCCGTGCCGCCGGCGCCGGGATCGGCGGTTTCTTCACGCCCACCGGCTACGGCACCATGCTCGCCGAAGGCAAGGAAACCCGCTTCCTGGACGGCAAGTGGCAGGTGTTCGAGACCCCCATCCACGCCGACGTCGCCCTGATCAAGGCCCTCACGGCGGACGGCCGGGGCAATCTGGTCTACCGTAAAACCGCGCGGAACTTCGGCCCCATCATGGCCGCCGCCGCGAAACACACCATCGCCCAGGTGTCCGGGATCGTCCCCACCGGCGGACTGGACCCGGAAAACATCGTGACCCCCGGCATCTACGTCAACAGCATTGTGAAGGTGGCCTGAGATGAGCATCCCAACCAATGACCAGAGTCTGCGGACCGGCAACCAGGCTGATCTCCAGACGTCCGGCAAGCCGCTGGGCCGTGACGATCTCGCCCGCCTCGTGGCCCGCGACATCGTCCCCGGATCGTTCGTGAACCTCGGCATCGGCCAGCCCACCCTGGTCTCGAACTACCTCGAGCCGGAGCAGAACATCACGCTCCACACCGAGAACGGCATGCTCGGCATGGGCCCGGAGGCCACCGGGGACCAGATCGACGGCGACCTCATCAACGCAGGGAAGATCCCCGTGACCGAACTGCCGGGGGCGTCCTACTTCCACCACGCTGACTCCTTCGCCATCATGCGCGGCGGACACCTGGACATCTGCGTCCTGGGCGCCTTCCAGGTTTCCGCCACCGGCGACCTCGCCAACTGGCACACCGGGGCCCCGGACGCGATCCCCGCCGTCGGCGGCGCCATGGACCTCGCCACCGGCGCCAAGGACGTCTTCGTCATGATGACGCTCCTGACCCGCGACGGCGTGTCCAAACTCGTGGAGACCTGCACGTACCCGCTCACCGGGATCGGCTGCGTGACCCGCGTCTACACCGACAAGGCCGTCTTCCTGACCGGACCCGACGGCGTCCAGGTGCGGGAGACCTTCGGCTGCACGCTCGAGGAACTCCAGGCCATGGTCCCGATGCCGCTCCGGGCGGCGGACCCAAGCTGACAGGCCTGCGGCCGGACAAGCTGTGGGCACCGCTAAAGTGATGCGGGACCGAGAGGCGGAAAATGACTGAGCCAGCCAAGAGCGGCGGCGCGCCCGCGGCCAGCGACCAGTACGTGCAGTCGCTGGCGCGCGGGCTCGCCGTGATCCGTGCCTTCGACACGGAACACCCCAAGATGACGCTGACCGAGGTGGCGGCCCGGACCGAGCTGACCCGGGCCACCGCCCGGCGGTTCCTGCACACGCTCGCGGAGCTGGGCTATGTCCGCACGGACGGCAAGATCTTCGCCCTGACTGCCAAAGTGCTGCAGCTCGGCTACGCCTACCTGTCCGGGCTCTCCCTGCCGCAGCTCGCCCAGCCGCATCTGGAAGAGCTCTCCCTCGAACTGGGGGAGTCGACGTCGGCCGCGGTGCTCGAAGGCACCGACATCGCCTACATCGCCCGGGTGTCCACCCGGCGGATCATGACGGTCGGCATCACGGTGGGCACCCGCTTCCCCGCCTACGCCACCTCCATGGGCAGGGTGCTGCTCGCGGCCCTCCCGCCGGCGAAGCTGGAAGAGTACCTCGCGGCCGCCGAGATCCGGCCCCTCACTCCCGGAGCCATCGGAACGCGGGCCGCCCTCCTGGCGGAGCTGGATACTGTTCGCGCCCAGGGCTGGTGCCTGCTGAACCAGGAGCTGGAGCTGGGCCTGATGTCCATCGCGGCGCCCGTCCACGACGGGCCGAAAGTGGTGGCGGCCATCAACGTCTCGCTGCAGGCCCAGACGGTGTCCGCGCAGCCCGACCCGGACGCCTACCTCAAGGCCGTGCGTGAGGCGGCGCTGGCCACGGCGGAAATTATCTCCGAGGACCTGACCTCGGGCCGGTGAACCGCGTCTCAGACGGGACGTCTGGGAAGGCGTACGTCTGGAAAGAAGTACGTCCGGGAAGGGGTACGTCTGGAAAGAGAACCGTCAGGCAGCGGGATCCGGGATGGGCTCTGTTGAAACCGTGATCGTCACGCCACCGGGTTCGTCACCGATTTTCAAGTGCAGGTCCCTGCCCACCAGCAGGGCATGGATGTCTTCGCTGCCTCCGGGCGCGATCTGCTCGGCCAGCCGTGTGAGCGCCAGCGCCATCGCCCGGCCCCAGTCGTGCGGATCGACGCTGGATGATTCTGCCGTCGCTGAGTAATTCTCTGTTTCAGTCATCTGCCCCCGCTTTCGGCGTCCGGAGCGCAGCCTCCGGCACATCACGAAACCCAGTCTAGTGAGCCTGCGGAGCGCGCGTCCACGATTCGCGCCGGCCCTGCGCAGGTTACGCGGGCACTGCGGCTAGGATTTTAGTTCGGGAACCCTCCGCCGAATTGCCCCTAAGGACGCCATGACAGAGAACAGCACCGCGACGTCGGAGACCCTGGAAACCGGGGACAATACAGCGTCCCGGCGCGCCGCCGTGGTTATCAACCCCATGAAGTCTCCCGGTGAGAGCTTCCGCGCCTCCTTCTTCCGCCTGTGCGAGACCCAGGGCTGGGCGGAGCCGCTGTGGCTGGAAACCACGAAGGAGGACACCGGGCTGGGCCAGGCCCGCGAGGCACTGGAGGCCGGAGTCGACGTCGTAATCGCCGCAGGCGGCGACGGAACGGTCCGCTGCGTGGCGGAAGTCCTCGCAGGCACCGGAACGCCGATGGGCCTGGTGCCCCTGGGGACCGGGAACTTGCTGGCCCGCAATCTCGGCATCGACATCACCGACCCCGTGGCGGCCAGCTACGACGTCCTGAGCGGCACGGACACCAAGGTGGACGTGGTGAAGGCCACGCTGGACCACGCCGAGACGGAATCCACCTTCCTGGTGATGGCCGGACTTGGCTACGACGCCGCCATCATGGCCAACACCGTCGACGAACTCAAGGACCGCGTGGGCTGGCTCGCGTACGTTGAGGCGGGCATCCGGCACCTGCCGGGCAAGCCCATCAGGGCGAAAATCAGCATTGACGGTGAGCACCCGGTACGGCGCCGCATCCGCAGCGTGATGGTGGGTAACTGCGGCAAGATCATGGGTGGCGTGGAGATCTTTCCCGACGCCAAGATCGACGACGGCATCCTGGACGTCGTGATTTTGGCCCCCATCGGCCGGTTCGGCTGGCTGGATGTGCTGGCCGGCGTCTTCGGCCGGAGGAACGCCAAGAACGCGTCGGTGGAATATTTCGCCGGAAAGTCAGCCGAGATCGAACTCGCCCACGAGCAGGAATTCCAGCTCGACGGCGACCCGCTCGGCAAGGCCAAGCACCTCAAGGTCACGGTCGAGCAGGATGCCCTCACCATCCGGATGACAGGAATCTGACCCCGCGCCAACCATCGGGCGGCTATTTCACCGGCCAGCCGGGCCACCGGCCGGCCGTGCCGGCTAACGCGCCGCCGGCCGGTGCGCCAGGATCTCCGCGAGTTCGGCCAAACGGTGTGCGCGGGCGGACTCGGCTGGCGTAAACGGCTCGCCGGGCCGGGAAAACGTAATGGGCCCGTGCCACGCCGTAGGGATTTTCAGGACCGTCCCGTCACCGCCCGTGGAGGGCGGGCCCTCGGTGATGCCGGCGGCCGTTCCGGGGATGATCCGTGCCCGCAGCAGTTCCGCGACCGCCAGCGGCAGCTCCTCCGGGCTGGCGGCGATCCGGGCGGCCAGGCTCAGTGCGCCGGTTTGCCCGTCGGCCATGGCCAGGGCGGTGGTCGGCCAGACGTGCGGGTCCGCTCCGCCGCCGGCCCGCAGCGCCCGGAGCAGCTCGGCTTCGCGGACTTCGCCCGGGGCCGAGAGCACAAACTCGTCCAGCACACCGCCGGCCACGGGATGAACATGAATGCTGAGGATGTTCGTGTTCAGGCCGGCCAGGGCCTGCGTCAGTTTCTGCAGCGACCCGGGCTTGTCTTTCAGGACGGTCCGCGCCCGCCACAGGGCGGGTGCGGCGCCGAGCCGTTTGCGGTGCCGCAGGGCCGGGGCATGCAGCCAGCCCCTGAGCATCCGGGCCGCCGAGGGTTCGGCCACCCAGATCACCAGGATGGTCGCGGTCATGGTCAGCACCAGGACCTTGGCAACGTATGGCAGGTGGGTTTGCACCACCGCCGCGTGCACCAGCAGTTCGATCGGGAGCATCACGGCGACATTGGCCAGGGTCAGCCGTGCCTTGGTCGGTTCGGGCATCTGGCCGCACACTTCGCAGCTCAACTCGGAGGTGGCCGGGGACTGGGCTTTGCCGGTGGTTTTGGCAGGGTTTTTGCCTGTAGCGTTGCGCGTCATGCTCCCATGATTCCGGCCGGCTGTTTCGGCCGGGTTGCCGCCGGGTGACGGTTTCGCGCCGGGACCGGGCCAGGCCGAGTGATCGTGCTGTTACAGGTCCGGTCCACCCTCCGGGCCGCGCTGGAGCAGGTGGCGGTGGGCGTAAAGGTCGCGGAGCAGGGCGACCTCGGCCAGGTGGTGGATCATCTCACGGTTGATGTGCAGGACCAGTGCTGCCATGGGGGCATCGGCGTACGGGCCCTCGGCCGGCCCGCAGGGTGCCGCCAATCCCGATTCGTGGAGGCCCTTCACGCCGTGGACCCACCGGCCGTAGTACTCGTCCAGCTGGGCCAGTGCCCCGGCCGCGGTGCCGGGGTAGGCGAAGCTCTGGTAGTCCAACGGTGGGCCGCCAAAGTGCGATGCCGTGCGTGCGCCGAGGACGCCGACCAGAATGTGGCACAGGCGCCACGCAATGGTTGTCACCGGAGCAGGAACGGGCTCCGGGTAGCTGAAATCTATGGTGAATTCACCCGAACCCGGCGCGGCCGGCGGCGTTGAGGCGTCTTTGCGGCGGACATTCCAGCCCGGTACCGGCTCCCAAAAGTACTCGTGGTCAGTCAACCCCTCCAGCCGCGGCCGGGCCTGATTGGCAAAATGCCAGTCCAGTTGGTCCACCAGCTCGTGGTTCCAACTAAGGTCCGGCATGGTGTTCCTCCTTGGCAGCCCAGCTCGCGCGGCGGGGCCCCTACATCAAAGCACTCCGGTCCGGCCGCCCGCCAGAGGGCCCGGCAAGGACGGGTCAGACGTGAGTTCGGCTTGCGGTTCCGGCCGGCTCGGACGAGTGTGCCTTCCCGTGCGGGTGTTCCCCGTCCGGGTGTTCACCGACGCGGGCGCGGGTGGCGGCGGAGTCCGGGCCGGCCAGATTGGCCAGCAGGTCGCGGATCTCGGCCAGCAGAGCGGTGTCGGCCGGGATCGGTTTCTCCTCGGGTTCGGCTGCCTTGAGCCGGTTCTTGACCATTCGGTTGATCCGGTTCATGGGGGCCACGAAAATGAAGTACACCACCGCGGCAGTAATCAGGAAGGTCAGGAAGGCCGTCACCACGGCGCCGATGTTGACGAAGGTCTTGTCGTTGCCAGGCCAGACGTAGAAGCCCAGGCCGTGGGTCTCGACTCCGCCGGCGGCAGCCAGGATCGGGTTAACGACGTTTGCGGTGAAGGCACTGACCAGGGCCGTGAAGGCGGTGCCGACCACGACTGCAATGGACAGTTCGATCACGTTGCCGCGCAGGATGAAATCCTTGAATCCTTTGAGCATGGGGAACCTCCGGTGTGCGGTGCGGGCTTGATTCAACCGATAGACGCTACCACTTCGCGGTGCAGCCGGCCGATCCCGATCAACGGATTCCGATGCCGCCGCCGCGCCGTTCCGGCGTAAACTCCCTCTTGGATGCCAGCGCCGCCGTCGTAACACTCCGGCTGTAACGAAAGGCGCCTGAACTCATGAAAAAATGCGTGAGAACCCGCCCATGAAGAGCTTTTTCGCTGTGAGGCCGGCGCTATGAAGGTGTTCGCCGAGATGTTCACCATCGCGCCGGGCAACAAGGACCACCAGGTTGCCTTCCGCTGCGCCGTGGGAGTCTTTGTTCCGCTGATCACGCTGGTGCTGCTGGACCGCCTGGATCTGGCAATCTTCGCTTCCTTCGGCGCCTTCACCGGCATCTACGGCCGCAACGAGCCGCACGCCAGGCGTCTGACCCTGCAGGTCCGCGGCGGCGGGCTGATGCTGCTGGTGATGTTCCTGGCCGCCCTCACCGCGCGGGTGGACGCCCTGGCCGGGCTGTCGGCGGCAGGCACCACCTGGGTCCTCGTGGTGGCCACCACCGTGATCGCGTGGGGCTGCTCCCTGGTTGTCGCGTGGTGGCGCCTGCGCCCCTCCGGTTCGCTGTTCCATATCTTCGCGTTCGCGGCCATCGCGTCAATCCCCAACCAGCCGCCGCTGTGGCAGGCCATGCTGGTGGCCGTCCTCACGGTGGCCTTCTCCCTGCTGCTCGGCCTGTCCTCGCGGGTGGCCCGGAGCCACCGGACCCCGTGGGTGAATCCGAGACCGGCGGCCCTCACTCCGCGGGAGAAACGCGCCGCGTGGCATGAAAGCTGGGGTTACCTCGTGGCGGCAGGCCTGGCGGGAACGCTGGGAACCCTGGCCGGGGAATGGCTGGGCATTGGCCACAACTACTGGGCGATGGTGGCCGCCGTCGTTCCGCTGGTGGGCCACACCACCCGGCACCGCGTCAGCCGCGGCCTGCAGCGAATCGCGGGCACAGCCCTGGGGCTGGTGCTGCTCGCCGGCATCCTGCTCCTGCAGCCGACGCCCTGGCAGACGGTGCTGGTCATTGCCGCGTGCCAGTTCGGCGCCGAGATGTTCATCGCGCGCCAGTACATGCTGGCGCAGGTTTTCGTCACGCCGCTGGCCCTGACCTCGACGCTTCTCGTGGCGCCCGTGCCGCCCGGCCTCCTGCTCCGCGACAGAATCGTCGAGACCATCATCGGCGCCGCCGTCGGCATCGCCGTCGTGCTGGCGCCCGGCGCGTGGCGCAAACTCAGGGGCCGCCGCGAGGCGCGGACCCCGGAGCGCTTCTCCTAGGTGTACTGCCCAGGGACGTTGGTTCGGTGAATGTGATGACTCGCTGGAGTCGTTGACCTAAAGGTGAGGACCTCCGGTTGCACAGTGGAGTTGCTTAGACAACCGCTGCAGCGACCAGGAGGTCCTCGTGTCCCACGCTAATGCCGCTTTGACTCCACGCCAACGTTTGCGCGTCGCGCGTCTGGTCGTAGACCACGGCTGGCCGGTGTCCCGGGCTGCCGAGCAGTTCAATTGCTCCTGGCCCACGGCCAAACGGTGGGCGGCCCGCTACGCCGCGATGGGTCAGGACGGCATGGCCGACAGGTCCTCGCGCCCGCACCGGGTGGCGAACCGGACGCCGCAGCAGCTGGTGCGCAAGGTAGTGCACCTGCGCTGGAAGCAACGGCTGGGGCCGGTCGCGATCGGGGCGAAGCTGGCCATGCCGGCCTCGACCGTGCACGCGGTTCTGGTCCGGTGCCGGCTGAACCGCCTGCACCACGTGGACAAGCGCACCGGGGAGGTCATCCGCCGGTACGAGCACGACAGGCCCGGGGCCATGATCCACGTCGACGTGAAGAAGCTCGGCAATATCCCCCACGGCGGCGGCTGGCGCTACGTTGGGCGGCAGCAAGGAGACCGGAACCGGGCAGGAACCCCGGACAAGGCGCGCAGCAGACACCGCGGGCCACTGATCGGGACCGCCTATGTCCACACCGTCATCGACGACCAC
>NZ_JBFTGZ010000026.1:0-25232 GCF_056393985.1 Arthrobacter sp. 10T425 | reverse complement strand
ACCTGGCGCAGTCGCTGCTCGTGGCCCGCGGGCTTGAGCACCGCAAGGGCGCTCCGGACACCTTCGACGGTGCCGGCTTCGTCGCGTTGCTCCGCCGGCTGCGCTCAGATATCTCGCGGGAGATCTTCGCTCCGGTCTTCCGCCGCGAAGTCAACGACGCGATCGCCGGGGCCATCGCCGTCCCGCCGGAAACACGCCTGATCATCACCGAGGGCAACTACCTGCTCTTGGACGAGGCCCCATGGAACGAGGTCGCATCCCTCCTGGATGAAACCTGGTTCGTGGAACTCGAACAGGGCGAACGCTTGCGCCGGCTCACCGCCCGGCACCTGAAGTTCGACAAGGACGCCGCCGACGCGGAATGGCGCGCAACCGGCAACGACGAACGCAATGCCCGCCTGGTAACACCAGGAAGCCAACGCAGCACAATCGTCATCGAACACACACCCGCGACCGTCCCGGCGCCCGGCCGCGAGTAAGCGGCCGGAAACCGAGCCGCCGGATTCACAGCGGCCCGGCATTACTCACTGCCTGGAACACAAAACGCCCCGAGGCTCTTTGATGAGTGCTCACCTAACGTGCCGTCGTAGCCCCTTCTGAGCGGCGGTTTGTCATAGTCACTGCCATCGGCGGCGTAGGCAGACTCACAGACTGCGGTAGTGACAGACTTCCGGTGTTGTGAACGCATTCCACCCGTCTTGCGAAATGCAGGCAAGCCTCAGTTCTGTGCACGGGGTTGGTGCTGGTGTTTTGGGTCTTGCTGCCAGGGCCGACGGGGGATTGGACGGCTTACTGCACACGCAACATCTGCCTCGGACGCGGCTGTCCTTCCTCGTCTGATTAGGAGGCCGTCGCGTTGGCCGGTGGTGAATTATCCAGGTCGAGCCAGGCCAGGGCTGCGGTGACGAGGGCTTCGGTTCCGGTCTGCAGGGTCGGCTGGAGGACGGGTAGGAACATCGGCGAGTGGTTGGCCGGAACGTCCTCCAGCACCCGGCCGTCCCGTACGGCAGCCCTGTAGGTCTGCGCGTCCGTTCCGCCGATGCCCCAGTAGGTGCAGGGGATGTTGCCGGTCCGGGGAATATCGCTAAAGTCCTCGCTGGCGGTCTGGAGCTCGAGGCTGCCGGCCCGGTCGCCGAAGTAGGTGCTGAAGGCCCCGGCTACGCGAGCGGTTGTTGCCTCGTCGTTGACGGTGAGCGGAAAACTGTCGAAGGTTTCGAAGTCCGGTTCTCTGGGGGAGCCGCTGGCGGCGCACTCGGCTTGGACGGCACGTCGGACAGAGTCGAGAATCCGCTGCCGGGTGGCGTCGGTGTAGGTGCGCAGGTTCAGTTCCATGACCGCCTGGTCCGGGATGATGTTGCTCTTGGTTCCGGCGTGAAGGCTCCCGACGGTGAGGACGGCAGGTTCGGTGGGCGGGGTTTCGCGGGAAATGATTGCCTGCAGGCGAAGGACGATCATGGCGGCCAGCACGACAGGATCAATAGTGTTCTGCGGCATTGAGCCGTGGCCGCCGCGGCCGTGGACTGTGATGCGGATGCTGTCGGCGCTGGATAAGACCGGGCCGGACCGGGTGGCGACGTGGCCCGAGACTCCGGGCAGCACGTGCTGGGCGAGTGCGACGTCGGGCGGGGGGATGCGATCAAGGAGAGCGTCGTCGAGCATGCCGCGGGCGCCGTCGCCGGTTTCCTCGGCGGGCTGGAACAGGGCCACGAGCGTGCCTCGCCACTGGTCCTGGTGCTCGGCGAGCAGTCTGGAGGCGCCCAGCAGGCATGCGACGTGAACGTCATGTCCGCAGGCGTGCATGACGGGCACACGGTCCCCGCCCTGGTCCAGGGCTGTGATGGTGCTTGCGTAGTCTGCGCCGGTCCGTTCCTGCAGGGGCAGCGCGTCCATGTCGGCCCGGAGTAAAACCGTTGGCCCGTTGCCGTTTTGCAGCACCGCAGTGACTCCTGTTCCCCCGATCCCGGTCTCCGTTTGGAAGCCGTAGGAACTCATGCTGCGCGCCACGTTGGCGGCGGTGCGGTGTTCCTGGTGTGAGAGCTCAGGGTTTTGGTGGAGGTCCTTGTAGAAGTCCTCCTGTTCCGGGCGGATTGACTCGTACTGTTGCAATATCCGTTCGGTCGCGGCCACGAGGTCTCCTTTCGTCCGGCTCGAGCGTCCTGCCTTCCCCAACCTACGCCGGGCCGGTCCGACCTGCTAGGTCTTGCCCGGCCGCGCGCCGTGCCGGGACCGGGCAGCGTGCGGAACCCGCCACCGGAAGTGCAGGGAGAGCACCCGCAGGGTGAAGACCACGGCCGCGACGCAGAGTTCGGCCACGGCGTTGAACAGGCTCAGCTGCCACAGGGCTGTGATCAGGGCCGCTCCCAGTAGGGCCGGGACGGCGTAGATGTCCCGGGGGTTGAAGAGCTGCGGGTCCCGGTTGGCGACGACGTCACGCAGCAACCCCCCGCCGACCCCTGTGATGACGCCCAGCATGGCGGCGGAAACGGGGTTCATGCCCGCGTCCAGGGCCGCGACTGCTCCGGTAGTACAGAACAGTGCCAGGCCGCCGGCGTCAAAGACCAGCAGTGTCCGCTGGAACCGCTGGACACGGCGTGCGAAAAAGTAGACCAGCAGTGCAGCGGCCACCGGCGGGACCAGGTGCACCGGCTGGGTGAAAGGCGTCGGGGTAACGCCGATGATCAGGTCCCGCACCACGCCGCCCCCGAGCCCGGTCAGCGACCCCAGCAAGAGCGAGCCCACTATGTCAAAGGCCCGCCGCGCGGCCAGCAGGCAGCCCGAGACGGCGAAGAAGAACGTTCCTAAAAGATCTAAAACCAACGACCAGGTCACATCCGCCGCCTCTCTTGTGTGCCCGCAGCCACCGGCGCTTTCTTAGGGAGCGCTTTCGCGCCCTGAGCGGCGGCTGCGTCTTTGGCCATCAGTCTCCTCGCTCCCGAAGTTGACCTAAAGCGGTTGGGATTTCGTATGCCCGAGGACAGACCAAATTGGTGGAAGCTTTACGTAACATCCGCTCTCAGCGGGCTCTTCCTGCGATCGAAGGAGCTCGGGTGGGGCTTCGTCCTGATCCGTGGAACTGGCCAATTTTGGGTGTGTACAAAGTGCACACTTGGGGCTTCGGGCCCGGTCGTACTGGTGCCGGATCGGGCCGGATTCCGCATGTTCGGGGACTTCCCAGCGTTTGCAGGGGCTGGAATGCAGTTCGAGTCCCACCTGGGGCACAGCATTCCCCCTCGTCAGAGGGGGTTTTGCTTTAACGTGTGTACATTGACCCTGGTTGGTCTGACGCTGTTCCCCGCCTGGTGCCTAGCCGCCGTGGTGGCCTGTGAAGTTGTGTGGGTGGCGGGGTCATGGCTCTGGCTACTGAGTCCTCCGCCTGCTGGGATGTGGGGTCATTCGGGTCTCCTTTGCGGCTTTGTCTGGTGGGCTTGGTTGGTCTTGTACCTATTCATGGCGTGGGGTTGTGATGCTGACATGACCTGCGCGAATTTCCTGCGGAGATTCGTCGCCGCTGAGGGGCTGAAGGAGAGGTGCGTGCCGTCTCGTGCGGCCAAAGGGGGTGTGTACGTTGTCCACACCCGTGTGGGTGTGATCCCGGGGCTCATCGGTGACTTCTTCTTCGCCTGCTTCTGCTGACACAAGTTCATTCGGCCACGAGTTTTGCGTTACACGACCTTGTTCGCTTTCAGGTCTTTTTCTCGCGCTTCGCTGCCGGCCGCCTCATTGAGCGTTCCGGCCAGACTCTCTCCGTGGCCCCACACCGAGAGTTTTGAACGCGCGTGCGTCCATCGCCGACCTTGCCTCGCCCGGCCGAGAAGCCGCTGAGCCGGAATCGAGCCTCATCCCGCTCAGTCGTGCGTACGACCCCGCGTCCTCATCACTCCGCAAGGAGGTGCTGGGCGCCATCGGCATCGAAGGTCGGAGTTCGCTGCCCGACGATGGTTAGATCCGACAACCGACAATGGCGGTCGGGGAGCGAGCGTGAGACACTCGCCGACCCCAAAGCACTCTCGGCATGCGCACCCCGCCCGCGTTTGGCCGCGCACGCGACCTCTCAGATCGACCAGGTCGGGCTGAAAGTGGATTGCGAGAGGAACTGCCAGCACTCAAACTGGACCACAAGCAGACCGCCGGACGGCGACCTGAACCGACGGAAATCACCCACGGAAAGGACAACACGATGGCTCCGACCAGAGCGGCACTCGAGGCACACTGGCGCACATCGGAAAGCGGGGATAGCGAAGCCGAACACGCTATCTATTCCGACGACGCGATCCTCGACTATCCGCAGTCGGGTGAACGCTTCCGAGGCCGAACGACGATTGCGGCGCAACGTGGTGGACACCCTGCCGAGAGGCATTTCACGGTACTGCGGATCGTCGGAAGCGGGAATCTTTGGGTGAGCGAGTGCATCATCACGTATGACGGCGTGCCGACATACTCGGTGTCCGTCATGCAACTCGCTCAAGAGAAGGTAGTGCATGAGACGCAGTACTTCGCCGACACCTTTGGCGCCCCCGCATGGCGGATAGCAATCGCAGAGCCGATGCCGGGCCGGCAGATCGAACGGGCATGATTCCGACCGGACGGACGAGTAATGCGGCCGCAATCGACCCGAAGCACGTCCTGATCATCGGGGCCGGACCTGGCCTCGGGGCCGCTGTGGCCCGTCGCTATGCCAGAGAAGGGTTCCGAATCACGCTCGTCGCGCGCCACGAGGAGTCCCTTGCCGCTCTCGCGGACGAATTGCGCGCTTCCGGCGCCAACGTCGACACCATGCTCGCCGACGCCGCCGACCAGAAGGCGTTCCGTTTACGGCTGCAAGCCATCGCACAGATCGACGCCCCAGGAATCGTGGTCTACAACGCTGCCCTGATCGCCAAGGACAGTGTCCTGGCCTCGGACGCCGAGTATCTGATGGCCGCGTACAGCGTCGACGTGCTCGGCGCCGTCACTGCTGCGCAGGTTCTCACGCCGGCGATGGCACAGGCCCGCACCGGCACGTTCCTGACGACGGGCAGCTGGCTCAGCCACGACCCGCAGCCCGAGCATGCGACCCTCTCGATGGGAAAGACCGCCCTGCGCGCGGTGACCCATTTGTTGCATTACGAACTGGCCCGGCAGAACGTGCACGTCACCGGGGTCACCATCGCCGGAGACATCGCGGATGGAACAGCGTTCGCGCCGGAACTGATCGCCGAAGCCTACTGGCGACTTCACTCTCAGCCGGCATCGGAGTGGAGCCCAGAGGCCGTCTTCGACGGCAACTGATCAGCGTCGCCTACAGGGAAGTGTCGTGGGCCGACCCTGCTTCCTCACTCCTTCCCAAGGACTTGCTCGCCGCCATCGACGTCGAAGGTCGCACCCGTCAGTGCAGAGTTGGTCATGATGTGAACAGCAAGCGCGGCCACGTCCTCCGGTTCCACAACCCTCCGGATGGGCAGGGTTCTGCCAAGCTCGCTGCGACGGGCGTTGAGATCGTCGCCGAGCAGTGACGCCGACAGAGGCGTGTCGACGAAGCCTGCCGCGAGCAGGTTCACTCGGATGGGCGCGAGCTCCAAGGCGAGATTCGCGACCAGAGCCGGCAGGGCCGCCGCGAAAACGCCCGCGACGGCCAGGCCGGGGCCGGGGTGGCGTGCGCCGGTGCCGGTGATGAAGATAAGCGTGCCACCTGGGCGCACGGTGCCGATGGCCGATCGGGCGACGTTCAGGGGGAGGAGGAGATGCTCTTCGAGCGCGTCGCGGACGCGTGCCAAATCCATATCGGGCACCCGGGCGTAGTAGGACCCGCCAGCGGTGACGAGCACATGGTCGATCGGTTGGGGGAGCTCGTCGAAGAACCGTTCGAGGCGCTCGTGTTCCGTGGCGTCGAAGGCAGCCGTGCTGAGCGCGCCGACCTCCTGCGCGGCCAGTCGCAAATGATGAGGATCGCGGCCGGTGAGAATGACATTGGCTCCCTGCGCGCGGGCCTCGAGGGCAGTCGCACGGCCAATCCCCATGCTGCCGCCGATCACGACGACAGTCTGTCCTGTGAGCGGTCCGAATGAGCGCCTGGTCTCTTCGTTGATGAACACGGGCATTTCACTTCCTGCGGAACGGGACGGTGCACAGCGGCTGCCAGAGGTGTCACCAGCAGGCAGGCCCCGAGCCCCCCAAAGCAGGGCACCGGGAAGGATCGCCTGCACATAGCTGGTATCCGGTGGCATCGGTCCACTCAGTGGTTCTCTGCCTCTTTGCATCCCCGCGCGTTCCGGCGGAATGCGGTCCTCGTGAGTGCAGTCTCGCGGGACCGCTAGCCGCTCGGACAGGGAAGATTTTGCCACTTGCCCGCGGTGAGCGTCAACAGGTAGTTTGAGGAATGCTCTGCTGGGTGGCACCGAGGCGACCAGGATCGCCAGGAGCATGACGAGGGTCGGGCCAACCGGTTCGATCTGAAGTACGCGATGGGCGGTCTGTCCGACGACGCGCTGCTGACGAACATCCGGCGCTAAGAAACGGGGTCGTGCCCCAGGGACGCGAACTCCTCGCGGGTCAGGCGTCCAAGACGGCTTCGGTGGTCGGCTGAGCACAGCACACCAACGTTTGCGACGCCTCCGGTCGCTCCAGCGGCTCGGGCGAGTAGGCGACCGCGCCGCTGAGCAGTCCGGTAATGCAGGTATGGCACACGCCAGTGCGGCACGACCATCGCGTCGAAACGTCGCAGGCCTCGGCCAGCTCGAGCAGCGACCCGTACCGCTCCGACCAGTTCACCGTGAGACCGCTTCGGACGAAGGTCACGGCCGGCCCGGTTCCCGCGGTTCCCACCGGCGGGTGCGGCGCGACCGGCGCCATCGCCACGACACCGGGATTGAGCGACGCCAGCGCGCTGAAGAGCTCGGAGTGGATGCGTCCCGGAGCGATGCCGATGGCCTTTAACGCCTCGGTCATCCCTTCGATGAATCCCGTCGGGCCGCAGACGTAGGCGCTCGACGCCACGTCGAAGCCGAGCGCGCGCAAGCCGTCCCCATCCAGTCGTCCGAACATCGTTCCGGGCGGCGGCCCCTCGAGCGGCGGGGCCGCACGGGTGAACCAGAGGTAGGAGTGGGCGTTCGTCAGCCGGCCGAGCAGCTGCTCAACCTCGGGAGCAAGGCCGTAGTCTGCCTCGGCCCTGGCGACATGGAGCCACCACACCTGCCGATCCGGATGCGCGGAGGCCAGCGAGGCCAGCATCGACAGCACCGGGGTGATCCCGATTCCCGCCGAAAGCAGCAGCACCGGCTCGTCGGTGTCGTCGAGCACGAACTCCCCGCGGGGAGCCGCGACGTCGATGACGCTTCCGTCGGCGACCGTGTCGTGGATGTACCGGCTAACGGTTCCGTGCTCCTCCCGCTTCACGCTGATCCGGTAGGTGGCGTCATCCGGGCGGCCGGAGATCGAGTAGCTGCGGACCGCAGACGTACCGCCGACCGGCAGCCGCAGTGTCAGGTACTGGCCGGGCTTAGCCGTCGGGAGGGCCGCGCCTGATCTGTCGCTCAGATAGAGGGAGAGCACGGACGGTGTCACCCGGACGGTTTTGGTCACGGTAAAGGGCCGGAACCCGTTCCATCCGGGTTCCTGTCCCGCCTCGGCCTGCGGCCCGGTGTGGCCCATGTCCGCCGCGGCGAGCAGCTCGTGGAAGGACTGCTGCCAGCCGGGGCTCAGCGCCGGAATGTCGACCGCGAACTTCAGGAGCTCGTGAGATCGGTCCGGCAGATAGAGCAGGCCGTCGATCGCTTCAACGGTCAGCTGATGGCGTCCATCGGCGACTTTCACGATCGGATCGCCGGCCTGCACTGTGCCTTCCGTGACCACCCGCAGGTAGAAGCCGGGTCGCCGGTGAGAGACGAGGAGCGAAGCCATCTGCGGCACCCCCAGGCGCAGGCCGACGCGGTAACACGTCACCCGTGGCTGTGTCACCTCGAACTCGGCGTCACCGATCCGATACCGGTCGCCGATGCAGACCTCATGATCCGCGAGGCCCGCGACGGTGAAGTTCTCGCCGAAGTTACCGGGCACCAGGTCATCGCGGTTGAGGTGTTCAGACCAGTGGTCATACGACCCCTGCTGGTACACCATCACCGCGCGCTGTTCACCGCCGTGGCCACCGAGGTCGCCTTGGCCGTCGCCGTCGACATTGAATCGTCGAACGAACCGGGGGCCGTCCACCGGGTATTTGTAGATGCCGGTGTGGACTGTCTTGCCCTTCCAAGCAACGTCTTTCGGCATTCCCACGTTGAGCGACAACAGCTTTCCGATGCTGTCGCTGACGCGAAGATGATCGGTCGCGGCCATCAGTTCGGCACCTTCTCGCCCATCACAACCTCCGCGATATCTGGCGCCTGCCGAGTAGTGACTGTGGCGGCGCTCATCCCGACACGCTCAATTCATCCCGTCTCGATCTCCCCGCCGGAAGGGCTCGAATCGCCACCGGTCGACGACACCGATCGCAACTTGACCAGATGCAAGGCAGCCTCTGAGGACAACTCTGCAGTTCGGCCTTCCACAGCATCCCAAACGCCTCCGCTCATCGCCGATGAGGAAATCCCAACGCAGGAGCCCGTTGGCCGCGTGCTCCAGTTTCGCGGAATCACGGCCGGCGAGGATGATGCCGGCGCTGCCGCCTATCACCACCATGGGATACCCGCAAGAGCCGGCTCGCTTGCGGTCGGCGAACCGGCGGCTGCGGTACCCATCGGATCCCCTTCCCTCAGTCCGCCGTGGATGGTCCCGCGCCGACCCGCCTGCGCGCACCCCCGATCTCCCCGCGCAGTGCCTTCAGCGCGGAGACATAGATTTCCGAGAAGGTCGGGAACGGCTGGATCGTGTCGCTTAGGACATCAATGGGGACACGGGCCCGGATCGCCAGCGTCGCCTGCTGCAGCCACTCGCCGGCCTCCGGGCCGAGCGCGTACGCCCCGGTCAGCCGTTCGCCGTCGCTGAGGAGGGTCAGGAAGCCGTTGCTCTCGGCGCCGGCACGCGTGTAGGTGGAGGTTTTCGGCAAGTCTGAGACTGGGGCCGTGGCGCTGAAGCGGCCCTCGGCGGCGCCCACCGCCGCGGCCTGCGGGTCCGTATAAGTGACCCGCGGAACGGCCTCATAGTTTGCCTCCCGCGCCTCACCGAGGATGTTCGCGGCGACGACATCGCCCTGATACTTCCCGACGTGGGTCAGCGGCCAGATCCCGGTAACGTCACCGATCGCCCACAACCCGTCCGCCACGCGCAGGCGTGCATCGACAGGGACTCCGCGGGGATCCGGCTCGACGCCGACGGTCTCCAGGCCGATCCCACTAATCCGCGGGCGCCTGCCCGTGGCGACGAGCAGCCGGTCACCTCTCAGCTCGCGCCCGTCGTCGATCTGGACGACGTAGTCCCCGCCCTCGCGCCGCGCCGTTGTCGCGGCCGCGGACAGGACGAGTTCGATGCCCTCGCCGCTCAGAACTTCACCGAGGGCCTCGCCCAGCGGCGCCGGCTCCCGGGCCAGGACGTGCCCGGACATGTCGATGACTGCCACCTCGCCGCCGAATCGGCGAACGGCCTGGGCCATCTCGACACCGACCGGGCCGCCGCCGAGGATGAGCAAGCGCCGGGGAACGGCCTTCATTGAGGTCGCCTCGCGGCTGCTCCAGACACCCTCTAAACCCCGCAGGCCCGGGACCGGCGGCACGACGGGATCGGCGCCATTGGCCAGGACCACGTGGTCGGCGGTGTGCCGCACGCCGTCGACCTCGACGACGCCCGGCCCGGCGAGCCGCCCGGTGCCGCGCAGCAGGTCGATGCCGCGATCGGCCAGCCAGCGCTCCTGCCCTGCATCGGAATAGTCCGAAACCATGAAGTCGCGCCAGGCCAGCGCCGCTTCGACGTCGACTGCGGCAGTGGCGGCGGCCTCGCGTGCCGCATGGGCAGCCTCACCGGGCCGCAGCAGCGTCTTGGACGGGATGCACGCCCAGTACGAGCACTCGCCGCCGACTAGTTCCCGTTCCACGACGGCCACGCGCAGACCGCCCTCGGCCAGCGCGCCTGCACAGTGTTCACCCGGTGAGCCGCCGCCGATCACAATCACGTCGTAGTCGCTGTTCATGTCGGCAACTCCTCCCCGGCATGCTCGCGCACCATGTAAAGCGCGTACCAGTCAGGCCAGTCCGGGTCCTCTTGGCCCGTGAGTTCCTCGTGTTTGCCATGTGCTGCCGCGGCCCGCCTGAGGGCTTCGGCAAGATCGTCCATGGATTCGTACGTCGTGGCCATCAGCCTCTCCCTTCAGCGGCCCGGAAGCCGGGTCTTGATCTCCTGAAGGACCCAGCCGTTGCCGTCCGGGTCGTTAAAGGAGGCGAACGAGCCGTAGTCCGGGTGTCCGGGGGCCGGTCCGTCGACACGTCCCTCGCTTCCGGCGTGGTGGAAGATGCCCGTGGCGTCGTGGAATGTCTCGCTGACCTCGACCCCGCGCGCGATCAGGTCGGCCCGGGCAGCGTCTATGTCGTACACCGCCAGATGTAGGCCCTGGGATGAGCCCGGCGGCGCCGAGGTGACCCCCTTGCCGAAGATGATCGAGCAGCCGGAACCCGGGGGCGTGAACTGCATGAGACGGTAGCCGTCCTCCACGGCCGCTTCGGCGTCGAACCGCCAGCCCAGGCCCTCGTAGAAGCGCTTGGCCCGATCGACGTCCGAGACCGGCACCACGATGACCTCGAGCCTGAATTCCCCGGGCTTCACCGGCGGACTGCCGGCTGCACTTTGTTTGGTTTCGTCGACGGTGCTCATCCCGGCCTCCTCGGTGGGGCGCGCCATGAAAGAGCGGCATCGGGCTCACCGGCGACCCGGGAAAGGCGTGCCGGCGGCGGGCATCAGGCCAATGCTGCGGGCTTGCGCTGCAGGGGTCGCCATGCGCTTTTCCTTGTCGCCCCCCGGTCGGTCTGCGGCCGAGGACGCTGCCCTCGGGACCCCACAGTGGCCTCATCCGGGACGAAAGTCAAGGGGGCAGCCTACCTCGTCGGATGCAGCGGGGGAGAGCCAGGGCCCAACCCTTGTGGCGAGCAACGCAGATCGCCCCGGGCATGCACGGGGGATATTCGAACGGGCATGCAGCCACGTCAACGATGTGGGTCTCCTCAGTGAGGAAACCGATTCCTCGAACGGTGGGCAACTGGGGAACTTTCCGCAAACCTTCAGCCACATTGGGGCTGGTCAACGCAGCCTGGTCCATCCAGCAGGCGGAGCGGCGCAAAGCGCAGCACTGACAGTACAGAATCCCTGTACTTCCGGGCTGGCTGACGGGGCCCGGCCCGCTCCTCGACCGCGGCTGCAGTGCCAAAGTCAAGACCTAAATCAATCATCCAAAAGCTGGAACGGCGGGGAAATGCGGGGGGCAAGCAGGGGCGCTCGTCTCTGGAAAACGCGCCCTGGGAAGTGCTCCCCCTAAGCGAGCCTGCCCCTCCCTGTCCAATCCCGGCCCCCCTGTTGCCTCACGTCAATACCTCCGGGAACGTGGGGTCGTTGCCTCAGATGAAATCCTCCGGCTGCCGGGGCGGTTCCACCGTTCGTTCACGGCGGGTTTGACCGGGGCGGGCTGTTTGGCAGTGGTGAGGGCTTCAAGCCGGCCGGTCAGGGCAAGGATCTGCCGTGAGAGGGCGGCCGGCCTGATCTCCTTGTATTGGGCGTTCATCCGGATCACGGGCATCCGTGCCAGGGCCGGGTCGGCTGCGGCGCGCCGGTGCGGCGTCGCTGCCCGGTCATGTGTTTTGCTCACCTTGGCTCCGCGGCGGACCTTGGCGACGAGTTTTTGCTGGGGCAACAGATAGTTGGTGAAGATCCGGTCCAGCTCCCAGATCTCGTTGAGCAGCTCCAGTTCCGCGGCGGTGTCATAACGCAGGTAGCCGACCAGCTCACGGACCCGGGACCAGTTCTTCTGCTCCACGTGGGCGCCGTCGTTCTTGTTGCTCGGACGGGACCGGGTGAAGGTGATGCGGTGCTGCACGCAGAACTCGAAGAGCTCGTTGTTGATGAACTCGCTGCCGTTATCCGAATCGATGCCGATGACGGGAAACGGGAAGACAGCGAGGACGTGCTGCAGTCCCGCGAAGACGTGCTTCTGCGCCTTGTTCGGCACGGACCGGTTCACGGTCCAGCCGGTCGCGATGTCCGTGACCGTGAGGGTGAAGCAGAACTGCCCGGAACTGTTCGAGCCCTCGTGCCCGACCAGATCGATCTCGACGAAACCGGGCACCGCATCGTCCCACTGCGCCCCAGGTGCGGATCGGGATCTGGGACTTCAGCAGCGACCCGGGCTTGGTGTGGGACCGGCCCCGCGGTAACAGCTTCGCCCGCTGGCCCGCCAGCCGCCGGTCGATGGTCGCCGCGCTCATGCGGGCCAGCAGTGCCGCCTGCCCGTCGGTAATGTCCAGGGCCTTCTCGGCCCGCAGCATCGGCACGAGATCCGGCAGCATCGGCGCCAGCAGCTTCCCCGCCGGGCCCCGCAGCACCGCCCAGCACAGCACGAGCCCGTCCTGCAGGTCAGCCCCGTACACCGGGGCACGTCCCGGCCTGACCGGCCGCAGCCGCGGCGGGTCAAGCGCATGCCGCAACACCGCCCGGGCATGATCCCGGTGCCAGCCGGTCAGCTCCACCAACTCATCCAGGATCCGCCCCTTCCTGGCCCGGTCACCGGCCCGGTAGGACTCGGCCAGGTGCTTCGTGACAGCCTTGCGTTCGCCCATCGTCAATCCCATCCCTCAAGGATGTCCGCGCCCCCACCCTTCCCGGACCTTTTCATATGAGGCAACGTATCGGGCTACGCGGAGGTTTTTTATGAGTCAACGCGGCCCCTTGCTGGGTGCCCGGCGCCGGCGTAGGCTCGCCCGCAGGAGCGGCGGTGCCACCACAGCGCAACTGGGTGCCAGCAACGACGTCGATGGCAGGGACCGTCGCCGCTCACCGGCACGTGAAAGGCGGCCGAATCGTGCGCTCAGATATTGCACCTGGCGGCATCTTCCCCGATTACGAGTTGCCTGACCACGAGAACATCCCCCGCAGGATCAGTGAGTTGCAGGGGGAGGACCCCCTGGTCTTGATGCTGTCGCGCGGACACTACTGCCCTAAGGAGCATCAGCACCACCTTGAACTTGCCGCGTTCTACCCTAAGGTCGCTGTGGCCTACACGCAGATGGCAACCATTGCGACCGATGACCACCACGTGCTCCAGGAATTCCGTGCGTCGGTGGGTGCGCAGTGGCCGTTCCTCTCTGATCCTGGCCGCACCGTGCAGCAGGATCTGGACATCCAGGAATACACCGATCCGGACCACGACCCGATGATCCCGCACACGCTCGTTCTGAAGCCCGGCTTGGTCATCCACAGCATCTACAACGGCTACTGGTTCTGGGGGCGTCCCTCCGTCGACGACCTCCGCCGTGATCTGCGCGCAGTGACGAAGGAGATCCGGCCAGACTGGGACCTCAGCACGCCCGGCCTACGTGAGGCATGGGATGCGGGCAATTGGGCGCCCTTCCACGGATGGAACAAGCGGGTACGGCCGGACTGAAGACGTCGAGTCGGCCTCTAGCTGTGAAGGACGTGCGACGGACGCGTCTGAAGTTTCTGGCGCTCATAACGGGTGGCCGCAACTCCGGGGACACCTCTACATGTGGACGCAGATTGTCGGCAAGATCCGCATGGCGCACACTCCGATGCTGAACCACTGGTGGCAGGTGACGCTGTACCTCACCCCGCGCGGCTTGACGACGTCGTCCATCCCCGACCGCCATGACGCCGTCGACATGGAATTCGAATTCTCCGAGCACGTCCTGCGGCTAGGCACCGGCAACGGCATGAGCGCCAACGTTAACCTCAGCCCGAAGCCGGTGGTCGAATTCCATGGTGAGACCTTCGATGCCATGAACCGGCTCGGCACCGAGAGGGCCATCCGGGCGGGGCCGAACGAGGTCGAACCGACCATACCGTTCGCCGAGGACTACCTGCATGCCTCTTATCACAGCGAAGCCGTCCGGCTGTTCTGGCATCAACTGCTCCAAGCGGACCGCCTGCTCAATGCGTTCAGGTCCTACTCCCGGGGCAATGTGAGCCCCGTGCACTTCGGCCCTTCGCGCTCAGCGACAACACCATCTCGTCCACGCCGGTCAGCCGGCGCTGCCGTTTCTTCACGGTCTGCGGGTCGAACGTCGCACCGGTGTCCCGCGGCACGTCGATCTCCACCGGCCCGATCTCTGTCATGACGGTCTTGGCGCGGGTGCCGTTGCGCGAGTTCCCGCTCCCGCGCCCGGACCCGTCGTGTTTGCCGTAGCCGAGGTGCTCGTCCATTTCCGCTTCCAGCGCGGTCTCCAGGACGTTCTTCGTCAACGGGTTCAACAACCCGTCCGGGCCGACCAGCTCGATTCCCTGCTCCCTGGCCTGGGCCAGGAGCTGCTTCGCTAACTTTTGCTGATCCAATTCAGTCGCCATGGGATCCATGGTTCCGCTCATGATCAGTCCTCCCCGCCAGGCACCGCCCGGCGTGTCAGGCCAACCCCGGAACCACCGTTATTCAGACACTCCCGGCCGTTTCGCTGGTTCCTAGGCAGCGCTTTTGGTTGCCTGAAATGTGGCAAAAAGGAAGTGTGTACAAAGTACACACTTTGGGTTTCGGACTGCGTCGTATATGGGTCGGACCGGGCCGGATTCCGCATGTTTCTCGGGGAGTCCAGTATTGGCAGGGGTGGGAATGCAGTTCGAGTCCCACCTCGGGCACGTGTTTTCCCTGTTCAGGGGCTTATGAGCCACTGAGTGTGTACAAATCTCCTTTTATGGGCCCCTGCAGGGGCCCATTTTTGTTGGTGGCCGTTGCGGTCTGGCGGCTCCTTCTCTTGGCTTGGACAGGGGTGTTGCTAGTCACTCCTTCATGGCCGGGAGCGCTTGGAACGGCATGACTTGCTGTGACTCGGGGATCAAACCCTCATGATCATCCCTGTCGGCAGCCGGAACGTCAGGGAACTCTTTGTTACTT
Source organism: Arthrobacter sp. 10T425 (assembly GCF_056393985.1). NCBI lineage: Bacteria > Bacillati > Actinomycetota > Actinomycetes > Micrococcales > Micrococcaceae > Arthrobacter > Arthrobacter sp. 10T425. The sequence goes on along the minus strand of NZ_JBFTGZ010000026.1, from coordinate 10,228 downwards.
GGGCCCGGGGAGAGGGCGGTGGTTGTTTGTCCGGCCAAGGTGGTGTGCACAGGGTCCACAGGCGTAGCCGCGTGATTCCGTGGCGCATCGGTGACAGAGTGCGCCGTGCAATCGCCCACGCCTGGACCCTCAACGAGGCACCGACCATTGACGATGTTCGTGAGCGCGGACAAGGATGGGCACCGGGCCGCAGCTACGCCACCGCACGGCTCTGGCGCCCACTTACCACCACCGAAGGAATCCCAGCATGACCGACATTGCAAGTGATGACTACAACGGGGCCACCCGCGTCGAATACCTCCTCGGCGCTCCCCTCAACGAGAACGTAGTCCGCCAATGGCCGCAGATGCGCGAAATCGTCCGAGGCCGCCAACTCATCGCAGACGTCGAAGGCAACTTCCCCGAACTCACCCTGGAAATCGGCCGCCGGCACCGGCTGGGCACCACCATCGTCGTCGAATGGACCTGCAACTACGGCGACGGACGCCTCTACCGCAACGTCACCATTGGAGAACTCGTCGACGGCACAATCACCCACATCACGGACTACTGGGGGGAGCCGGTAGAGACCCCGAATTGGAGGAAGGGTATGACCGACCGGCTAGAAATGCCGGCAGATGGCGTCTGGAAAGACGCAGCCCACCTCGGCCGGCACTGACTCGACAGGATCACCGGCAAGCCGGCCGGCGTCTTCCGTCTCACTGCCGGGAACTGGCTCGGGGTCATGGCAGCCGGCCCGCCAGGGACCTGTGGGAGGGTTTACTCGCATTCGGGAGACCCGTATCTGTAAGGGATTTCTCGCGGCGGGGGGAGCGAGCGGAGGATGCCGGCATATGGGACCTTCGGGACAGGCGCTTGTCAGCCTGGCTCGCCGCGCAGGGGAGCTGTGGCGAATTGACGCATGCCTTCGTCGAAGCCTACGGTCGGTTCCCAGCCGAGTTCGGCCTGGATCAGGTGGGAGGATGCGGTGATGTGGCGGACATCCCCCAGCCTGTATTCACCCGTCACGATCGGGGCAGGTCCGGCACTGAAATTACTAAGAGCCGCGGCAACATCGCCGATGGTGTGCACCTCGGAGGCGCCGACGTTGTAGGCCCGGAATGCAGCAGCGCCGCCCGCGGACAGCGCCTCGGCCGCAGCGATGTTCGCGGCGGCCACGTCCCTGACATGAATGAAGCTGCGCCGCTGGGCGCCATCTTCGAAGACCCGGGGTGCCGCACCGCGGGCCAGGGCCGAGCGGAACAGCGAGGCAACACCGGCATAGGGGGTGTCGCGCGGCATCCGGGGACCATAGACGTTGTGGTAGCGCAGGGCGATCGCCACCCCGCGGGCGCTGCGTGCCCACGCGGCGGCGAGATGCTCCTGGCTGACTTTTGATGCCGCGTAGACGTTCCGCGGATCCAGGGGCGCGTCCTCGCTGACCATGGAGGGAATAAGGATCGCGCCGGACGCAGGGTTCCGGGGGTCGTAGATGCCGGCGCGCAGGTCGGCCTCGGCGCGCGGTCCCGGTCTGACCGCGAGGCCGGTTTCGGAATCGATGTAAGCACCCTCACCGTAGACCACCATCGAGGAGGCCAGGACCAGCCCGAGAATGCCCTGGTGTTCCATGGCGGCGAGCAGGACAGCGGTGGCGTAGTCGTTGTTCCGGACGTAGTCCGGCGCGTCAGCGAAGCTGACGCCGAGCCCGACCTTCGCGGCCTGGTGGCAGACGGCGTCGATCCCCTCGAGCGCACGCTCTGCCGTGTCCGGTTCCGTGAGATCGCCGGTCAGCAGCTCCACCCTCGAATCAAGGGCCGGCGGCCCCGGATGGAGGCCCGGGTCCAGGGAGTCCAGGACGCGTACGAACCATCCCTTGGCGAGGGCGGCGTCGACGATGTGCGAACCGATGAATCCGGCACCGCCGGTGACGAGGAGCCTCACTGTGCGGGCACGGACTCGTGTGTGACCGGGAGTGCCATGATCCGGGCGACGGCGGTCCGATCCATCAGCGGGCGCGGTGCGTAGTCCTCGGGGATCGCCGCGATCGTGGCCTCCAGCACGGCCAGGACGCTGTGCTGGGCTTTCTTCAACCGTGCAAAGACGGCCTCGGCGGTGACCGGTTCCGAGCCGTCGTGGCCGGTGTCAGAGTCTGTGATGAAGGCCAGGTTCGCGAAGCCCATGTTCAATTCCGCGGCCAGCACGGGCTCGGGGTACTGGGTCATGCTGATGATGTCGGCACCGCCGGTGACGTACCACTGCGACTCGGCCTTCGTTGAGAACCGCGGTCCGTTGATCACCACCACGGTGCCGTACGGGGCGTAGGGGAGGCCCCGTGACGCAAGAGCTGCCTCCAGGTGCGACCGCAGTGTCCGGCAAAACGGTTCCGAGGCGGGCAGATGCTGGACACCCGCCGGGGTGACGCCGTCGGCGACGGTGCCGTCGAAAAAGGTATCGGCGCGTCCCCAGGTGCGATCGATGAGTTGGTCGGTCACGACGAAGGTCTCGGGACCGAAGCCTTTCCGCAGCCCGCCCACCGCAGAGGAGGAAATCACTGCCTCGACCCCGAGGCTCTTGAGCGCCCAGAGGTTGGCCCGGTAGTTGATTTTCTGGGGCGGAAGCGAGTGTTCGCCGCCATGACGGGGGAGGAACGCTACGGTTCGTCCGCCCATGTCGGTCAGTGTCACCGGACCGGACGGCGGCCCGTAAGGGGTCGCGACGTCGACGGTCGCGCGCACAGTTGCCCCGGTAAGCCGGTACGTTCCCGAACCGCCAATGATGCCGATGCGTGCCTGGGCCGGCCCGGGAAGTGGTGTGTCCATGATGTAATCCTGCCATTCGTCGGTGTTTGTCCATGACGGGTCTGTTCCGGTCACAGTGCCGCCGGGTCCGGCGCCCCGGTCGTGAGTCCGGAAAGGGCAGCCAGCCGCAGCTCGTCGCGGCGCCGCAGCCAGGTGCCTCCGGCGATGGCCGCGGCCGCCAGGAGCAGGGCGCCCTGGTTGAGTGGCTCGCTCCAGGGTCCGGAGGGGACCATATAGATGATGTCCAGGGCGAGGATCACCCCCACGTACTCCCAGCGCCGGCTCAGCACGATGAACGGCAGCAGCATGAGCCCGTACCAGGGGTAATTTGGGCTGACAATCAGCAATGTCAGCCCGATCATGACGGTCTGCTGTTCCCAGACATTCCCCGCCTGGGTGCGCCGCAGCACGCAGAGGGCGACGACGGCCAGGGCCGCCGCGCTGAGCACCGGCGGCCAGGGGCCGGCGGAGACGAGCTGTGCAAGACCGAAGCGGATGCCGCCGCTCTGGCTGTAGTTCTCCTCCTTGAGGTAGCCGGGCAGAAAGCCCAGGACACCGGCCCCCGCGATCGCCACGTAGGGAACATAGAGCAGCACGAACGTGGCCAGCGCCGCTGTGATGAACCTGGCCGGGTGCCGCCACAGCAGCGCGGGGGCCGCAATGATCGGTATGAGTTTCGTTGCGACGGCGGCCCCGAAGGCGGCCCCCGAGCGGATCGGCCTGCCGCCCAGGAGCAGCATCCCGGCGGCAAGGATGAGGACTCCGGCCAGGACGTCGACGTGTGCGTTGTTGACCGCTTCGAGCTGCACGAACGGACTCCACCCCCACACGGCGGCCAGGTACGGCGGTGATCCGCGGCTGGCCAGCGCGCGGAGCAGCATCAGTGCCATTGCCACGCCAAGGAGCAGGCCGGCAACCTGGAAAGCCATGAAACCGGCCGTGTCCGGGACCGTGGCGCGCACGCCCAGAAAGTACAGTTCGGCTGTGGGCGGGTAGATCGTGGGCACGTGCGGGCGGTTGATTGCCGTGCACAGAGGGTCCCCGGAAGGATAACCGGATGCGGCGACGGATTCCGTTCCGAACAGGTCTCGGGCACACACGGGCTTGCCGTCGGGGCCTGTGGAACCGGGGGCGAACAGCCAGCCGGGGCGAAGCCTGCTGAGCGTTTCATCTATGGGCACATACGAGTAGGGGGAGATTCCGGCTTTTTGAACGATGCCGTCCCACGCATACCGGGCCGAATCGTTGCTGGTTCGGGGCGGGGCGCTCACGGCAACGAGGCCGAGCAGGACCGTTCCCGTGATGATGACGGCCCCCACATGACGCCGTGGCACGTGCCGTAGCAGGCTGACGGCCGCGATGAGGGACAGCCATGACAGGCAGGTGGCGATGATCTGCGCCGTTTCGAGCGGGTTTCCGGGAACCACCATCCACCACAGAAGGGCAGCACTTGTGAGGAACACAAGCGGAAGGAGCACGAGGACCTTGATCCTGGTTCCGCTTGTCCGGCTGGATTCTGTTGCAGTGACGCCCACTCTCCGATCCTGCCCCATGTCCGGTGCCCGCGCTGCAGACGGGCCAAGGATTTCAGCGAATCGTAAGGTCCGGGGGACTGAATTGGTGGTGTGATCGAACTATGGAAAAGCTAACCAACGCTTTGGCCGCACGGTTCGCTTCACCGACGCGCAGCACCCGGCTCACGGTGGTCTTGGGGCGCTGGCTCGGGCTCAGCTTCACCATTTGCTTTCTGACCGGGCTCTTCAGTCACGGGCTGCAGGAGCCGCCGTCGTGGATGTTCTTCCCAACCAGCCCCGTCTGGATCTATCAGCTGACTCAGGGAATCCATGTGACCACGGGCATCGCAGCCATTCCGTTGCTGCTGGCCAAATTGTGGTCGGTCTATCCGGAGCTGCTGAAGTGGCCGCCGGTCAAATCCGTGACGCACGCCTTGGAGCGGGCATCCATTGCCTTGTTCATCGCTTCCTCGCTCCTGCAGCTGACCACGGGCCTGATCAACACCTACAAGTGGTACCCGTGGCCTTTCCCCTTCCGTCAGACACACTTCTGGTTGGCCTGGGTGATCTGGGGGTCGCTGCTGCTCCATATCGCCGTGAAACTTCCATTGATCATGGAGCATTGGCGTTCCCGTTCGGGCACCCGGCCCCAAGTGGCTGCCGGCGCCGGTTCCACAGCACCGGTGATTGACGACGGCGCGGCGCCTCCGATGCCGGGTCGCTGGTCCCGGCGGGCCTTTCTGGCCGCCGTCGGCGTTACCACGGGCGCCGTCGTGCTCACGACGGCCGGGCAGTCCTTTTCCTGGCTGGACCCGCTGAACCTTTTTGCACCGCGGAAGATGGGAACCGGCCCACAAGCCGTCCCGGTGAACCGCACCGCCGCCGACGCCAAGGTCGCCGACCTGGCCGGAGCAAAGGACTGGGCGCTCACCGTGAGCCATGAGGACACCCGTCGCATCCTGACCCTCGCGGAGCTCCAGGCCCTGCCCCAGTATGAGCACGAACTTCCCATCGCTTGCGTTGAGGGCTGGAGCCAGACGGCCACCTGGCGGGGTGTGCGGATCCGGGACCTGGTGGCCGCTGTCGGCGCGTCGCCGTCGTCCTCGCTCCGGGTCACAAGCCTCGAACCCGAGGGCGCCTACCGCACGATGGACATGCCAGCCGCGTACGCACAGGACGAACGGACCTTGGTGGCTCTGGAGCTGAACGGACAGACGCTGGATCTGGACCACGGGTATCCGGCGCGCATCATCGCCCCCGGACGCCCCGGCGTCCTCCAAACAAAGTGGCTGCACACTGTGGAGGTCCTGTGAAACCCGTGATGCCGGCTGGCGCCGGCAAACCCGCCGGGGCGGGACGAGCTGCGGGCATCTGGAGGATCGTTCTGGGAATTGCGGGTGTGTCGCTGCTCGGGTACGGGCTCTTGGGTTTGCCGACCCAACTCGGCCCGCCCCAGCTGCTCGGGCTTCTGGTGTGGATGGCGGTGGCCGTGCTACTGCACGACGGCGTCATCGTGCCGGCCTCCACCCTTGCCGGCGGGGGTCTGACCCGGCTGGGATCCGGGCTCCGCCCAGCGTCGGGCGCGGTTCTGCGTGGCGGGCTCATGACGGGGGCCGTGGTGACCGTGATTGCCGGGATCTTGTTGAAGGCCCAGTCCGTGGCCCGCAATACCAGCGCCCTGGAAGGCGACTATGCCACCAATCTGCTCTGGTTCTGGGCGGTGCTGGCAGCGGTGGTTGCCGTACTCGTTTATGGGATAGAGCGGACCGGCATGCGGCGGGGCGAGAGTCGGCAAAAGACGCGGCCCTGAAGGCGCTGGATGGCGGCTACAGACCAGCCGGCGGCCGGCGCCCGCGACGCCAGACCGTTCGTGCCGATCCGCGCCCAGGCGAACGCCTCGCTTCGGTTCCCGTGCCTGTCTTCGAGAAAAGCGGAGTAGGCCGTGTCGATGTTTTCGTCGGCGTCTACTTCCACCAGCAGTGTCCCGGAAGGGGCGATGAGCTGCCGGCAGCGGCCCAGCAGGGCCGTGACGCTTCCCCCGATTCCAATGTTGCCGTCGAGCAGGATGACGGACTGCCAATGGCCCGGCTGCGGTACAGGGGCGAAAATTGACTGTTCGAGGGCGCGGGCACCACGGTTGCGCGCCTGCCGGACCGCCTCGGCGCTGGCATCGATGCCCAGGGCTGCCAATCCGAGCAGCTGGGCAGCAGCCAGAAGTCGTCCCGGCCCGCAACCGACGTCCAGGACCGGCCCCAGAAGGCTTTGCAGGAGAGACCTCTCTGTGGCGTCGGCGTCCTCGCACCAGTTACGGACGTCGAACTCCACCGGCTCCGCGGGATAGTGCGCACTTTCCGGACGGAGGGTCAAGGCCCCGGAGCCGGTCAGCAGGGCAAGGGCGAATGGCTCACGTTCGCCTTGGCCGAAGTAGGCGGCAGGTGCCGCGGTGGCGGTCATCACCGGGGTGCTTCTGTTTTTTGCCGCACGCCCGACACGCAGGCGACGGTTTTGGCCACCGCCTTGGCGAACGCGCTGCCCGGAATCTCCGCCGCGATCTGCTGGGCGTCACTGAAGTGATCCATGTCCCGCAGTTCGGGGAGCATTCCGACGTTGAGGCCGGCCGCGGTGAGCCGGGCGAGCTGCCGGGCCCCGGTTGTCGTCGTGGACATGGGAACGCCCCTGATCAGGGCTCCGTCCGGCTGGCGCAGCGCCAGCGACCAAAAGCCGCCATCCGTTGCCGGGCCCATCCAGGCATCGTGGCTGGGCTGCGAGGTGGACCAGTCATGGAGCAGCGGCTCTACATGGCGGCGGGAGAATTGCGGGGTGTCCATGCCAATAATGAGCAGGGGGCCGCTGGTTGCGTCACAGATGGCGGCCAGGCGCTCATCCAGGCCTCCGGATACTTGCTGGACAAGAGTGAATTTGGTGGCGTCCCGCGCGGTGGGTGCCCCGTCCATCACGAGCAGCCGGCGTCGGGCCGGGAGGCTACGCACCGAATAGAGGGTGCGGCTGAGGCTCAGCTGGGCCAGGGCTGCAGCTTGTTCGGGCGTCAGCGGGGGACTGAGCCGGGTCTTGACCCGTCCCGGCAGGCACTCTTTGGCGATGACGGCCACTGTCAGGTCCATGTTGCCCTCATAGGGGTTCTTCGCGGTGGCCGGTCATCCGGGCCGGTCCCGGCGGCAGCTCAGCGGCGGCCGCCCTGAGCTGGGCCGACATGTCCCGGACCGCCGTAATCGTTCCGCGTAGGGTGCCGGTGACTTTCGATTTGCCGGTGCGCGGGGAATACCGCACTGGGAACTCCACGATCCGCCAACTGTGCAGGCTGGCCTTGAGAAGCATCTCCAGGGGGTAGCCGCTTCGGCGGTCCTCCAAGGCCAGGGAGAGCAGCCCTTCGCGGCGTGCGGCCCGCATCGGTCCAAGATCCGTCACGTGTTCCCCGGTCATGCGCCGGATCCGCGATGCCAGGACACGGTTGGCGATGCGGGCGTGCAGGGGCCACGAGCCGGGCTGCGGCCGGCGGCTGCCCAGCACCAGATCCGCGTTTCCGTCCATGATGGGGGTGAGGAGCGCCGGAAGCTGGGCCGGATCCAGGGAGCCGTCGCAGTCACAGAAAGCCACGAATTCCGCCGTTGCCGCGAGCAGCCCGGCATGGGCGGCCGCCCCGAACCCGCGCCGGTCCTCCCGGACCACGGTCGCACCCATGCTCTCCGCGAACTCAGCGGAACCGTCCACCGAACCGTTGTCCACGACGATGGCCCGGTACCCGTGCGGCAGACGGGACAGAACCCACGGTAGGGCGCCCCGCTCGTCCAGGCACGGCAACACGACGTCAACCATGCAGGCGGTCATTTCAAACATGCTTCAAGGCTACGGATTCGGCAGCGCCGATTCGCCCCGGAATCCTTACGGTATGCGGAAAAATGATGCCGCGGACCCACCGTTAACCGGTGCTCCCCATTCCCGCCGGTGCCTGGCTGCGGCGGAGCGAGCCGCGTCCCGCCGAGTGTGCCGACATCAGGTTATTGCCAGCCCCGGCCACTTCCGGAGAATGGCTTCAGGCCGTAGTGTTCCGGGTGGTTGATGCCCGAGATGTGGTGCCGGATTCAAGGAGGAAGCATGGCTAAGTTTGTCGTTCTCTACAATGCTCCGCAGTCGGCCGAGGCCACCATGGAGAATAACGATTCTGCGGCTGCGGCTGCGGCTGAAGGAATGAAGCTCTGGATGGACTGGGCCGGCCGGACCGGTGAGCATCTGGCGGACATGGGCGCTCCCTTGGGCAACGGGCAGGAAATTACCCCGGCAGGGGTGTCCGCAGCCAACGCGAACGTGGGCGGCTACTCGCTGCTGGAGGCGGACAGTGTGGAGCAGGCCGTGGCTCTGATGGATGGCCACCCTCACCTCATGATGCCCGGCGCGACGATCCAGGTGTTCCAGGCCCTCGATATCCCCGGAATGTAGGAACGGGCTCACAGGAGGGTCCCGGGTCCAGCCGGGCCCCTCCCTCGGCCGAAGGGATCCCGGAACCTGATGACCCTATTCCCGGGTCCTGCGATAGGACCGGGCGCGCCGACGTCGGCGCCCCGCCCGGTTAGCTTCGCTGCGCTCTGGTTCGCAACCTTGCTCAGGGACGGGTTCGCCCTTGCCGCGGCCGGAGGCAGCGGCCGGTTCGCCGACATTGGCGCCGAGGTCCTGGGCGGGCTCCTCCGCGGGGTGTCTTTGGACAGGAACCTGGACGAGGCAGTGGACCACGTCATGGACGGCCCGGCCGGACTCGGGCTGCACCCGGACGTACCTGAGGGCGTGCGGGCACTCGAAAATGCCGGATGCCGCGCCGCATAGCGCGGCCGTGCGTGGTGTGCTTTTGTTGCCGCGCTTTCCGGAACCAATGAACGTCCCCGCCGCGGCAGCGTTACCCACCAGTTCAGTCAGGCTGAACCCGCAGATTTCCTCTTTGCGTCTAAGACCCACAGAGGGGATGACGGCCGCTCCTGTGTCCGGGGCAGGTTGTCGCGGTGCCCTTTGTCGTCCGGAGCTGAGAAAAGCCGACCCAGTCTCGTGGTGAGACGGAGCCGGCTGTCTTGGATGCTTCTACCTGGCGTTGTGCAAGTATGAGTCCACTGACCTTTGGGGGCGGCCAGTTCAAATCCGTGAATGGTGCCAAGCCGTCTTAGAACGCCAAGGGTTTTCAGGATCTACTTCGCGAGCCGCGTTGCTTCGCGGCGGCAGGTTTGACCTCCGAATTCCTCGTCCCGTTCCCTCCAAGCTGCGATGGTGTTGATCTGTGTGACGGTCAAGGGCCTACGGGCGTCGACGCCGAGGTCGACGACGCGGAGGAGAGCGGTGAGCGCATTAATGGCTGCGATGCTCCGCGCTGGGCAATTTGGGGTGTGTACATTGTGCACATTTTGGGCTTCGGATCGGGTCGGAGTGGTGCCGGACTGGCTCGGATTCGTTACGTTTCCGGGGGAGTCCAGTGGTTGCAGGGTGGGAATGCGGTTCGAGTCCCACCTCGGGCACGTGTTTTCCCTGTTCAGGGGCTTGTGGTCCTCTGAATGTGTACAAATCTCCTTTTATGGGCCCCTGCAGGGGCCCATTTTTGTTGGTGGCGGTTGGTCTGGCGGCTCCTTGTCTTGGCGTGGACAGCGGTGTTGCTGCTTACGCGTTCATGGCCGGTAGCGCCTGGAACGGCCTGACTTGCTGCGACTTGGGATCACTCGGGCCTCCTTCCTTGCTGTTTGTGGCGGACGTGGTCGGCCTTGTACCTGTTCATCTCCCGGAGTTGTGGTGATGACATGACCTGAGGGATGTTTCTGGGAGATTTTCTGGTCCTCGATTCGTTCCTTTTCTTGGCCGGGGAGAGGTGAGCGGGCGTTTGTGCGGCAAAGGTTGTGTGGACATTGTCCACGCCGATGTAACGTGATGCCGTAGAACACCGGTGAC
>NZ_JBFTGZ010000025.1:0-29893 GCF_056393985.1 Arthrobacter sp. 10T425 | reverse complement strand
CGCAGCGTCCCCGAAGTACACGCCGGGAGTGGACAGGGACAGGATGCCGGTCTGCACGTCGTGCCTGTCCATGAACTTCAACGCTGAGCGCTCGGACCACGACGGCAGGCCAATGCCGCCGGGGCGGATGCCCTCTTCAAGCATCCAGCGCGCATACCCGGGCGGAACGATGTGCTGATGCGTGTCAATGCGGTACGGCCGGCCCATCCGGATCCTTGTCCACGTCGTTTCGCTGATATGCGGGCCCTCAGCGGATGTGAACAATCTACTCGCAAATCCGACCCCTGAGCAGACCGCCGAACGGTGCCTGGGACTGCGCTAGACCGTCACTGTGTGCTCGTCGAACTTCTGTGTACCAAGGCCGCGGGCGCTGGGATCCGTTCTCTTAGTCGCCCTGCTGGTTGTCCGTGGTCAGCGCGCGTCCGGGGGTCGAGGTGACAGGTGACGGCAGAGGCTAGAGCGCGTAAATGAACGTCCTGAAGGACACATGAACAGGTGCCGCCCCGCCCACGTGAAAGTAACAATCCATGAGCAACAGCAAAACGCGCAGACCCTATCCCGGAACTACGACCGCCAAGTGCCTCGGCCCCTAGCCATAGGCCTCAGGAATCCACTGACAACAGCATTGAGATTCCTTCTATTTGTGCTTCCGGTTAGGCGGGCCCGACCCAGTAGCGGCGTTTGCCGTTGCGGCTGTCTTCGTAGACGCCACCGTTCTTTTCGATTGTGGCCCGGGAACCGGCGTTATCTTCATCGCAAGTGAGGAGAATTCGGGCGATGCCCAGCTCCCTGGCAATTGGCAGGGCGTTGGCCAAGGCGGCAGCTGCGTGGCCGCGGCGCCGTGCGGAGGGCCTCACGCTGTAGCCGATGTGCCCACCCTGATTGAGAAGGAAATCGTTCAGCTCGTGCCGGATGGCCAGTGAGCCAAGGAAAGTGTCACCGTCCACGATCCACAGGTATGTGCAGGGTACGTACCCTGTTTTCCTCGGGCTCTCCGGCCGGGCATCGTTGACGAGGGCATCGACGAAGCGGCGGAACGACTGGTCATCTTCGAGTTCTTCCAGTGGCCAGTCCTCCGCACCCGCGCCGTCCCGGTGGGCGCCGTCAAATTCGGCGGATCCTTCCAGCCAGGAGGAGTGATAGATGACGTCCGGAGCGATAAGGCGAGGCATTACACGATCGTATTCGAAGGGTTCTCCTTTTCTCAGGAGTTGGTCCGGTCCTCGGTGCACCGGGCAAACCCTCAGCGCCCACCTTGCGCAAAGCCCGCAGGCCCGAAAGCGCCGCCGCATCCGTGCCGAAAGGGCCAACACGGGGCCCCTGGAACCGCTCCGTATTTCAGATCGGTAACGGATGCTCCTATGCTTAGCTGGAGCCTTTGTAAGGATTTGGGGGCGAGTAGTCGTGAGGAAACCGGTATATGAGTAGTGTTCTGACAATCCGCGGAGGCGTCCCGCTAACTGGCCGCGTCACCGTTCGCGGGGCCAAGAATCTTGTCCCCAAGGCCATGGTTGCCGCCCTTTTGGGCAATGAGCCATCGGTGTTGCGCAACGTGCCTGAAATTAAGGACGTCGAGGTTGTCACGAGCCTGCTCCAGCTGCACGGCGTCAGGGTGGACAAGGATCCCGTGACCGGCGATCTGACGCTTGACCCGAAGGGCGCCAAGACGGCCTCCAGCACGGCCATCGACGCCCACGCCGGCGATTCGCGCATCCCGATCCTGCTGTGCGGGCCGCTAATCCATGCCATCGGCGAGGCCTTCATCCCGGACCTGGGTGGCTGCAAGATCGGCGACCGTCCGATCGATTACCACCTCAATGTCCTGCGCCAGTTCGGCGCCGTCGTGGAAAAGCGCCCCGGCGGCATCCACATCTCCGCGCCCAACGGGCTCAAGGGCGCCAAGATTGCGCTGCCCTACCCGTCCGTGGGCGCCACCGAGCAGGTCCTGCTGAGCGCCACGCGCGCCGAAGGCATCACCGAACTCTCCGGGGCGGCCACCGAACCGGAAATCGTGGACCTGATCGCGGTGCTGCAGAAGATGGGCGCCATCATCAGCGTCCAGACGGACCGCACCATCCGCATCGAAGGCGTCCGGGACCTCGGCGGCTACAACCACCGCGCCCTCTCGGACCGCAACGAGTCCGCCTCCTGGGCTTCCGCGGCCTTGGTCACCCGCGGCGACATCTTTGTCGAAGGCGCCACGCAGCGCGACATGATGACCTTCCTGAACACGTACCGCAAAGTCGGCGGCGGCATGGACATCGGCGACGACGGCATCCGCTTCTACCACCGCGGCGGCAAGCTCAACCCCCTGGTCCTCGAAACAGACGTGCACCCCGGATTCATGACGGACTGGCAGCAGCCGCTCATCGTCGCACTGACCCAGGCCGAGGGCGTTTCGATTGTCCACGAGACCGTCTACGAGAACCGGTTCGGCTTCACCGATGCACTGATCCGCATGGGCGCCAATATCCAGGTCCACCGCGAGTGCCTCGGCAGCGTGCCGTGCCGCTTCGGCCAGCGCAACTTCCTGCACTCCGCCGTCATCTCCGGTCCGGCGCAGCTCAAGGGCACCGACATCGACGTCCCGGACCTGCGCGGCGGATTCAGCCACCTCATTGCCGCCCTGGCCGCCACCGGCACCTCCCGCGTCACGGGAATCGACATCATCAACCGCGGCTACGAGCGCTTTACCGAGAAGCTCGCGGGCCTGGGCGCCGATTTCGACATCACCTCGGCCAAGTAGCGGGGGACCCGTGAAGGAATCGGCCAAGAGCCACGTCACGTTCGTGACAGTCGCCGGGATCATCCGGCCCGTGATGAACCTCCTCATGGGAAAGAAGTGGGAAGGCCTCGAAAAGCTCCCCGCCGGGGGCTTCATCGCCGCGCCCAACCACTGCACGGAAATCGACCCGCTGGTGGTGGGGCACATGCTCTACAACCAGAAACGGATGCCGCATTTCCTCGCCAAGGCCGGCCTCTTCAAGGAGCCGGTCCTTGGCGCCGTCCTGCGCTCCACCAAGCAAATCCCGGTGGAACGTTCGACGACGGGGGCGAACCGTTCGCTGCAACTCGCCAAAGAGATCGTGAACGAAGGCGGGGCGATCATCATCTACCCAGAGGGAACCCTGACCCGGGACCCGGCACTCTGGCCGATGAAAGGGCACACCGGTGCCGCGCGGATGGCACTGGAGAGCGGCATTCCCGTGGTGCCCATCGCCCACTGGGGTGCCCAAGAGGTCTTCCCGCGGTATGCGAAGCGTTTCTACATTTTCCCCCGCAAGACCTCCCGCCTGGTGGTCGGGGATCCCGTGGACCTGAGCGCCTTTGAGGGCCGCTCGCTGGACAAGGCGACGCTCGACGCAGCCACGAATGCCATCATGGACGCCATCACCGGCCTCCTGGCGGGACTGCGTGGAGAACAACCGCCCGCGCAACGCTGGAACCCGGCGGCGCACAACCAGCCAACGCACGGCCGTATAGACCCGGACGTCACAGAGTGACGGCGGATTTGGCGATGTCGGCGGCCCGCGAATCCGGGTCCGCCGCCACAGTGGCCGTCCTGGGGGCAGGCTCCTGGGGCACGACCTTCGCCAAGGTCGTGGCCGACGCCGCCACAGCCTCCGGCGTCGAACGAAATATCCGCCTCTGGGGCCGGCGGCCCGAAGTCGTGGACCAGATCAATACCATGCACCGCAACGAGCAGTATCTGAAGGGCATCACGCTGCCGGCCAGCATCACGGCGTCGAAGGACGTTTCCGAGGTCCTGGCGGGCGCGGAGCTGGTCATTCTGGCCGTGCCGGCACAAACCCTGCGGCCGCAACTGAAGGCCTGGAAGGAGCATCTGGCGCCTGGGGCCGTCGTGGTGTCCCTGATGAAGGGCCTCGAGCTCCACACAGATGCCCGCATGAGCGAGGTCATCGGCACGGAGCTGGACCTGCCCGCGGACCGGGTCGCCGTGGTATCCGGTCCCAACCTGGCCATGGAGATCGCCCGGGAAGAGCCAACGGCATCCGTCGTGGCCTGCACGGAACCGGTCACCGCAGGCTGGATCGCGCGCAGCTGCACCGCGCCCTATTTCCGCCCGTACACCACCAACGATGTGGTCGGCGTCGAAATCGGCGGGATCGTCAAGAACATCATTGCTCTGGCCGTGGGAATCTGTGAAGGCAAGCAGATGGGGGACAACACCAAGGCCTCGGTCATCACCCGCGGCTTGGCCGAAACCTCACGGCTGACCCTCGCCCTGGGCGGCGAAGCCCGGACCATGGCGGGGCTCGCCGGCCTGGGCGATCTCGTGGCGACCTGTTCCTCGCCCCTGTCCCGAAACCACACGGCCGGCAGGCTGCTGGGCAAGGGGCTGACCCTCGACCAGGTCACCGCCGAAATGAAGCAAACGGCCGAAGGCATCAAGTCCAGCCAGGCGGTCCACGAACTTGCCGGAAAGCTCGGCGTCGATATGCCGATCACGGCCGCCGTCGTCGCGGTCCTTGCCGGAAAACTGTCCGTAGACGAACTGGGGCCGCTGCTGCTGTCCCGGGACCTGAAACCCGAAGGCGATTACTGAGAGTGTCAGAGAACAACATGACCACAGACGGCCGTACGGGCCAGCCCAAGCCCCGCGTGGCGGTGCTGTTCGGCGGTCGCTCCAGCGAGCACGCCGTCAGCTGCGTGACAGCCGCCGGCGTCCTGGGAGCCATCGACAAGGACAAGTACGACGTCATCCCGATCGGGATCGCCAAGACCGGCCAGTGGGTTTTGGCGTCCGGCGGAACCGACGAGTGGTCGCTCTCCGCCTCGTCGCTGCCCGAGGTGGCCCCCTCGGCGCAGACCGTGACCCTGGCCGAGATCGGCGGCGAGCACCAGCTGATCGTCGCAGCCCCGAACACCGTCCCGCAGGAGCTGGGCGCCGTCGACGTCGTCTTCCCGCTGCTGCACGGGCCCTTCGGCGAAGACGGCACCATCCAGGGCCTCCTGGAACTGTCCGACACCCGCTACGTGGGCGCGGGCGTGCTCGCGTCCGCCGTCGGCATGGACAAGCACTTCATGAAGGTGGTCTTTGAATCGGCCGGGCTCCACGTGGGACCCTACATCGCCGTGACTGACCGGCAGTGGCGCAACGATCCCGAGACCGTCCGCAAGCGCGTGGACCAGCTCGGCTTCCCGGTCTTCGTCAAGCCGGCCCGGGCAGGGTCTTCCATGGGAATCTCCAAGGTGGACTCCCTCGAGGGCCTCGACGCCGCCATAGAGATCGCCCGCGAGCACGACCCCAAGCTGGTCATCGAGGCCGGCATCACGGGCCGCGAGATCGAATGTGCCGTGCTGGAGGGCCGGGGGACCGATGCTCCCCGGACGTCGATGCCGGGTGAGATCTCCGTCGCGGGCGGCGGCCATGAATTCTATGACTTCAACGCCAAATATGTGGACGACGCCGCTGCCCTCAGCTGCCCGGCCGACCTCCCCGAAGAAGCGATCACCCGTGTCCGGGAACTGGCCGCGGTCGCCTTTGACGCCGTCGGCGGCGAGGGACTGAGCCGGGTTGACTTCTTCTACACCCCTGATGGCGAACTGATCATCAACGAGATCAACACCATGCCCGGGTTTACGCCCAAGAGCATGTACCCGCAGATGTGGAACGCCTCAGGACTGGGCTACGCCGACCTGATTGACGAGCTGATCCACCTGGCCCTGCACCGCAAGACCGGCCTGCGCTAGAACCGCGCTGCGCTGGAACCGGGCGGGCGCGGATGCGCCTGCCCGGGCCTACTTGCTGGTGGGGAGGTTCTGCAGGTCCTCTTGACCCACACATTTCCGGGTTGCCGGGATCTTCAGCGCGGCGGCGGAAAGGTCCGCCAGCACGGTGGCCGAACTGATCTTGTCCGGGTCCATCAGGATCTCCGTGGCCGGTTCGCGGCCGAACGTGGTCAGCGTCCACACGGGGTCGCCTTCCTTGATGACCCAGTCGACTTCGTTGACGCTGACACAGCGGTCGGTCGTGGGTCCGGGAACGTTGACGCCGCAGCGGAGAATCACTTGGGACGGATCGCCCCAGGCCGCAGTGGCCTGTGCGTTGGTCTTCCGCAGCTTGGCATCGCCGATCGCGTCCGGCAGGGCCAGCATCATCGGCGCGCAGGCCGCGTTCGCGGCATCCTTGGCGGGCTTGACGTCGACAACCGGGGAACACGAGGTCAAGGCCAGGCCGGCTGCGGCGGCCGCCACAGTCAAGGACAGGCGCGCGGAAACCAGACGGCTGAAAGGGAGCATTGATCCAGCTTATCCCGGTCCGCGTGGCGCTATGGTCCCGGTTTGGAGAGTAAAGGTAGCATCTCTAGGAACAGCCTGACTCTTACCATCGAGTAGACTGGGACCTCGTGCATCAGTGGGGCTCTGCCGACAATGACGTTAGTGTTGGCCGCATAACGCACACCTGATTCAATCTCGCACTGTGGGGGAGGGACTGTCGATGACGTCGTGCAGCCGAAAAAAGTCTATACGAGTGGGGCTGGGAGCTTTGATCCTCGCCGGCTCAGTCATGGGCACGGCGACAGCGGCAAACGCCGCGGTAGCCGTTCCCCACCCTCTCATCCGATTCCTGACCACGACGCCGGATCCTTCGCCCGGCGGTGGCTCCGGTGATCCTCTGCAGCCAGCGGACCCCGCTCCTGAGCCTGCACCTGCTCCCGACCCTGTTCCGGTCCCTCCGGCACCTCTTCCGGAGCCAGCCCCGACTCCTGCGCCCGCACCAGCCCCGGCTCCTGCGCCCGCACCGGCGCCTGCGCCAGCCCCCGCACCGGCGCCTGCGCCTGCGCCAGCCCCCGCGCCGGCGCCTGCGCCCGTGCCTGCTCCGGTGCCAGTACCCGCTCCTGCGGTGGTAATTCCCGCTCCTGTTCCGGTGCCCCCGCCCGTCCCGGCCCCCGTCGTCGAGGAAACCCCCTCGGAAACCCCGACCCCGACACCTACGCCTACACCGGCGCAGTCCACGGCTCCCGCTGTCATCGCGACGCCCACTCAGCCGCCGGTCATGGTGAAGTCCGAGGTCCAGGCCGCCGTGGCCGTTGCTACCGGCAGCCCCCTGGCCGTCCAGACCATCACCGTGCTGGTCTTGCTGGGCCTTGGCTTTGCCTACTTCCGGTTCATCGGTTCGAAGAAGGCCACCGGCGTCCCCCGGACCGGTAAGTCCTGACACCCGTGCAGGATGAAGCCCTGGTGGAATCTGCAGCGCCCAAAACCAAGTATGACGGCGTGCAGATCACGCTGATCACCCACTCCTATTGGCCGGAGCAGAGCCCGCCGCAGCGGCGCTGGACTGCCATGATCAAGGAGTTCACGCACTCCGGCTGGGATGTCGACGTCGTGACTCCGGTGGCGCACTATCCCTTCGGCCGGCGGGCCCTCCCGCGCTGGATGGCCGGAAGGCCGTTCCGGCTGCGTAACGGCCAGTTCACCGAAAAAATCCTCCACGTCCCCTACCTGCGCCACGGCAACTCCCGCGCCGCGCGCCTGCTGGACCAGTGCTATTCCGCCCTCATGTCCGTCCCCGCCGGGATGATGGTCCGCAAGCCCGACGTCGTCATTGTCACCGCTCCGGGGCTGCCTTCGCTGGCTGCCGGCTACGCGCTGGCCAAAATGCGCCGCGTCCCGCTGATCGTGGAAATGCGCGATGCCTGGCCGGACCTGGCGCGCGACGCCCGCCTGGTCCAAGGCAGTGTCAAAAGCGTTGTGGAGCACGCGGTGGACTTCGTCCAGCACCGGGCAGACCTCGTGGTCACAGTGACCGAGGGATTCGCGGCCACGCTGCGTTCGCGCGGAGTCCGCAATGTCGCCACCGTCAGCAACGGCGTGCATCTGGACGCCATTCCGGTCGTGGGGCCGCCTGAACCGGAACGGGACGTCTTCGAGGCCCTGTACCTGGGGAACCACGGCGAGAGCCAAAAACTCGATGTCGCCATCCGTGCCAGTGCACTGGTGGGGGACTCGATGCACCTGCACTTGGTGGGCCACGGTACCCAAAGGCCAGCGCTCGAGAAGCTGGCACGTGAGCTGAAGGCTCCTGTCACGTTCCACCCGCCACTGACCGGGGACGCCATGCTGGAACGCTACTCGTCGGCGGACACCTGCATTGTCTCCCTGCGGGACGACTGGAAATCCTTTGAGACCACTGTGCCGTCCAAGACTTATGAAGTTTTGGCGATCGGCCGGCACATCACCGCTGTAGTGAAGGGAGAAGCGGCGCGAATCGTCTCGGACGCCGAGGCCGGCGACATCGTGGCCAGCGACCCGGAAGCGCTGGCCACACTGTGGCGCGAGCTGGCAGCCGACCGCGGCCGTTTGGTTCGCAACGGCGACAGCCGCCAGTGGGTCAAGGCTAATGCCGAGTACGAGCAACTCGCCGGCCGCTACATGGAACTCATCACCGAACTGCTCGCGGATACCGGCCCTAGCCGATGATGCAGCTCCTCAAGAACGTGCATCTGGCCCAGAGCGTGGTCCGCCAGCACTTGACTGACGATCCCGTCATGCTGTTCCTGCAGCTTTCGCGCAGGCTGCCCTCGGCGGTACTTCCGCTCGCGAAGCGTCTGTGCCAACTGGCCCCGAAGAACTCCACCTCCGCGGCCGTGCTGTTCGCGGCTCTCGCCGCCGGAGATGGCGCCGACGTCGAGCGCCGGCTGCGCATCGCCGCCGGCGGCAACGTCGAAGGCGAGCGCGCACGACGGCTGGCCGACGTCGCCCTTGCCGCGAACCTCCCGGCGTTATCGGACGATTTCCTGGCCAAGGCAGGCACGGCGCAGCGTCTCAAACAGGCCCGGGCACGTCGCCTCTGGTATGACGGCGACGTCAGCGGCGCGGTCGAGGCCCTCCATGGCTCAGGAGCGGCGGGACAGCGGCAACGTGCCCGCCTGGCTGCTGAGGCGGCCATCCTGACGGACGCATCGCCCTCCCTGGAACGCCGGCCCTACGAACCGGTTCCCGGCCGGATTCTTCATCTACTGACGAACTCGCTGCCGCACACCGCCAGCGGTTATGCCCAGCGCTCCCACTCGACGTTGCTGGCCCAGCAGGAAGCCGGCTGGGACGTGCTTGCCGTCACCAGGATGGGTTACCCCGTGCAGGTCGGTAAACTTCTCGCGAAATCTACGGACACCGTGGACGGGATCCGGTACCGGCGGCTCCTGCCGGGCACGATGGCCTCGTCCATTGACGCCCGGCTGCAGCAGCAGGCGGAGGAACTGCTGGCCGTGGCCCTGGACTTCAAGCCGAGTGTGCTGCATACCACCACGCACTACGTCAACGGACTCGTGGTGCGGGCCGTGGCTCAGGCTCTCGGGATTCCCTGGGTCTACGAGGTCCGCGGCCAGCTGGCCGACACCTGGGCCTCCACCCGCGGACCCGAGGCGCGCAACAGCGAGAAGTACCGGATGTTCCGGCGCCGGGAAACGGAAGTTATGCAGGCCGCCAACCTCGTGCTGACCCTCGGGACGGCCATGAAGGCCAACATCGTCGCTGCCGGAATTCCGGCCAGAAAGGTCCTGATTGCCCCCAACGCTGTTGGCGGTGACTTCCTTACCGAGCCGCTGGACAGGGCCAGTGCCCGGCGTGAGCTTGGTCTCGCAGAAGACGCGCAATTTATCGGCACCGTGAGCAGCTTGGTACCCTATGAAGGGATCGAGGACCTCCTCGCCGCATTTGTGCGGCTTGCGGGGGACCTTCCTTTACTTCGTCTCCTGATCGTAGGTGACGGGTCCTCCATGCCATCGCTGCAGATTCAGGCGCAGCGGAGCGGATTCATCAACCGCATCACCTTTACAGGCCGGGTGCCTCGGAGCCAGACGGCCCTGTACCATCAGGCGCTGGATGTTTTCGTTGTGCCGCGCAAGGACCTGGAGGTGACGCGATCCGTGACACCGCTCAAACCCGTGGAGGCCATGGCCTGTGCCCGGCCCGTGGTGGCCAGCAACTTGCCGGCGTTGGCGGAAATCGTCGAAGACGGCGTAACCGGCCTATTAGCGGAGGCGGGGGATCCTGTCTCAATCGCCACGGCGATCCGGGAATTGCTTTCGGACCCGGAACTTGCAGCAAAGCTCGGAGCTGCCGGCCGGGAACGCGTGTTGCAGGAAAGAACATGGGCCGCCAACGCGGTTGCCCTGGCACGAGAGTTGGAAATGCTGGGAGTAACTAGATGAGCATCCAAGAAAAAACGGAAGCTGAACAAACCGAAGCCGTGCTGACGGAGGCACCCGCCACGGTCTCGGTGCCCGTGAACCTTGCCCGGCTGAGCAAGGTGGGGCAGCGGCCCGATTTCCTGGATTACCTGGTCCAGTTGTGGGACCGCCGGAGTTTCATCCTGTTCGATGCCCGGGCCAGGGTGCAGAGCGGCCACGACAAGACCCATTTGGGAACCGCCTGGCTTGTCTTGACGCCAGTCCTGAACGGTCTCAGTTTCTACCTGATCTTTGGCGTGTTCCTGGGCACCAGCAAAGGCATTGACAACTTCATCGGCTACCTGATCATCGGCGTCTTTACGTTCCAGATGAGTACGCGGTCCATCCTTGGCGGAGCCAAGTCGCTCACTGGTAATACATCAATGATCCGTGCCTTCCAGTTTCCGCGTGCGTCTCTGCCCATCGCCGTCAACGTGCGCGAGCTCCTCTCTAACATTCCCGTGACGATCGTCATGCTGCTCTTCGTCATCTTTACGGCGCCGGCCGAGGAAATCACGTGGCGGTGGTTCCTGATCATTCCGGCGATCCTGCTGCAATTCCTGTTCAACCTGGGGATTGGCATGTTGCTGGCGCCGGTACTGCTCAAAATCCCGGACCTCAGCCACCTGCTGTCGTTCCTCATTCGTTTCCTGATGTATGTCTCCGCGGTCTTCTTTGCTGAGAGCCGCTTCGGCAAGTATCCCGTGATGCGCACCATCATGGATTTCAACCCGGTCTTCCAGGTCATCAAGGTCATCCGTGACACGGTTCTTTACGACACCACACCGTCCTGGCGGGCCTGGGCAGTTTTGGGGCTGTGGGCTCTGGGTTCGGTAGCGGCCGGACTCTTTGTCTTCTGGCGCGGAGAGGAAAGCTATGGACGTGTCTGAGGTGTCAGGCGGCCACATCAACGAGCCGACAGTAGTAGTAGACGACGTTTCGGTGGTCTACCGGACCAAGAACCAAACCCCCGGGCGGACTAATGCCCGGACCTCGGTCCTGAAGAGGCTTCGCGCGCCCCGGCGCGGCGACTCCGTGGTGAAGACCAAGGCGTTGAGCAAGATTTCCTTCGTGGCCAACCAAGGCGACTCCATTGGGGTCATTGGCCGCAACGGCTCGGGTAAGAGCACCCTGATGAAGGTGCTTGCGGGTCTGATCATTCCCGATTCCGGCACTGTTTACGCCGCGAGCAATCCCATCCTTCTCGGTGTCAACGCGGCACTGATCAGCTCCATCTCCGGTGCCCAGAACATTCGGCTCGGCTGCCTGGCCATGGGCATGAGCCACGCAGAAATCGATGCCAAGTTCGATGACATTGTCGAGATGTCCGGGTTGGAGCACGAGATCTACCACCCGATGAACTCCTATTCCTCGGGCATGGGGGCGCGCCTCCGCTTTGCCATCGCCGCTGCCGTGGACCCCGAGATTCTGCTCATCGATGAAGCGCTCAACACCGGTGATGCCCAGTTCAAAGATCGCTCCAAGGCCAGGATGGAGCACGTGACCAACCAGGCCGGAACCGTGTTCGTTGTCAGTCACAGCCTCGGGACAATTACGGGCATGTGCAACCGCGCCATCTGGATCGACAAGGGCGACTTCATCATGGACGGAACCCCGGATGACGTCGCAAAGGAATACCGGAACTTCATTTGGCGCATGAACGAGGGCAACGCCGATTACGGCCGCCAGATCCGGGCGGAGCTGATGGCAAGCCTTCCGGAAATGCGAACCACGCTGCTGCCCAACGGCTGGAAGCGGTCCAGGTAGCGAATGAGTCTTCGAAACAAGACGGCGTACTGGCGCCGAGCACTTTGGCACGCCCGTCGGGGTGGTATGGCCCAGGTCAAGAGCTATCTCCACCGCAGCACGGCCGAGCGCGACGAGGCCAGCCTGGCCGGAATTCGCGGCGCTGAAGGTGCTTGGCGCGGCTTGGGACGCAGCCGGCACCTGATCTTCCGTGAAGCGGCCATTGACGTCGCGCAGCCGCGGAACCCGGGTCTGCGAGTCGGCATCATCATGGACGACTTTTCCGCGGCGGCATTCTCCGCCGAGTGGACAGTCGTGGCGCTCAGGCCGGACAGCTGGCGAGAGCAGCTGCGCGATGAGGCACTGGACTTCGTCGTCGTCGAATCCGCCTGGGCCGGCAACGCCGGACTCTGGCGGGGCAAAATCACGGGCCCCGCCGGCCCCGCAGTCGTCTTGCAGGAATTGGTGGAAGGATGCCGGGCGGCCGGACTTCCTGCGGTCTTTTGGAACAAGGAAGACCCGCCTCACTACGTGGACTTTCTCCCCGCGGCGAGATTGTTCGACCACGTCTTTACCACCGATGCCAACATGCTTCCCCGTTACCGGGCGGACCTGGGCCACAGCCGGATTTCTGTGCTGCCCTTTGCCGCGCAGCCCCGCATCCACAACCCGGCCCGGCCCCGGCACGGCTGGCACGCCCGCGAGATTGCATTCGCTGGAATGTACTTTGCGCACAAGTATGAGGATCGTCGGCGCCAGATGGAGTACTTGCTGGGCGCGGCCGTGGACGCGACGGCGGGCAAGCGTCCAGGCTTTGAAATCTTTTCACGCCAGCTTGGCAGGCAACCGCAGTATCAGTTCCCCGGAATCCTCAAGAAGCACGTGGTGGGATCCCTGTCCTACAAACAGATGCTGACCGCCTATAAGGCGTACAAAATCTTCCTCAACGTCAACTCCGTCACGGATTCGCCGTCGATGTGTGCCCGGCGCATATTCGAGATCACGGCGGCGGGCTCCTGCGTAGTCTCCACTCCTAGCGCGGCCATCACGGAAATCTTCCCGGGCAATGAGATTCCCACAGCAGACAACCGGGACGATGCCGCGCACCTGCTGAAGGCGCTGACGGCCAACCCGGACTACGCACAACGCATGGTCCACAAGGCCCAGCGCAGAATCTGGGCAGAACACACCTTCAGCCACCGGGCACAGTCCATCGCGGCCGCGGCGCGGCCGACCCTGGCCGCGCCGGCGCCCAGGGCGCAGGTATCGGTCCTCGTCTCAAGTTTCCGTCCGCAGCAACTCGACCATGTCATTGCCGGCGTCGCCGCCCAGAAGGGCGTGGATGTCCAACTGGTCTACCTCGCCCACGGGTTTGAGGTCGACGACGCGGCATTCCGGCGAAAGTGCCTGGAAGCCGGGATTCTCGACGTCGTGGTTCTTCAGGAACCGGGGCAAACGCTGCTCGGTGAGTGCCTGAATGCCGCCGTGGCGCGAGCCGATGGCCGATTCTCCACCAAATGGGATGACGACGACATTTACAGCCCCATGTACCTGGGCGACCAGGTCAACGCCATGATGTACTCCGAGGCCGAGGTGGTGGGAAAGCGGGCGCATTACATGCACCTGGCCGGGGCTGGTGCCACGATCCTACGCAACCCGCAACTGGAACACCGGTTCGTGGAAGCAGTCTCCGGACCGACGATTTTCGCTGCCACTGACACGTTCAGGCGCCTACCCTTCCAGCCCGTGCAGCGTGGAGAGGACTCGCGCTTCCTGGGCGACGTCATTGAGTCGGGCGGTCGGGTGTACTCCGCCGACCGCTTCAATTACTGCCAGATGCGCGCCGCCGACGTGGCGTCACACACTTGGCAAATCACTAATGAAGAGCTTCTGGCTTCTTCAAAGATTCAGTTCTTCGGTTCGCCCGAAGACCACATTTTAGTTTAGGGGAGACATGGACGAGACGATTTTTGATGTTGCCGTCATCGGACTTGGTTACATCGGCCTGCCCACCGCGGCCAGCTTCGCAGCCAAAGGAAAGCGCGTGGCCGGCGTCGATGTGAAGCAATCGACTGTCGACGCCGTCAACCGGGGAGAGGTTCCCTTTGTGGAACCCGATATGGGTGTGGTGGTCTCAGGCGCGGTCAGCCTGGGGAACCTCGTAGCCATGTCTACGGTGCCCGCGGCAGACGCGTTCATCATTGCCGTGCCCACCCCGCTCGCGGAGGGCAACGGCGCCGACCTCTCCTACCTTCGTAGCGCTCTCGAGGCCCTCGCCCCTAAGCTGCGCGGCGGCGAACTTGTGGTCCTGGAGTCCACGTCGCCCCCGGGCACCACGGACCGCCTGGGCACCCATCTCATGGAGTTGCGGCCGGACCTGTCGCTCGAAACAGGTCCCGGACTGAACCATGTTCACATTGTGCACTCCCCGGAAAGGGTGCTGCCGGGGCGGATCATGGTTGAAATGGTCACCAACGACCGCGTGATCGGAGGCCTGACCGAAGAGGGGGCCCAGCTGGCCAAGCGGCTTTACG
This sequence comes from Arthrobacter sp. 10T425, assembly GCF_056393985.1. Taxonomy (NCBI): domain Bacteria; kingdom Bacillati; phylum Actinomycetota; class Actinomycetes; order Micrococcales; family Micrococcaceae; genus Arthrobacter; species Arthrobacter sp. 10T425. The sequence goes on along the minus strand of NZ_JBFTGZ010000025.1, from coordinate 15,414 downwards.
AGGTCATTTGCCAGGGCGAAATCCTGCTCACGGACGCCACCACAGCCGAAATGACCAAGCTGGTGGAAAACACGTTCCGCGACGTCAACATCGCCTTCGCTAACGAGCTCTCGCTCATCTGCGACAACCTGGGCATCGACGTGTGGAAGCTGATCGAACTGGCGAACCACCACCCGCGAGTGAATGTGCTTCGCCCCGGACCCGGTGTGGGCGGACACTGCATCGCGGTGGATCCCTGGTTCATTGTCGACGCCGTCCCGGAGCACTCCGGCCTGATACGCACCGCTCGCGAAGTCAACGACGCCAAGCCGCACCATGTGGTCCGGCAGGCTGTAGAGGCACTGGCCGGCCAGCCCGGGGCAACCGTGGCTGTCCTCGGCCTGGCTTTCAAGGCCAACATCGACGACGTCCGGGAGTCGCCGTCCGTGACGATCGTCCAGGAGCTCGTCCGGCAGCTGCCTGAAAGCACCATCCTGGTCGTTGACCCGAACGTTGAGGAACTCCCGACGGCGCTGGCAGCATCCGGCCTCTCCGCGCTCCACGGCATGGAGGAAGCCGTAGCAGCGGCGGACCTCGTGATGCTCCTGGTGGACCATGATGAATTCCTGGCCCTTGACTCCGTCGCCCTGGAAGGAAAACAGGTCATCGACACCAAGGGCATCTGGAACCAGCAGGAGCCCTCCGAGTCCAATCGGCTGCACGCGCCCGTTGGGGCCTCCGTCAGTGGATAAGGGAAGCCACGCCCAGTCAGCGGCAGCGGCTATTGAAGACGAGCTGCGACACGCCGGTTTTGCGCTCAAATCCCTGCACGCGCCGCGGCAGGAAACCCCACTCGTCCGAATCCTGATCTCGGCCGCGAAGGCCACGGACCTGGAGATTGCAGGGACTGTAGCGTCGCTTTTCGGCTCCGCGTGCCAGGATTTCACAGTGGACGTTCTCGTGGAGGACGGGCGGCCGAAGCTGGAGGAGTGGCTCGCCACGGACCGCCGCTTTTCATTTCCCCGAACGGACGGACGACAGCCGGCTGAGGCCGCCTACACGCTGGTGCTCAGCGCGGGAACGGCCATCGGCCTGCACTCGCTGGAGGCGATGATCGACACCCTGCGCCAAACGCAGGCACTTGTCCTGCGGGCACTAGTGGACGGGCAGTCCGGCGCGATGGAACTGTGGCAGACGGCGACCCTCCGGGAGCTGTCAGAAACCGGTGACCCTGAGAAGTCCGCACGAAGCGCCGGCGGTGAACGGTGGGTCTCGGGGAGTGCTCTGGGCCTGCACGACTTCCGTCGGCCCAAACCTAAGCTGCACCTGCGCAAAGGCGCCGCGGCAACCCTTGACCTCAATATCGTGGTCCGGGATTTGGCCGACGCCGCTACCCGCCTCGACTACGAGCAGAAGATCCGGCACCTCGAGGCACGGCTGAAGAAGTCCGAAATCGAGCGCCGCCGCCTGGAGCAGGGGATGGCCCCAAACCGCGGCATCTACCGCGCCCGTGCCATTGCCCGTAAGGGCCCGGCTTACATCCTTGGCCAGCTCAAGTCCCGCGCGGGCGGGGCGGGGAGCTAGCAGCATGCAGATCAAGAGCGTTGTCGTCGGCTCGGCAGAGCACTCCATGGCGCAGCTGGCGTTGGACCTTGGGCTGGACTACGCCCGCACGGACTGGGAGCACCGCGACCCCAAGACCGCGTCCGACTGGGAACACGCCGTCCCTGCAGATCAATTGTGGTGGGATCACTACGTTGTGCAGACCGAGTCGCTCGCCGAGGCCAGGACGCTGCTTCCCTTGTTCCGCAGCGAGGGACGGGCGCAGCGCTTCGTCTTCGTGATCCGCGGTCACTTCCCGGCAGCTGATCTGCCGGTGTGGACGCCGCGCAGCCTCCAGGTCAAGGCAGGCACGTCCGCCCTGACCGTGCCGGGACTCGGCTTCGCCGTGGTGGTGGAGGGCGGCAAATGGGTGAATGTGCACGCTGCCGCCCTCGCCGCACTCGGCTGTTGCTCGCCTGCCGCGCCGCGGCCGGTGCTGGGCGGACTGCGCGTCGGTATCAGCGACCCCTCAGCCGGCGCCTGGCTCGCTGGCGACTCGCTGGGCAGCTTCATGACGGAGCAGCTCCTGCAGCCCGAGCCGGATGACATTTATTCCGTCGACGTACTGATCGGTCCCGCCGAGCTCACGCAGCAGCTCAGTGATCAGATCCCCGCCCAACCAAGACGGGTAACCCCGCCGGTCTGGACTCCGTCGGCGACGGTACTGCCTCCTGTTGATACCGCCGTCGTCTCTCCGATGGGATTCTTGCCTTACCCGGACAAGCCGACCCGTGCGCTCGAGCCAAGGGAGCTCGGCCGAGGGGGAGACCTCAGCGAAACCGGCCTCGCCGCCCTGCGCCCGCACGAGTATGTCGAGGTTGATGGCAGCCGCTTCGGCGGCCTGGACCGGCAGTTGGCGCGGCGCCTGAGTCAGCTCGCCGTCGCCGGCGTGCCGATGCTGACGCGTGCATTGCCGTCCCCGGTAAGGTCCATGCTGGGTGACCGGCTAGTGGACTGCATCGAGGCCTTCGACGCCGATGACGCGCCGGTGGTGCGGGAATCAAAGTCGATCGACCTACGCCGGACGGCGCTGGACCTCTACAGCCCGCGCGCCGTCTGGAACACATTGCTGGGCCAGCTCGGCAAGCCGCTACTTCCCGTACCCTCCGTGAGCGTGGTTCTCGCCACCCGCCGGCCGGAGAAGCTGGCGTCAGCCCTGGAGCAGCTGGCATGCCAAAGCTGGGAAGCTGTGGAAGTAGTGGTGGTGCTGCACGGCTTCGACCCCGACCTCCCCGAAGTCCGCCGGGCTGTGGAGGCGTATCCCGGCGAGCTGCAGGTGCGCTCCGTTCCGGCCGACATGATTTTCGGCGACGTGCTGAACGCCGGTGTCAGCGCCGCCGGCGGCGATCTTATCTGCAAGATGGACGACGACGACTGGTACGGCCCGCACCACCTGCGGGACCTCGTTCACGCCAAGGACTTCAGCGGTGCCATCCTGGTGGGGGCACAAGTCGAATTCGTGTACCTGGAAAGCCTGGACATCACCACCCGCAGGCCTCCGCTCGGCGAGCAGTACTCGGACCACGTTGCGGGCGGCACCATGATGCTCGGCAGGGATGAGCTGCGTCACCTGGGAGGGTGGCGGCCCGTTCATCGTGCCGTCGACCGGTGCCTCTTGCAGGCCGTCCAAGCCGCCGGGGGACTCATCTACCGCTCCCACGGCCAGAACTACGTAATGCAACGCCACTCCGGGGCGGATTCGCACGGCGGCCACACCTGGAACCCCGAGGACAGCATCTTCCTGCAAAGTGTTGCCGAACAATGGGACGGGTTCCAGCCGCCGCCACAAATCGGCCGGGTTTCGGACCGTCCTGCAGGAACACGGCTCGACGCCCTGCGTAGCCACTTCGCCCGGGTACCGGTGCCCGGCCCGTCCCAGTCCGCCCGATCCATTCAATCGCAAATCCAGAAGGCTCAGGAATGAAATTTCTACAAGCTCTACGCAGAATTGCGCGCATGTCCCCGAAAAAAAAGGCGGCCGCCGCTTCCTTCGCCGTCCTGTTCGCCTTGGTGGTGGTGGCTGCCTACGCTCGCACCCCTTGGATCCTGGCGGTGCTGGTGCTGGCCTTCGCGGCCGCGCTTGCCATGGGCGCGCTCTACATGGACAGGCTCTTGCGGGGGGCCCGACGCGCTACTAAGCGCGCCACGGCAGCGCAGTCCAAGCTCGCTGCAACATTGCCGGACCCGCGGCCCGGGGCTCTGGTTGAGTGGGGTGCCCGCTCCCGGATCCCGGAAGCGCGGCTTGCCCAGCGGTTGACCAAGCTCCGTTCCGTTGACGGCCGCGATGTCCTGGTCAGCACGGCAACCGCGGGCCAGTGGGGCTGGCGGGACATGGCTGTTGCACTGGAAATGTACCGGATCGGGGGGAAGACCCGGCGCAGCGTTCAGCCCGTCCTGGACAAGACACCCCGCTCCGTACTGCTGCATCTGGGCGACCTGTGCTTCCGGCAGAATGTTCTCCAAGATGACATCCTCAACGCGGCCACGCTGTACAAGTATGTCTTCCAGCGGCTCGGAGCCAAGCCGTTCCGGGAAAAGCGGCGTGGGGAATTCTTCCTGGACGCGCTGGCCCGGACAGGGCAGGGCGAGGAAGTGATCAGGCTTCAGTATCTTTACAAGGCTGATGAGATGAACGCCAATGACCTCCACCTCTACCGCGCCAACGCAGCCAACCCGTTCAAAGACGACTCAGCAGACGCCGACCAATGGCTCACCGAGATTAACGAGATCTATGAGCGGGCGGGGCTGTCCCGGCTTTCGCTGGCCGAGGGTAAGGCACCGGCCTTTCTGCGCCTGAGCGCAGAAGTACCGGAACCGGTGACGGACGGACCCCTGGTCAGCATCGTCATGCCCGTCTACAAGCCGGACGAATATACGGATCTTGCGATCCAGTCGGCGCTCAACCAGAGCTACCAGAACATTGAAGTCATCATCGTTGACGACGGTTCTGGCGGGGACGCTGCTGACCGGCTTAACAAGTGGCTGGCTGCGGATGATCGCGTCAAGCTGGTGCTCAACGAGCCCAACGCCGGCGCGTACACGTCGCGCAATATCGGCTACTCCATGGCTCAGGGCGAGTTCATCACGATTTTCGACGGCGACGACTGGCAGCACCCGCAGAAGATTGACCTCCTGGTCCGGGGTGCCCAGCAGCAGAGCGACGGACGGCTCGTTTCTGCTCCCTGGACGCGCGCGGACGAGGACCTCTTTTTCCACTACCGCGGATGGCGTGGGGCCTTCATCACGCCGGCGCACGTTTCCACGATGTTCCACACGGCCACCATCCGGGAGTACCTGGGCCACTGGGATTCCGTCCGGAAGGCCGCGGACACGGAGTTCATTCTCCGCTACCAGGTCCTCGTCAATGGCGAAGAGCCTTTCGAAGTGTGCGAGGCACCCTTGACGCTGTCCCTGGTGGGTGCCTCGAACCTTTCCATGGAAGATTTCCGTCTGGGCTACAGGTCACCTGACAGGGTGTCCTACCGCGATTCATACGAGCACTGGCACAACATGATCCGGATGGGCGAACACTCCGGCTACCTGGACTACCCACTTGCCAAACGCGCCTTCCCGGCACCGTCCCGGTTCCTGCCGTCCGGTGCCAAGCAGCAGGACCTGGAACTTGATATCCTGCTTGTCGGCGATTTCGGCGCAGACTCCCTGGTGGGCGTGCTGATGAAGGAACATCTGGCAATGGCGGCCGGGAAGGGACAGCGGGTTGGACTCATGCACTATCCGAGCCTGCTTCACACGAGTTCCATCGACACGTCGTACTCTGACGAGCTCATGGGGGCCTTCCACGAAGGGCGTCTTATCCGGGTCGAAGCGACGGACCGGGTGCGCTCTGCCCAAGTGAACGTCTACGATCCCACCGCATTCCAGTACAGCCGCGAGTTGCGCAGCGGTCACACGGCGGACGCCGTGTCCGTGTGGACGGATGAGCCGCCCTACAACTGGGAAACGGATGAACACAAGTACGAGGTCGGGACAGTGGAACGCAACCTGTTGTCCGTGTTCGGCGGTCCCGTACGGTGGATTCCGCTCAACGAACGCACCTTCCGGGTTATTGCCGAATCCGGGCACGGACAAAAGTCCGTCGGTGACCACGTAGCCCAGTCGGAAATTCCCACCATTCCCGGTAGCCCTGCGGAGGAAGCTCCGCTTGCACTGACAGGCTCCAACGTGGGGGCCTTTGAAACAGGAGAGACTCTGTGAATTTGCAAGAAACAACCACCGGCACGGCCTGGGACGAGCGGAACGCTGTAGAGATCCGCCGCATCGACTCGGCCAGCGAGATCGACCACAAGGCGTCGCAGCATTACGAGTACGTGCTGCCGTCCCCTTCAGGCGGACCCCTGGATCTCGTCGCCTTGTACGCTCCAAGAGAGTCCAAGACGTTGATTGTGAGCTTCCATGGTTCGCTCGTGCGGTCCAAGTTCCAGCTCCCGCGCTTTGAATGGCGCCGGACGCTCGGCAACCTGGATGCCGGCGTTCTTTTGATTGCTGACACCACCCTTGAACTGGGGGAGAAGGTTCCCCTCGGGTGGTACATCGGCACAAAGGAGCAGGACCTTGCCGATGAGATCGCTGCTGTTGTCCAGCAGGTGGCAGCCGACGGCGGCTACGAGCACATTGTTCTGGCCGGGTCCAGTGGTGGCGGGTACGCGGCTATGGCTATTTCGCACCGCATACCAGGTTCGCTGGCTGTGAGTTTCTCGCCTCAGACTCGTGTGGGCGACTACATTCCCTGGGTTGCCAAAGTGCTCGTGAATGCAGCGTTCCCTGGCTACGACACGATTGATGCCGTGGAAGCGGACTTTGCGGAGCGAGTCAACCTTCGCCGGCTCTATGCCGAGGCGGAAATCCCCAACTTCGTGCGCTACGTCCAAAACTCCAATGACCTGAATCACATCGAGGAACACTACTCACCATTCGCCGAAGTGCGCTCCACTGATCCTGAAACGGGCGGGATGGACCCAACGGGACGACTCCGTTTCGTGCTGGAGCCGATGTCGAAAGGCCACGAGCCGCCCGCGCGGCACCGTTTCCTGCGGAATATCCAGGAGGCACACCAGGAGTTCTTCGGGTCCAGCCTGGGTGAAGCAAAGATGGACGGTGAATGAAACTTTCTCCTGTCATCTGATCGGAGATCGAGGGCTTGGACGCGGCGCAGCAAAACGGGGAGTTCATACCTAACGCTGTCGAAAATCGGTCGTGCCTAGCGTGCTAGGGTCGTTGACAGTGATAACTATGGGGAACATCCCGATTAGCATGCGGATTTGCATTTTGGCGGAACGCTAGATATGGCGAAATCTACTATGACGAGGGATTACAGATTGACTGGCGATAATAAATGCCTCCACAGCTTCGAAATAAAACTTCTTGTGCCGAGAAATTCTCTATCGATTGGGATTCAGGCCCTGGCTGATGTGGATGCGGACAAGCAATTCATGCTCACGGTGGAGAATGTCTCGGCTGGCTCCGAAGTTCTGGATCCTCGGGACATGAACTGGAACTACTCGAAGGCGCTACAGCGGACTTTCGCCTATGTCCCAGCCATGAAGGCAGGGACCGTGGCAAAAATCCCCCGCCTCCTTGCCAGTGAGACACCCTTTGATTCCCTGCGGATCGGCGTACGGGTTTGGCACGCGGAAATGGCCCCCGAGCAAGTACCAAGAGTCATTGGCAGACTTTGGTATTCCCAACTCGACCTGCCGAGCGTGACTTCCGCCTCCGGTCCTGTTCACAGCGTAGTTCGCACGAGTCCACTAGGGAGTTTCAATTGAGCACGCGTGTGACCGTGTCCGTCGTTGTGAATGCCGTGACCTCAGGCGCCGATCGGATATGGCTGTCGGCGAAGACAATCGGCGTTGCATTGAGCGGGATAGACCACGAACTTATCCTGCTGGTCGACGGCGAGCGTGCCGAGGACATCGAGTTGGATTTGCGGTCCAGGACGGAGACCGGGTTGCAGGTCATCGGGTGCGATCCCGAGGACAGTGCCGGCCTTCAGCTAAACGCGGGCGTCGCAATTTCGACGGGCGAGGTCATTCTTGCGCTCGATGATTGCATGATGTTTAGTCCGGCTGGTCTGAAGGACGCCATCGAGTCCGTCCGGGCTGCAGCGGCCAGTATGGTCATCATCCCCGGAAGGGATCTTCCGCCTCGTCTCGCCACGGCGGCGTTGACGGACACTCTGGAATGGTCTGACGCGGCACGTGTCCCCGTGAGTCGTTCCGTCTGGGCACCGGGAAGCCCGGTGCTCGTTGATCGAGACTCACTGCTGCGGCTTCGTGGATTCGACGAGAAACAGAAGAAAACCGCTCGTGCCTTCTGCGACCTCAAGCTGCGCATGAAACGCATGGGAGTGATCTTCGATCAGCGCTCTGCCGGGGGGATTCGTTGCTTCGTGGCTCCGGCCGTGGATGACTCTGACGCTGCGGCCGCCCGTGCCGATTCAGCCGGTGACATTGCCGAGCGGCTCAACCGACTTGAGCAGGACGAGACCTACATCCGCAACGTGACCAGTTGGAAGAACCGCCCAGAAGACGCCCCGCCCCTGGTTACCGTGGCAATTGCAACCTACAACCGGGCTGACTACCTGCGGGACAGCATTAACTCAGTGCTGGCGCAGACAGTAGACGATTTCGAAGTCATCGTTGTGGATGACGGGTCCACTGACGCTACCCGGCTCGTAGTCGAATCGTTCGACGATGAGCGCGTCAAATATGTCTACCAGGAGAACCGCGGGATCGCCGCTGCCAGGAACGCGGTGGCGGACATTTCACGGGGCACCTTCACCGCCGTCCACGACGATGACGACATTATGTTGCCTTGGCGACTCGAAGTGAGCCTTTCCGGCATCAAGGCCGGCGTCCAGGCCAGCTACGGTTCCTGGGTGAACTTCGACGACATCACCGGCGAGATGGTCCTCCATGTCATCAGGGAACAGTTCTGCATGCCCGTGTCATTGGTCACCGGCCAGACCCCGGGCCACGCAACGTGGCTCGTGGAGACCCGTCTGATCAGGCAGTTCCGATACAACGAGACCATCTCCAGCGCCGTGGACCACAATTTGGCCTTGCGTATGATGAGGTCCGGGGTGTCCTGGGTGCACACGGGAAAGGTGCTCTTCCTGCGCCGCATGCACCCGACACAGGTGAGCAACTCAGACGGCACACGGCAGAAGTACGCGGCTGAACTTTCCCGCTTCATGCTGCAGTTCGCTGGTTCCGATGACGACATCGCCGCACTGAAGGAAGAAAGCAAAGCAATCCTTTGGCCCAAGATTGCCGAGAAGGGCAAGCTCGAGGAGAGTTTTGGAAAGTACTTGCCAGACCACCTGGCCGTACGTTCACTTCACGTTCAGGGCAATGTAGCCAACAAGGCCAGCCGCCTGCAGAAGCTCAAGAGCACGAGCTTCATCCTCTGCGAGGAAGATGAAACCGACAAGGTTGTCGGCGAGTATGCCGAGTTCCTGAACGTAACGCTGGAAGACCTCGCTGCCATGCGGAAGTTGGGCGTTAGCGGGCGATTGGAGGGAGAACTTAACCCCTCAATGGAGCTCCCGAGGGAGGCGCCGCCGGAAGTCCTGGACCGAGCCATTCGCAGTCGACTCCAAGGGCTGACCGCGCTCATGGCCAAGCCGGGCCGAATCCCTGCAGCTATCGTTTGGACGAATTCCGATGCCGCCGAACCGCCGACTGGCCTGGAGCAAGTGGCAGACCTCAAGCGGCAGATCACCCTATCCATCACTCAAGATTACCGATTCTCGTTCACCGTATACGTCTTCGAAGACGAGCCAAAGGCGCTTGAGGCCTTTGTGCGTGCAGTGGATGGCCGGAGCGAGGCAGATCTGGCGCTCTACCGGCGCGGTAGCGACGGATTAGATTCGGAAGTAGCGGAATTGCGCATTCAGGAATTGGTGAATCGATAATGAAGGTATCTTGGATCAACGACAGGTCCGGGCGTGCCGGGCTCGTGGCGCACGACCTCGAATACTTGGACGCCTTTCCGGTTGTCTCGGAATTCTGGATGGACGCGTCGCCGGCATCAAACTGGGCCGATAGGGTGGCGGTTGCCGCGACTTTGGTTTTCGGCTCGCACATGGGTGGACGGTTCCAAGCACCCTTCGCAATGTCGTCGGATGTAGCAGGTGCCATCAGCCGTTTCTCCAGCAACGGACAGATAATTCCGACCAACGTGTCTTCTGGTGCTGGAAGTCTTACGTGGCGCGGCGGACTCGAGCTAGCGCTTGAAACGCACGCGGTCATTGGGTCGGAGCGCATCAACTCGCTGGATGCAACTCGGAGAATCGGCCTAAACGTCGTCCGTTCCGACATGGCAACCGGCAGGATATTTACGTTCGACCGTCTGACGCTTTCCAGCAATGCCTGGCTCCACGCGGGACAGCGTTCCGGGAATGAGGAAGTTTATCCTTTCCTTGCCGTTGCCGTCCTGTTCGCTGCTGATCTCCAAGTTTCGACGCTTGTGTGCCCGGCGGACGTTGAATTTTCTGATGAACAGCTGGCGTCTCTCGTTGATCTCCTCGGGTCGGTCGGCTTGGGTCTGGAGTTTGACCGCTCCGAACCGGGCCGCTGACATCTTGACCGAAGAGGAGACTTCGTGAGAATTCTGTTACCGGCCTATACCGTTGCCGAATGGGGTGGGCTCCACGAATACGTAGTGGGGGCGGCAGCGACGCTTCTTGACCGCGGCCACGATGTAACGCTGGTTGTGCGGGACGGGCTCGTTGCTGAGAAGGGCGAGGAAGTCGGAGCCCGGGTAATTCGTGTTGACTGGGCAGACTGGACCACGGTTGCCGACGAGATCCGAAACGGGCCACGCTATGACTTGGTATTCGCGCAGCCGTTCGAGTCGCGGAAATTCGCCCTGTTCGTGAACGAGGTCATGAAGACCAAAGTCGTTGCCATGTTCCATGGCTTTCACCATGACTTTGTCTACACATGGCAGCACCTGGTTGACGGTTTTTTGGTGACCACGGAGCAGATCGGCGATCTTCTGGTGGACCTGTGCAGAATCGAACCGGAGCGCGTCCATGTCGCTCCCAACGGCGTGGACATGGATCGATTCGAATATCCTCTCCTGGGTCTCGACGAGAAGATCGTGGACGGACACGGTTCGATCGTTATGGCGTCGAGAATCGACAAGGACAAACGCAGCCAAGTTCGGGCTCTGAAGCTCCTGATTAGCGGCCTCTTCCATCAGGCTCGGAATATCCATTGGGACATTGAGATTCTGGGAGACGGTCCCGAGCGGAACAAAGTTGATCGCGAGCTGGCAAGCTACATTGTTGACTACCCGAACGTCTCTGTCGTCATGCGCGGCTGGGTACCTGCTGACGATGTCCCACGCCTGATGAATAAGGCAGTCTTTAGCGTTTCAGCCGGAAGAGGGGCAATGCAGAGCCTGGCAGTGGGCACTCCGTGTTTGGCCGCCGGGGCAAGAGGGATCGCCGGGCTCCAGGTTGGACCCAACCTTGATGTAGGCGTTTGGTCCAACTTTGCCGACTACCCGATAGTCGGTTGCAAGATTGTCGATCTGGAAACTGACTTGGAACGGATACTGATTCCCGAAGCGTACGCGGATGCGCAGGTCGAGGGCCGTTCCAGGATACTTGCGGATCGGAGCCAACAAAACGCTGCAGCGATGATGGTCAATGCGCTGACGGTATTTGCTTCCTGACAGCAGTGCGTGATTTGCCCCTTCATACTTTTGGGGACCAGAAGAGGCTTAGGTGGGTTGATAAAGGTCAAAACCAACTAAGCCTCTTCTCTTGCATCCCCAATATGTAGGCAGTGTGCTGCCGGTGGCCGGATTTGACTATTTCGAAGGCGGGGCGGAATCCGCCACGCCCGGTGCTTCTAGTCTTTCCGAGAAATGGTTCAGTACAGAGAACAACTCCTGCTCGAGGTCGGAATACGCAAGGTCCCAGGCCACCTCTCCTGTTTCCGTATTCCGTCCGAGCTTCGGATTCCTAATCAGCTGGATTTCTCGGTCCGTGGTCGCCTTTGGCCCGCAAACTTCTTGCGCGTGGATTGTCGCCTGTTCGGAGAGGCGGGCAAAAGTTTCAGGTGAATCCACCAGCATTTCTACGCAGGAAGCCAGATCGTCAGGGTCTTCAGGGGCGGCTAGGAGCCCGCTCGTCCCGTGGGTTACGAATTCGGGGATAGCTGAAATCGCCGTGGACACCGGAACGAGTCCGGAACTCATGGCCTCGCCAATAGAGACTCCCTGGGAATCCCAGCGCGTAGGGCTGAGAAAAATGCCATGTTCGGCATGAAGACTGGCGATTTCCTCCTGGCGTAGAAATGCTTTGGTGAGATGTACATTTTCCAGCTCCCGAAGCGGCTCGAGTGTCTCATCAAAAAACGGGCCGTCGCCATAGATGGTGAACTGCATCTTGTCAAAGAAAGGCGATTGTCGAAGCGCGAGGATTGTCTTCACAACCAGATCATTGGCATATTTGTACCCCGTGAACGGTTTAATGATGAGCACTTTATGGCGCAGGGCCGGATCTTTAGGAATGTAAGGGAAGAGTTCGGTGTCAACCACATTTGGTATGACGCTTACGTTCGAAACGCAAACTCCCGCATCCGGCTCTACGCTGTGCTTCAAGAACCAATTGGAGACGGTGACAAACCTGATATCACGATGTTCGGCCTGATAGAGCTGGCGCAGGAACGGGACCTTGTGGTTCTCGCCGTGCGCTCGGAGGCTTGTCACTCTGTCCATGAAGCCCGCAACGTCGACGGCGTCGTACCATCGCCGGTGCCAACTTAGGGTCTCGTAGCCATGAAGCCACGCGATGATCGGAGTTGACGGTTTGTGGGTGCTTATCGGGGCAATGATGTAATCCAATGGGAAATGGACTAGAAAGCTTGCGTGGTCAGAGGCCAAAATATATTGCGTGTAAATGTCTCGATTCCCCGTAGTGACAGTGACTCCGTCGAAAACGTAGACTCTTAGCTCGGGTTCATTGGTATCGATGCGAAAAACGTCAATAGCCAGGCCTGCGTCGAGATATTTTTTTACTCTGCGATGCAGAAACCCATAGTTGTATATATTGGAATCATTGGGGTAAGCATTAGCTATGACCAAATATTTGTCTTCAGCCACGTGGCTTGCTCCTGTCATTGGGGCAGATCGAAACGCAAGATAGTTGCGCCGTGCTAACTAAAGCGTGCTCCGAAGCCATTCCGCTGCATTGTCCAATTGCTCGTGAAATACTGTGGGAACGGGAGGGTTGTGGGCTTTCGGACCCTCGTAGACGTGGAAGCGCACATTGTCAGTGTTGGGGCTTGCCTCGATGACATCGCGGAACGGCCGGTAGTGCTGTTCGACGTGTGCGTAGTCATTGCTGTTCTGAACGTAGTACACAAGATTGGGCTGATGCTGGCTGTACCGGACAAGGGCTGAAGACCTGGCGCCCAGCGGGACAGACCAGTCTTCATCCGGTGTGAGTGTCCATGGCCCGTCCGGGGCGAGGTGCGGCATGACGGTTTCGACGTACCTGCGCTGTGCTCCCATGAGGGTCCCGTTAATGAGGTAGTTCGCGATGCTCGTCTGGCAGCTGAACGGCAACGCCAGACTCCCCGGGATGTAAGTTGCCATTTGCAGTGCCGCCAGCCCGCCCCCCGAAGACCCCAGGAAGAGAATTCCTTTCGCGCCGACTGCGTCGGCAGCCGAACAGGCCCACTCCGCTAGGAGCGGGTACAAGTCTAGGTTTGTGGAGCCTGTGTACCAGGCCAGCTCCAAATCGTCGCGATGATGAAGCGTAGGGTCCGAGAAGTACAAGCTGCTGAATTCGGTGGTTAACAGGCTCCGAAGCCACTCGAATCGGGGTAGTTGGTATTTGTTGCGGTCGGTAGCGCCGTGGAGGCTTACAACGATCAGATCCGAGTTCTTGTTGACGAGAAGTGCCTCCAAGGGCAGGCCGTCCGACAAGACGGCAGAGTACCTGCTAGCCCCGTGACCAGAAGCGGGCGCAAATGGGAGGTGGGCAGAGACCTCTGTGACGGGTACGTTCGTCGCACCAGCGTCGATCGTGTCGGCAGGTATCACGGGAATCGTTTGCAGCATGGATACATGGTAGTCATGTTCCGATCAGCCATTTCCTCACCGCGGCTGTCCTCGCCGGTCTCGATGACTGCGGATTCCAGCCATTCAGGTGACGTGCGCTTGGGTGCCAGCCGCTAGAGCTATGTCACTTCCAGGGGCAATGGGAGGGACACCGTGACCAAACGATATATAGTGGACCCGTTTGGATGCGCTGTTTGCGCCCAAGGGAATGAAATCAACTTGCAGCTACTGGGGGACTAGTGACACTACGACTAACCGTGATCGGTACGGGATACCTCGGCGCGACCCATGCGGCATGCATGGCGGAACTCGGATTTGAAGTCCTGGGTGTCGACGTCGACAAAGAGAAGATCGACAGCCTCAGCCGAGGCGAATTGCCCATCCACGAGCCCGGCCTGCCGGAGCTCCTGCGCAAGCACACTGAGTCCGGCCGCCTGCGCTTCACCACTTCGTTCGAAGAAGCCGGCGCCTTCGGTGATGTCCACTTCATCGCCGTCGGCACCCCGCAGCGCGCCGGTGAGCACGCTGCCGACATGACCTACGTTGACGCATCCGTGGCGGCGATTGCCCGCGCGGCCACGAAGGACTCCCTGATCGTCGGAAAGTCCACCGTACCGGTCGGCTCCGCACGCCGCCTCAAGGGCCTCGTCGCCGAAGAAGCGCGCGACGGCGTCACCGTCAACTTCGCCTGGAACCCCGAGTTCCTGCGCGAGGGCTTCGCCGTGGAGGACACCCTGCGCCCCGATCGCCTGGTCATCGGCGTGGATTCCGCCGCTGCGGAGGCCACCCTGCGTGAGGTCTACGCCGACGCCATCAGCCGCAAGACCCCGTTCATCTCGACGGACTTCGAGACGGCGGAACTGGTCAAGGTCGCTGCAAACGCGTTCCTCGCGACCAAGATCTCCTTCATCAACGCTTTCTCCGAAGTCACCGAGACCGTAGGCGGCAACATCCGCACGCTCGCGGACGCAATCGGACTCGACGCCCGGATCGGCCGTCGATTCCTCAACGCGGGCATCGGCTTCGGCGGCGGCTGCCTGCCCAAGGACATCCGGGCGCTTCAGGCACGAGTCTCCGAACTCGGCCTGGACAGCACCATGCGGTTCCTCAACGAAGTAGACGAAGTGAACCTCCGCCGCCGTGACCGGGCTGTCCACGTCGCGGAGACCCTGCTTGGCACCGTGGAGGGCAAGCGCGTCGCCGTCCTCGGTGTCGCCTTCAAGCCCAACAGCGACGACGTCCGCGACTCACCGGCGCTGGACGTAGCTGCCAGGCTCTTCAACAGCGGCGCGGACGTCAGCGTCTACGACCCCGCTGCCAATGCCAACGCTGCCAGGCGCTACCCGCGCCTGAACTACGTTGACTCCCTGGCGACGGCCGTGGCGGACGCCGACCTGGTCATGCTGCTGACGGAATGGAACGAATTCGTGAACGTCGATCCCGCGGAGCTGGCTGCCGCTGTGTCCCACAAGCGCATGTTTGACGGACGCAACGTCCTGGACCATGAGAAGTGGACTGCGGCAGGCTGGGACATCGTCTCGCTCGGCCACAAGAGCGAACTGCTTGAGCTCGCCGCCGCCAACTAGCTGTACTGCCCAGGGACGTTGGTTCGGTGAATGTGATGACTCGCTGGAGTCGTTGACACAGAGGTGAGGACCTCCGGTTGCACAGTGGAGTTGCTTAGACAACCGCTGCAGCGACCAGGAGGTCCTCAATGTCCCACGCTAATGC
>NZ_JBFTGZ010000024.1:0-41564 GCF_056393985.1 Arthrobacter sp. 10T425 | reverse complement strand
TCGGGCTTGCCGGAGAAATCGGGGATCAGCAGTTCGACGCCGGTGCCCGGGTTCAGTTCGTGGATCTTGCGGACCGTCTCGGCGTAGAGCCAGACGCCCTCGTCGGCGAGGTCGTCGCGGGCCACGCCGGTGACGGTGGCGTAGCGCAGGGCCATGGCCTGGACCGAGCGGGCCACCTTGGTGGGCTCGAACATGTCCACGGGCGAGGGTTTGCCGGTGTCGATCTGGCAGAAGTCGCAGCGCCGGGTGCATTCGGAGCCGCCGATCAGGAAGGTGGCCTCCTTGTCTTCCCAGCATTCGAAGATGTTCGGGCAGCCGGCCTCCTCACACACGGTGTGGAGGCCCTCCTTCTTCACGAGGTTTTTGAGCTGGACGAACTCCGGGCCCATCTGGACCTTGGCCTTGATCCATTCCGGCTTCCGTTCCACCGGTGTGGCCGCGTTTCGCTGCTCAATGCGCAGCATCTTCCGGCCTTCTGGTGCCAGTGTCATTAGTTCTCTTTCCTTCAGCATTCGACGACGTTGACGGCAAGGCCGCCCATGGCCGTTTCCTTGTATTTGGAGGACATGTCCTTGCCCGTTTCGCGCATCGTCACGATGACCTCGTCGAGGGAGACCCGGTGCGTGCCGTCGCCCCAGAGCGCCATCTTGGCGGCGTTGATGGCCTTGGCGGCGGCGATCGCGTTGCGTTCGATGCACGGGACCTGGACCAGCCCGCCGATCGGATCACAGGTCAGGCCCAGGTTGTGCTCCATCGCGATTTCCGCGGCGTTCTCCACCTGCTGGGGCGTGCCGCCCATGACTTCGGCCAGACCGGCGGCCGCCATCGACGACGCCGAACCCACCTCGCCCTGGCAGCCCACCTCCGCCCCGGAAATCGAGGCCTGCTCCTTGTACAGCACCCCGATGGCTCCGGCGGTCAGCAGGAACCTGACGATCGTCTCGTCCCGGTCGGCCTGGGTGGCCTGGTCCATGCCGGGGGCGAAGTGCAGCGCGTAGTAGAGCACGGCCGGGATGATGCCCGCGGCGCCGTTCGTGGGGGCGGTGACGACGCGGCCGCCGGAGGCGTTTTCCTCATTCACGGCCAGCGCGATCAGGTTGACCCATTCCTGCCAGTACTTCGGGTCCCGGTCCTTATCCTCCTTCATGAGCCGCTCGTGCCAGTCCGGGGCCCGGCGGCGGACCTTGAGCCCGCCCGGCAGCAGCCCAACGCGCTTGCGGCTGACCTCGACGCAGCCTTCCATCACCGAGTAGATGTGCAGCAGCCCCGCACAGATCTCGGCCTCTGTCCGGCTGTCCTCTTCGTTGATCCGCATCACCTCGCTGATGCTCAGCGAGGTCGTCCGGCAGTGTTCCAGCAGCTCGGCGGCCGTGCGGAACGGCAACGGGAGTACCTTCTTCGACTCCGCGAGTTCCTGCAGTGCCGCGTCCTCCTCGCCCTCGCGGACAATGAAGCCGCCGCCGACGGAGAAGAACGTGGCCTGGTGCAGGGTCTGGCCCCCGGCGTCGGAGACCGTGAACGTCATTCCGTTGGTGTGCCGTGGCAGGATGGTCAGCGGCCGCAGGACCATGTCCTTCACCCCATACGGCAGGGGCACAGCCCCGCCCAGCTGCAGGGTGCCGGTCTCGGCGATCGCGGCGAGCCGCTCCTCGACCTCCTCGGGGAGGATCTGCTCGGGGTGGAAGCCCTCGAGTCCGAGCAGGATGGCGGTCATGGTGCCGTGGCCGTGGCCGGTCGCGGCGAGGGAGCCGTAGAGGTCCACCCGGAGCGACGCCGCCTCTGCCAGCTTGCCGAGGGCCTTGAGTTCTTCAGCAAACACGGCGGCGGCCCGCATGGGGCCAACGGTGTGGGAACTGGATGGCCCTATTCCGATGGAAAAGAGGTCGAAGACTCCAACTGCCATGATGCGTACCTTCCGCGGAGAAAGAGAATGATGGTCAATGACTAGAGGCGGGGCTCACCGCACCGGTCCCGGCCCCCCAATGACCCTGGACCGGTGCGATGATGCGCCCATTGAGCGCTAGGCGAGGTTAGTAACCGAGGGGTAGAGCGGGTGGGCGGCGGCGAGGGCCTCCACCCGGGAACGCAGACCGGACAGGTCGGCGCCGGCGTCGGCGGTCAGGGCCTCGGCGATGATGTCGGCAACCTCGGCGAAGGCCGCCTCGCCGAAGCCGCGGGTGGCCAGCGCCGGGGTGCCGATCCGCAGCCCGGAGGTGACCATCGGCGGGCGCGGATCGAACGGCACGGCGTTGCGGTTGACGGTGATGTCGATGTCCGCGAGGCGGTCCTCGGCTTCCTGCCCGTTCAGCTCGCACTCGCGCAGGTCCACCAGGACCAGGTGCACGTCGGTGCCGCCGGAGATCACGTTGATGCCCTTGGCGGTCACGTCCGGCTGGACCAGGCGCTCGGCGAGGATCCGGGCGCCGGCCAGGACGCGTTCCTGGCGCTCCCTGAACTCCTCGGACGCGGCGATCTTGAACGCCACGGCTTTGCCGGCGATGACGTGCTCCAGCGGCCCGCCCTGCTGGCCGGGGAACACCGCGGAGTTGATCTTCTTGGCGATCTCGGCGTCGTTGGAGAGGATGATGCCGCCGCGCGGACCGGCAAGGGTCTTGTGCGTGGTGGAGGTGGTGACGTGCGCGTGCGGGACCGGGGACGGGTGCAGACCCGCGGCCACGAGCCCGGCGAAGTGCGCCATGTCCACCATCAGGTAGGCGCCCACCGAGTCGGCGATCCGGCGGAACTCGGCGAAGTCGAGCTGCCGGGCGTACGCGGACCAGCCGGCGACGATCAGCGCCGGCTTGTGCTCCAGGGCCAGGGCCTCGACCTCGGCCATGTCGATCCGGTGGTCCTCTTCACGGACCTGGTACGGGATCACGTTGTAGAGCCGGCCGGAGAAGTTGATCTTCATGCCGTGCGTCAGGTGCCCGCCGTGGGCCAGGTTCAGGCCCATGATGGTGTCGCCCGGCCGGATCAGGGCGTGCATCACGGAGGCGTTGGCCTGCGCGCCGGAGTGCGGCTGCACGTTGGCGTACTCCGGACCGAACAGGGCCTTGACCCGGTCGATCGCGAGCTGTTCGATCACGTCAACGTGCTCGCAGCCGCCGTAGTAGCGCTTGCCCGGGTAGCCCTCGGCATACTTGTTCGTCAACACCGAACCCTGCGCCTGCATCACGGCTTTGGCGGTGTGGTTCTCCGAGGCGATCATCTCCAAACCGTCACGCTGCCGGGACAGCTCGGCGTCGATCTTCGCGGCGATCTCCGGATCCAGCGCGGACAGGTCCGCGTCCAGGCTCGGCGAGACGACCTGCTCAAACGCGACGGTACCCGTCGCGGCGCTCACAGCTCGCCGCCGTTCTTGGACGCGTACTCCTGCGCCGACATCAGCGGACCCTCTTCGGTCACGGCGACCTTGAACAGCCAGCCGGCACCGTACGGATCGCTGTTGATCAGCGCCGGATCGGACACGACGGCGTCATTGATCTCCACCACCTCGCCGGTGACCGGCGCGTAGAGGTCCGAGACGGACTTGGTCGACTCGACCTCGCCGCAGGTCTCCCCCGCGGTCACCGCGGAACCGACCTCGGGCAGGTCCACGTAGACGATGTCGCCCAGGGCGTCGGCGGCCACGGCCGAAATCCCAATTCCTGCAGGGCCAGATCCGTCGGCAGCAACCCACTCGTGTTCAGCGGAGTACTTCAGTTCGGCTACAACTTTGCTCATTTATCTCAATCCTTAAGTTCGTATGTGGTTTCGGCAGGCTCAGCCAGCGGCGGCCGGCTACTTTTGGCGCTTGTAGAACGGCAGTGCGACGACTTCGAAAGGCTCCGTCTTGCCGCGGAGGTCAATGTCCAGGGCTGTGCCCGGTGCGGCGTGTTCGATGTCGACGTAGGCCATCGCGACCGGGTAGCCGAGGGTGGGGCTGGGCTGTCCGGAGGTCACTTCGCCGACGACGTTGCCGTCCTTGAGGACCGGGTAGTGGCTGCGGGCGGCACGGCGTCCGAGGCCCTTGAGCCCGACGAGTTTGCGGCCGGTCGTGGAGCCTGCGCCGGCTGCCTTGAGCTCGCTCAGGGCGGCCTTGCCGACGAAGTCCGACTCCTTGGCGAGCGAGACGACCGGGCCCAGGCCTGCTGCGTATGGGTTGCCTTCGCGGGAGAGTTCGTTGCCATAGAGCGGCATGCCGGCTTCCAAACGCAGCGAGTCACGGCAGGCCAGGCCGGCCGGGATGAGCCCGTGGCTGGCACCGGTTTCCAGCAGTGCTTCCCAGAGACCTGCCGCATCCTCGTTCGAGATGTAGATCTCGAAGCCGTCCTCGCCGGTGTAACCGGTGCGGGCGAGGAGCAGATCTTGTCCGTTGATCTGAACCTCAACCGCAGCGTAGTACTTCAGCTCGGTGACCAGGACATGCTGCTCGGCCGGGACCAGCGTCAGCAGGATGGCTTCGGCGTTCGGGCCCTGGACGGCGATCAGCGAGATCTCGGCGGAAACGTCTTCCACCGTCACGTCGAACCCGCCTTCTTGGACAGAACCGGCCCTTTCGGCCAGTGCCGCGGCCACGACCTTGGCGTTGCCTGCGTTGGGGACCACCAGGTACTTGTCCTCACCGCGGCGGTAGGAGATGAGGTCATCGATGATGCCGCCGTCTTCCTGGCAGATCAGCGAGTACTTCGCCTTGCCGACGGCCACGGCCGACAGCTTCCCGGCCAGGGCGTAGTCGAGGAACGCCGCGGCGTCCGGGCCGGTGACCCAGACTTCGCCCATGTGGGAGAGGTCGAACAGGCCCGCGGCGTTGCGGACGGCGTGGTGCTCGGCGAGTTCGGAGCTGTACTTCAGCGGCATCTGCCAGCCGCCGAAGTCCGTGAAGGAGGCGCCGGCCTTTTTGTGCTGCTCGTAGAGAGCGGTGTAGTTCTCACTCATCAGAAAATCCTTAGTTTTCGAATTCGGAAAGCGGCGGGCAGGAGCAGACCAGGTTGCGGTCTCCGGCGGCGCCGTCGATGCGTCCGACCGGCGGGAAGTACTTGTCCTGCCTGAGTGTGTGGACGGGGAATGCGGCCTGCTCACGCGGGTACTCGCGGGTCCAGTCGGTGCTGACGACGGCGGCGGCCGTGTGGGGTGCGTTGCGCAGCGGGGAGTTCTCCACAGTGAAATCTCCGTTGGAGACCTGGTCGATCTCCTGGCGGATGGTGATCATCGCCTCGATGAAGCGGTCGATCTCCGCCAGGTCCTCGGACTCGGTGGGCTCCACCATCAGGGTGCCCGCCACGGGGAAGGACAGCGTGGGGGCGTGGAAGCCGAAGTCGATGAGGCGCTTGGCCACGTCCTCGGCGGTGACGCCGGTCCTGGCGGTGAGTTCCCGCAAATCCAGGATGCACTCGTGCGCCACCAGGCCGCTCTCCCCCGTGTAGAGCACCGGGAAGTGCTCATCCAGCCGGGATGCGATGTAGTTCGCCGCCAGCAGCGCGGACTTGGTGGCTTCGGTGAGGCCCTGGCCGCCCATCAACTTCACGTACGCCCAGGAGATCGGCAGCACACCGGCGGATCCGTAACGCGAAGCGGAGATGGCAACTCCCTTTCCCGGTTCGACCTTGTTCGCGTCCCCTGGCATGAACGGCGCCAGGTGGGCTTTGGCCGCGACCGGGCCGACGCCCGGTCCGCCGCCGCCGTGCGGGATGCAGAAGGTCTTGTGCAGGTTCAGGTGCGAGACGTCACCGCCAAACTTGCCCGGCTGGGCCAGCCCGACGAGGGCGTTGAGGTTGGCGCCGTCGACGTAGACCTGCCCACCGGCCGCATGCACGGAGTCGCATACCTCGCGGACGTCTGTGTCGTACACCCCGTGGGTGGACGGGTAGGTGATCATGATGCAGGACAGCGCGTCCTTGTTCGCCTCGATCTTCGCGGTCAGGTCCGCGTGGTCGATCGTGCCGTCCGAAGCCGTGGCCACCACCACGACTTTCATGCCGGCCAGCACCGCGGAGGCCGCGTTCGTGCCGTGCGCGGAGGCCGGGATCAGGCACACGGTGCGCTGGGCGTCCCCGCGGGAGAGGTGGTAGCCGCGAATGGCCAGCAGGCCCGCCAGCTCACCCTGGGAGCCGGCGTTCGGCTGGATCGAGACCTGGTCGTATCCCGTGATTTCGGCGAGGTCAGCTTCGAGGCCGCTGACGAGTTCCCGCCAGCCCTCGGTCTGGGAGTCCGGCGCGAAAGGGTGGATGGAGGCGAACTCCGGCCAGGAGATCGCTTCCATCTCGGCCGTGGCGTTCAGCTTCATGGTGCAGGAGCCCAGCGGGATCATGGTGCGGTCCAGGGCGAGGTCGCGGTCCGAGAGCTTGCGGATGTAGCGCAGCAGCTGGGTTTCGGAGCGGTGCGTGTTGAAGACCGGATGCTGCAGGAAGTCGGAAGTGCGCAGCACCCTCCCGGGCAGCTCGAAGCCCGTGGCCTCCACCACCGGACCGGCGCCAAAGGCGACGACGACCGCGGAGAGGACCTCCGGCGTCGTGGTTTCATCGACGGACACGCCAACTGTGTCCGCGTCGATGAGCCGCAGGTTGATGCCACGGGCCTCGGCGGCGGCGATGACCTTGGCGGCCTTGCCGGGGACGCGGACCGTGAGGGTGTCGAAGAAGGACTCGCTCGCCAGTTCCCGGCCGGCGATCTTCAGCGTGGCGGCGAGGGCGCGGGTGTTGTTGTGGACGGTCTCGGCGATCGCCTTCAGCCCGTCCGGGCCGTGGTAGACGGCGTAGAACGAGGACACGATGGCCAGCAGTGCCTGCGCGGTGCAGATGTTGGACGTGGCCTTCTCACGGCGGATGTGCTGCTCGCGGGTCTGCAGGGCCAGGCGGTAGGCCGGGACACCGGCGTTGTCCTTGGAGACGCCGACGATGCGGCCGGGGAGCGTGCGTTCCATGCCCTCGCGCACCGCCATGTACGCGGCGTGCGGGCCGCCGAAGAACAGCGGCACGCCCAGGCGCTGGGTGGAGCCGACGGCGATGTCCGCCCCCTGCTCGCCCGGAGGGGTGATCAGGGTCAGGGCAAGCAGATCCGCCGCCACGGTGACCAGTGCGCCGCGTTCTTTGGCCTCCGCGATCACGCCGGACTGGTCCCACACCCGGCCGGAGACGCCCGGCTGCTGGAGGACGAGACCGTTGATGTCGCCGTCGGGCAGACCGGCGGAGAGGTCAGCGACCTGCACCTCGAAGCCCAGCGCCTCCGCTCGGCCCCTGACGATGGCAATGGTCTGCGGGAGGCAGTCGGCGTCGAGGACGGTCTTGGCCCCGGCAGCGGACTTGTTTTTGTTGGCGCGGCGCATGAGAAGCACGGCCTCGGCAACCGCGGTGGCCTCGTCCAGGAGGGACGCATTGGCGACCGGGAGCGCGGTGAGGTCCTGGACCATGGTCTGGAAGTTCAGCAGCGCCTCGAGGCGTCCCTGGGAGATTTCCGGCTGGTACGGGGTGTAGGCGGTGTACCAGGCGGGGGCTTCGAGGATGTTGCGGCGGATCACCGGCGGGGTGACGGTGTCGTAGTAGCCCTGGCCGATCATCTGCACGGCCGTCTTGTTCTTGTAGGCGAGCTTGCGCAGTTCGGCCAGCACCTGGACTTCGCTGAGGGCGCTGTCCAGGGTGAGGGGCTTTTCCTGGCGGATGGAATCGGGGACCGCGTTGTCAACGAGGCCATCAACGCTGTCGTAGCCGACGGCCTTGAGCATGGTGTCGATGTCGGCCTGGCGGCGGGCGCCGATGTGGCGGTCTGCGAAGGTGGACGGGGACGATTGAACCGTCATGAGAGGAACTCCATAATTCAGGTGGCATCAAGACGCCACGATGATTCGGGTTCCTCCCCGCTCTGTATTGGACCTGAGAGTTTCCGTTTTGCCCTGCTGATAGCAGCGCGCCACTTGCACCGTCGGTGAGCCCGGTTGCCCGGACTGCTTTCCAGAGTTGCCTTGCCGCGGCGGTACGTGGGCCTGAGAGATTCCTGGGGAGGATTTGCTCCTACGGCGCCTGCTGAACGTACCGGCAGGACTCTCCCGCCGCAGATCATAAGCTGTGCCACTGGTCGGTGACACAGCTCACAATTTATCCGGTTCCCGGGCAGGATGCAAAATTTATTTCAATTGAGTCGCTGTCCCGCGGACGACGGCGGGAGCTCTTCGCCGTCGTCCGCTTGCGTGGGTGAGGCGCATGAGGGCCGTGTCGTTGATCCGGAACACGCGGTCCCAGAGGTCGTCGTCCACCTCGTGGATCGGACCCAGGGGGTTAGTCCATTCGGTGCATTATTCTGAACGGGATACTTTACATTTTCATGCGCGTCCCTCCCAGAGCGCTCATACGCAAGGAGCCTCCGTGAGCCTTCCGGATCAAGCGATGGAACAGGCAGCTCCCAGCAGACCACCAAGCAGGACTCCCGCCGGGGATGCCGCTTGGGGGTGGCTGATCGGGATCCTCGCAGGATTGCTCGGCTTGGGCCCTTGGCTGGTATCCGGCGCACAGCTCCCGTTGCAGAACTTGTGGGGCCCAGAGGTCGTTCCAGACCAGATGCCTGTGTCGTTACTGCCGCTGAGCCAGTACGAACTCACCACGATCGTAGCCCTCCTCACCGTAGGAGGTGCAGCGGCCGGACTCGCGGTGCGCATCTGGTCCCCCGCCCGACGGCGACTGGTGACGTGGTGCGCGGCAGCCGGCGTTCTTGTGGTCCAGTTCACGGCTGCCGTCCAGTCCTTCACAGTGCTCGACGGCGGCTTGGCGGGCGGAACAATGGCGAGCCTGTACTTCGCCGGGCTGCTCGCGGGCGTGACCGCATCCCTCGCTGCTGCCCTCGTGGCGCACCTGCTGCTCTGTTCAAGGACCCGGAGCCTGGCGGCATTGGGCGCCGGACTCGTGGCGGTGCCGTTCGCTTCGTGGACGGTGGAGTGGGTTGTCGGCTTCGTTGGGCACATCAACGTCCCCGTCGCAGTGCCGTCAATCGCTCACTGGATTCCCGCCATCCTCGTTGGTTGCGCCCTGGCATGGTGCGGCCTTCGTCCTGCGCGGCGGACCGCGGTGTGGGCCGTGAACCTTGCGCTGTTGTGGTTGGTTCCCGCCCTGTTCATCTCGGTCAACTACGTCCTGGGGACCCGTATCCTGGCTGGCGACCTGCAGGAGATGCTGTTAATGAGTCGGCAAATCTTGGCGGCAACACTTGGACCCGAGGGCGGAGCAGCTCCCAAAATCTTGCTGGCTCTGGTCATCGCGTTGGCGGGGCTGGGGGCCAAATCCATTGCCGCTCGCCGGCGGCCGGACGTGCCCATCTTCCCGTCCGCGTAAAATCCGGGCTTACCCGCGATGCGTGGACGTGATTGCACCGGCGGATCCAATGGTGCCATGACGGATTTGATCCAAATCCAGCGGACGACGACGGGACTTCCCGCCGTCGTCCGTATGTGTTTGATGCCGCTCCCCTACAGGGCGGACCAGCCGCCGTCGGAGGCGAGGATGGCGCCGTTGATGTTGGTGCCGTCGTCGCTGAGCAGGAACGTGATGGACGCGGCGAGCTGCGCCGCGGTGGCGGGGGTGGGGACGGTGGCCTGCATCAGCGGGCCGAGGCGTTCGGCCGCGAGCTGGGACCCCCAACTCTAGTTAAGGAGCGTCTCCGGGCCGACGCAGTACGCGACATGGAAGTATTCACTTATGACTATCGATAATGATGCTGCCAACCTCTCGGCGCCAATGGACTCTCCCGGGGCAGACGACTCGACCGAAGTCAGCCGAGGTTGGGACCACATCGGCGCCATCATTGTCGATGCGTCCCTGCAGCGGCGACAGAACTACCACTCGACCGTCAGGCCGCGCGTTGTCGCTCTGGTCACGGCCTGGCCGGATGCCGCCACGACCAGTGGATTCCGGCGGCGCCTCGATGCCGGGACACTTTCCGAAGTTATCAGCTGGCCGTCCCCTGGCCGCCTCGCCCAGGTAGAGGACATGACGCGCGTGTTCGAGAGTCAGGGCATCGAGACGGTAGTGGAACTCCGAGGAGCGCTTGGTGACCAAGAAAACAGAGCTGCTTTCCGCGAGGCTCTTGGGGCCGTGCGGCATGTCAGTCCCAAAACGCTGGATTACATGGACACCCTGAGCGGAGTGTCAACGGGCAGGGCTGTCGAAGAGTAAATGCGGGTGGTCCAGCCTGCCGGCATCGATGACTCCCCTATGGGCATATCGCTTCGGTGATCGGGACATTAGAAGCGGGCTGGCCGAGATGAGACATATGCCCGATTCCAATTAAAGTAATTGTCAGATATTGCGGGGCCGGGGTCAGCGCCCCCAGCGTCTGCAGAGTTTCTCTGAGGCATGTTCGTCCCCAACGAAGTGGGACCATCTAATTCGGCGAAAACCATCGTGGCGAACACCTCGCCAGCAGCCAGCGTCAGCGCCTGCATTGCGGCAACGGAAACCATCTCATCCCGGCAGGTTGTCCTCGACACGTCACATGCTACCGACCCACTCGGGCGCTGGATGGGGACCCGAGTGGAAGAGTTTCGCTATGTCGACCACCCCGCTGACGTCGGTTGGCGCGTTCCTTTGCGTGCGTAATCGGGGGCCCGTTCAATTCGGATTAAGTAGCTGGAGACCAGGGCAGAGAAGCCTAAGAGGCACCCTCACTCATCATTTCCGAATTGAGCTCAAATGCGATGGCTGGCACTGCCGCTAGATCTCCTGATTGTAGGCGGTCTACGGACTCCTCGAATCGCGTATCCGTCGGAGTCTCGGGCCACCCAAACTTCCGTCCTGCGAATCGCGTGAGTCCACATTTATCGATCGTCCAACTGCCCTTGGCTGAAAGCGGTACATATGTGAAGTTTCCGGATTTTATGTGATCACTATACTCATCAAAATGCGGGTGAACGATATGGAAATCTTTACCAGCAGTCGGATAAGCTGTTTGGACGACATCCACGAGCGTCTGAGTGTCTGATTTTTTTCCATTGCAATCCGGACATGCCGCAGCGAGATTTAAAGGCGTGAACATAAACTCGGCATGAGAGGTTCTTGGAACGATATGCTCTGTGTCCCATGCCCTGCCATGCGCGACGTGGTTAATTTGTCGGCAGTAGCAACAAGAGTAGCCCTGCATCGTCTTGTAGTGCTTCTTTATATTTGATTTTGGTTGCGTAAATGTGGGGTCGTACCAATAATCGCCGTGTTTGACCACCAATGCTTCGAAGGCATCGACAATGAGCTGCTCTCCGACGCTGTAGACGAACGGTGGAATCATCACTGGCCGGCCACCTGAGCTCTCTCTACGGTCCGCTCAAGGTCACCGACAACTTCGCGGACGCCATCGTTGACGCCGCTCGCTCTCGTGGCCTGCTTCAGCAGCCCCATCAACTCGACGAACTCGGGGGTATTGAATTTTCTGTCGGCTGCCATGCGTAGCGCCCGAACGAGGGACTGCTTCAGGTAGAGATTGTTTCTTCCGGCAACATTGAACGCTCCTATCAAGACCTCGTCCGCCGACTTGCCTGACAAATTCTTCGTATCCCGATCGTTAGGGTTACCCTCCAGCGAGAGCACGTTGCTGTGGCTCGCGTCGATACCGGAGACAATTAGCGGGGAATGCGTGGCAACAATGAAGTGGCTTCCCTTGTACCTCTCAAAGGCCCGGCGGAGCAGGTCCAAGTATCCGCCTTGCCAGTCCGGGTGGAGGCTGATCTCAGGTTCGTCGATCAACACGAGACTCTTGTCATCTATGGCCGAAGCGATTCCGAGGACAGCAGTCACCAGAGAGAGCTCACCCGAGCTAGCATCGTTAAGGTCGAGGCGGGATCCGGAATCGGCCCGGATCAATGTCACGCTCTTCATCTCGATCATTCCCGAGCGTTTTAGTAGCTGGGCCGCCATAAGATGCTCTCCGTGGGCAAACTTGTGGTGCTCGAAGTCGGCAATCAATACCAGCTCGCGTCTCGCATCCCAATTACGAAGTAGTTCCGACGCCCTCGATACGCCGCGTCGGATATCTGGGTCTTCGATGTAGCCCTGGCTCCAGGCGATGTCGTTAGGAATCTTAGATTCGACGGACGATTCATACGACTTTTCACGACCATCGGCGGTCGCCCTCAAAAAAGCCAATCCGCGACCGGTCCATCTATAGGCCACTTCAATGCGAGGCTCATATGAAAGATCACTGAATACATTGGCGATACGGCTTCGTCGAGGCTCGTCCATTTCTACAGCTGCGAACATTTCCCCTAGCGCCCTCTGAACCCCGGCACTTGCCGAGATGCGACCACGTGGATCTTTCAGCCCCAAGTATCGATAAAGGGGCGCGGCATAGGGCGCACTATCCACCGGGAACCTAGCGGAGGGAAGAGGGAACTTATCAAAGGCGCTAGTTGTGACAGCAGCAACGGCCCTCGGGCCCGGCAAGAATGTCGGCTCGACCTGAAGTCCGCCGATAGTTGATTCAACTCGGCCCTTGGAGAGGGAAACGTTACACTCCAGTGGGCCCATCGAGTAGCTGACACTGATTGCCGCCCCGCTTCGCGGCTTATTTGAGCCGATCGCGTCAAAGACTGTGGCAATTTGCGCCAGGAGCCGAGACTTGCCGACTCCATTTTTTCCGGTGATGGCCGTCGTCCAAGTCCCCTCACGGGACGTCTCGCCGACGGTGTCGATGCAAACTTCTTGCCCTTCGAGTCCGTCATAGGTAACGCTATTCAATCGAAATGAATCGACCATACTTTGCTGTGCTCCCAGATATTCTTGCGAGTCTCCTGTTCAGCATCGTAGCCGTGGGCCACTCCTCGACTCAAAGCGTAGGGCAAAAGTGAAACCTCACCCAGAGGCTCGTCTGAAGCGGCCCTAGCCCACCGCGGTTCCGTCCAATGGTTCCTCATCATTTGCCATGGCAGGGCCGCGCCGGTTTCAAGAAGATATCACGGCTACTTTAAGTCCCTCTTGTTGGATTGTCGACTCAGTCGGTTGCGTACGCGAATGCAGCGGTTCCATCCCCGCATGCGGCTGGTTGCGGCACGCAGCCGAAATCGTCCAGCTTAAGAACCTGCCGCTACGGTCATCCATACATATTGCACTCTCCGACGTTAACAGAACTTGTGCTCTCAGCGATCGGAGCCAACCTAGGGATGAGCCCATAGCTCGCGCAGGATAGGTTATAGGTGAGAAGCGAAATTGGGGAGATAAGAGCAAATGAACAACCGGGCTGCCATGCTGAACGCCTTCCTTCCGGCAACTGAGCTGGATGACCCTGAGCGCTTCGCCGGGCGAAGCAAACAGGTCCGCGAACTAGCCGATTCTTTGCATCTGCTAGGTTCCACACCACTCATATATGGTGATCGCGGCCTGGGGAAATCGAGCCTGGCCCTTCAACTTCGACTAATCGCCATGGGTAATGTTGAGCTACTGCATCAGTTGAATGCGGAGCGTCTCGCATTGCCCGCGGGCGGCAACTATCTCACTTTTTACGTAACATGCACGGACGCTACCAATTCCTTCCAAGACCTCCT
Source organism: Arthrobacter sp. 10T425 (assembly GCF_056393985.1). NCBI lineage: Bacteria > Bacillati > Actinomycetota > Actinomycetes > Micrococcales > Micrococcaceae > Arthrobacter > Arthrobacter sp. 10T425. The sequence goes on along the minus strand of NZ_JBFTGZ010000024.1, from coordinate 28,075 downwards.
GCAGGCATTGGTGAACGCAGCCGAATCTGTAGAGCTAGCTGGATCAGGTGATGCGACTCAACTTATCGACAGGGTTACCCGCCGACGCCTAACACTGAAATTTGTGGAGGTGGAAAGCACAAAAAAGTTCGCTGTCGAAAGTCAACGCTTGAGCTATCAAGATTTGAATCTCGAGGAAAAACTGGTTCAGCTATCTGAGCTCCTGACGCTGACCTACGGGCAGCCAGTACTCTTCGTGATCGACGAACTCGACCGAATGGAGAGCACAGAGGGACTGGCCAGTTTTCTAAAGGCTGCTTCGGGTAAGAATCTAAAGTTCGTTCTCGTTGGCATAGCAAGCAATGTTTCAGACCTGCTGTCGGACCACCAATCTCTGGAACGAAGACTTCAACCGGTACGCGTGCCACTCATGGACGTAAAAGAGCTAGCTCAAATTGTCCTTAAGGCGCAGAACTACTTGCAGGAAGCTAACTTTGACATCAAGTTCTCTACCGCCGCAATCGGAAAGCTGATCCAGGTTGCGGCTGGCTTTCCATGGTTCGTGCACGTTCTCGGGCAACAGTGCGTAATCGAGGCTGACCGCCACGGCTATAAGACCATCCAACGAGCTCATGTGGAAAATGCCATCCAGGGAGTTGTCGACAGCAGGTTGGCCCAGCAATTCTCAGATATGTATCAAGTCGCTGTACGCGATTCGGTGGCAAGGGAGAAGGCCCTGAGAGCTTTCGCTCATTGGACGGAGCCGGACATACCAACGCGCGAGGTGTACAAGATCCTCAAAACCCAATTGGGAGTCAGCAGCGGTTCCACTCATCGGGGTCAGCTCTGCAAGCCGGAGTTTGGAGACATCCTGTTTGTACCCGGCATACAGAAACGAGGCCTTGTGAGATTTCGCAATGAGATGTTCAAGGCATACGTCCGTATGCGCCCGTCAATCTATACGGGCATTGACGACGTCGTTCGGGATGCATTCAGCGTTTGGAATGAAGGCACTGCGTAGCGCTGTCCGTCTAGACTGATGCGCTGGGACGAGTGCAACGCCTGTACTCCATCTTAAACCTCCGCCACAGGAGCCGCGAACTGCGCCGCGTACAGCGCCGCGTACGCCCCGCCGGCCTCCAACAACGAAGCGTGCGTCCCCTGCTCCACGATCTGCCCGGCCTCCATCACCAGGATGAGGTCGGCGTCGCGGATGGTGGAGAGGCGGTGCGCAATGACAAACGAAGTCCGGTCGGACCGCAGCGCGCTCATGGCCTTCTGCACCAGCACCTCGGTGCGGGTGTCCACCGAGCTGGTCGCCTCGTCCAGGATCAGCACGGACGGCCGGGCCAGGAAGGCCCGGGCGATGGTCAGCAGCTGCTTCTCGCCGGCCGAGACGTTGCCGCCTTCGTCGTCGAGCACGGTATCGTAGCCCTCCGGCAGGGACCGGACGAACCGGTCCACGTATGTCGCCCGCGCGGCCTCCAGAATTTCGTCCTCCGAAGCGCCAGGCCGGCCGTAGGCGATGTTGTCCCGGATGGTCCCGCCGAACAGCCAGGTGTCCTGCAGCACCATGCCCATCCGCGAGCGCAGCTCGTCGCGGGTCATCGCGGTGACGTCCACGCCGTCGAGCGTGATCCGCCCGGCGTCGAGCTCGTAGAAGCGCATCATCAGGTTCACCAGGGTGGTCTTGCCCGCGCCCGTCGGGCCCACAATCGCCACCGTCTGCCCCGGCTCCGCCACCAGGCTCAGCGAGGAAATCAGCGGCTTGTCCGGCGAATAGGAGAAGGACACGTCCTCGAACACCAGCCGCCCCCGGCCACCAGAAGGCGCCTCAGACGGCGAAGGATCCTGCGACTGCTCGTCCGTATCCAGCAGCTCAAACACCCGTTCGGCCGAGGCCACACCGGACTGCAACAGGTTCGCCATGGACCCCAGCTGGGCCAGGGGCTGGGTGAACTGCCGGGAGTACTGGATGAACGCCTGCACATCTCCCAGCTGCATCGCCCCGGAGGCCACCTGCAGCCCGCCCACCACGGCGATCCCCACGTAGACCAGGTTCCCGATGAACGTCATGGCCGGCATGATCAGGCCCGAAATGAACTGCGCGCCGAAGCTCGCCTGGTACAGCTCCGCGTTCTTCTGCCGGAACCGCTCCTCCACCTCGCGCTGCCGGCCGAACACCTTCACCAGCGCGTGCCCGGTGTACGTCTCCTCGATCTGCCCGTTCAGCTCGCCGGTGTGCCTCCACTGCAGCACGAAGAGCTTCTGGGAGCGCTTGGCGATCACCGCCGTCGTCACCAGGGTCAGCGGAATGGTCACCAGCGCAATCAGCGCCAGCGTGGGCGAGAGGATGATCATCATCACCAGCACCCCGGCCACGGTCAGCACCGAGGTCACGGCCTGGCTGATGGACTGCTGCAGGCTTTGGGAGATGTTGTCGACGTCGTTGGTCACCCGGCTGAGCAGCTCGCCGCGCTGCACGGAGTCGAAGTAGCGCAGCGGCAGCTTATTGATCTTCGCCTCGATCCGCTCGCGCAGCCGGTACATCGTGCGCTGCACCACGCCGTTGAGGATATAGGCCTGCATCCAGCCGAACACCGAGGCCAGCACGTACAGGACCAGCGCCCACAGCAGCACGGTGGCCAGCGCGGTGAAGTCGATCCCGGTGCCGGGGGTCAGCGTCATGGCGCTGAGCATGTCCGCCTGCTGGTTCTGCCCGGCGGCGCGCATCTGGGCGATCACCTGGGCCTGGGTCTCCCCGGCCGGCAGCTGCTTGGCCACGACGCCGGCGAAGATCAGGTTGGTGCCCTCGCCCAGCAGCCGGGGCCCGATCACCGAGAACGTAACGCCGACGACGGCGAGCAGCAGGACCAGCACCAGCCACAGCCGTTCGGGCCGCAGCTCCCCCAGCAGCCGCCGGGCGGAGGGGCCGAAGTTCATGGCCTTCTCGGCCGGGATGTTCATCCCGGCGAACGGGCCGCCGCGGCCGGGGCCACCCGCCGGGCGGGGAATCCGCAGCGGCGCCTGCGTAGCGGGGGCTGGAGCCCCGGCAGCGGGAGCGGCTGCGGGAGCCGGCGTCGGCGCCTTGTCGGTGCGGCTCATGCTGCCTCCTCCGCCGCGAGCTGGGAGTTCACAATCTCCTGGTACGTCTCCGATGCCTCCAGCAGTTCCTCGTGCGTGCCGTGCGCTACGATCCTGCCGCGTTCGAGCACCAGGATCTGGTCCGCGTCCACAATGCTGGAGACCCGCTGGGCGATGATCACCATGGTGGCCCCGGCGGTGTGCTGCTTGAGTGCCTGCCGCAGCCGGGCGTCCGTAGCGGTGTCCAGCGAGGAGAAGGAGTCGTCAAAGATGTACAGCTCGGGCTGTTTCACCAGCGCCCGGGCAATCGCGAGCCGCTGCCGCTGGCCGCCGGAGACGTTGGTGCCGCCCTGCGAAATCGGCGCGTCCAGCCCGCCCTCCAGCTCCTCCACAAAGTCCTGCGCCTGCGCAATCCTCAGGGCCCGCCAGAGCTCGTCCTCGGTGGCGTCGGGTTTGCCGTAGAGCAGGTTGCTGCGCACCGTGCCGGAGAACAGGTAGGGCTTTTGCGGGACCAGGCCGATATGCCCCCACAGCAGATCCGGGTGGAGCTCGCGGACGTCCACGCCGTCAATCCGGACCGAGCCGGAGGTCGCGTCGAAGAGCCGCGGCATCAGGTTCACCAGGGTGGTCTTGCCGGAGCCGGTGCTGCCGATGATCGCCGTCGTCTGCCCCGCCCGGGCGGTGAAGTTCACGTCCGACAGCACCGGCTGCTCGGCGCCCGGGTAGGCGAATCCGACGTCGCGCATCTCCAGCTCGCCACGGGCTGCCCGCCCGGCCGCGCGCGAAACCGGGCGCAGCGGCGGCCGGACGCTGGATGCGGTCCCGAGGACCTCGCCGATCCGGTCCCCGGACACGGCGGCGCGCGGGATCATGATCGCCATGAAGGTGGCCATCATGACCGACATCAGGATCTGCATCAGGTAGCTGAGGAACGCGATCATGGTCCCCACCTGCATGGAGCCGTCCTCGATCCGGAACGCGCCGAACCAGATCACGGCCGTGCTGGAGACGTTGAGCACCAGCATCACGGTGGGAAACGCGAGCGCCATGAGCCGGCCGGCGCGCAGCGCGGTGTCCGTGACGTCCTCGTTGGCGCGGGCAAAGCGGGCGGTCTCCACGTCCTCCCGGACGAAGGCCCGCACCACGCGGATGCCGGTGAGCTGTTCGCGCAGCACCCGGTTAACGGTGTCGATCCGGGCCTGCATGACCCGGAACAGCGGCACCATCCGGAAAATGATCGAACCCACCGCGGCCAGCAGCACGGGGACGCTGACGGCGATCAGCCAGGACAGCTGCAGGTCCTGCCGGATGGCCATGATCACCCCGCCGATGCAGAGCATGGGCGCCGTAACCATGAGCGTGGCGGACATCAGAACCAGCTGCTGGACCTGCTGGACGTCGTTGGTGGAGCGGGTGATGAGGCTGGGCGGGCCGAACCGCGTGACTTCCTGCTCGGAAAACGCGGCGACCCGGCTGAAGATGGCGCCCCGGACGTCCCGGCCCAGCGCCATCGCGGCCTTCGCCCCGAAGTACACGGCCACGACGGTGCAGATGACCTGCAGCAGGGTAACCGCCAGCATGAGCCCGCCGATGCGCAGGATGTACTCGGTGTCCCCCTTCGCCACGCCCTGATCGATGATGTCCGCGTTCAGGGTGGGCAGGTAGAGGGATGCAATGGACGCCGCCAGCTGGAAGACGACGACGGCGAACAGCAGCCGCCGCTGCGGCCTCAGGTATTCGACGAGCAGTTTCCAGAGCATCCGGTCTCCACTTCACGCGTCACAGACTGTCTCACACAGAACGATGTGAGGGTCAGTTTACGTCCCGAACCCGGGAGTGGGCCGGGTTCCTCTGAGGGCGAATCGGGGGCGGGCCTGCGGCGATGCTCAAATGCGCGGTTTGCTTGCCGGGCTGGACTGCTTGCCGGGCCTGCGGCCCGGGTGTAGCTTGATGCGGATGCTGCGCATTGGCTCAATCGTCATCCGGGTGGACAACCTCGAACGCCAGATGAGTTTCTGGCAGGCCGCCCTGGGCTACGAGCCCCGCTACGAGCCCGACGGCGACTTCGTGATCCTCCAGCCGCCGGGCGGCGTGGGCACCTGCGTCTCCCTGGACCGCGTCCCAGCGGCCGTCCAGATTCCCCCGCGCCTGCACCTGGACCTCTACACGGACACCCAGGACGCCGAGGTGCAGCGCCTGCTGGCCCTGGGCGCCACCCGGGTCGAATGGAGCAAGCGGCCCGCGGACGCCGACTACGTGATCCTGGCCGATCCGGAGGGCAACAGGTTCTGCGTGGTGGACACCGCCGGGAGCCGTTGAAACCTGTTGCTTCGCAGGGGAACGGTGTGCCAGCCTCGAAGTGATCCCGTCGCCGCGGCGACGACGGGCGACGGAGAAGGAGCACGGCATGGGACTGATCCATATCGACCTGTTCACCACCCTCGACGGCGTCGCGCAGGCGCCCGGCGGCCCGGACGAGGACACCGACAGCGGGTTCGAGTTTGGCGGCTGGCAGGCGCCGCTCATCGACGAGGTGGTCGGCGGGCAGGTCACCTCCGGGATGACGGGGATGGACGCGCTGCTGCTCGGGCGCCGGACCTACGACATTTTCGCCGGGTACTGGCCGCACGCCAACGGTGAGATCGCGCGGCTGTTCAACCGCATCCCGAAATATGTTGCATCGCGTGGGACGCCTGCCCTCGAGTGGGCCGACTCCACGCTCCTCGGTCCTGATATCGTCGCCGCCGTGCGCGAACTGCGCGACCGGCACGAGAACATCCACGTGATCGGCAGCCTCGACTTCGTGCAGACCCTGTTCGCCGAGCGGCTCTTCGACCGACTCACGCTCTGGGTGTACCCGATCCTCCTCGGCGGCGGAAAGAAGGTCTTCGCGGACGGGGTGGTTCCGACGAACCTCAGGCTCATCGAGCCGGTCGTCGCCTCACCGAAGGGCGCGGTGCTGCAGCGCTACGCGCTCGCCGACGGCACCCCTGGCGTCGGCGACATGTCGGCCGTAACCCAGGAGGGCTAAAGCGACACGCCCGGGCCGTGGCCCGTGCCGCCCAACTAGCCGTTCAACACCACGTTCACTGGCGGCTCGCCCGCCAGCATGATCTCGATCTGCCGCTGCAGCAGCCGGCCCATACGCGGGCGCATGGCCGAGCTCGCGCCGCCCACGTGCGGGCTGATGATGACGCCCGGGGTCCGCCAGAGCGGGTGGTCCTGCGGCAGGGGTTCGGGATCAGTGACGTCTAGCGCGGCGCGGATCCGGCCGGAGGCGGTGTGCCGGACCAGGGCCTCCGTGTCCGCCACCGGGCCGCGGGCCACGTTCACCACCAGGGCGCCGTCCGGCATGGCCGCGAGGAAGGCGTCATCAATCAGGTGCCGGGTGGAGTCGCTGAGCGGAACCCCCACCACCACGATGTCGTGCTCCGGCAGGAGCGTGTGCAGCTCGGCGATGCCATGGATCCGGCCGCGGTCATCGGTCCGTTCGGTGCTGGCCACCCGGGTCACGGTGGTCTCGAACGGCAGGAGCCGGTCCTCGATCGCTTTGCCCACCCCGCCGTAGCCAACGATCAGGACGCGGCGGTCGGCCAGGCTGGCCGTGGGCCGGGCGTCCCACCGTCCTTCCTGCTGGTTCTGGATCAGGCGGGGCAGTTCGCGCTGGCTGGCGAGGATCAGGGCGAGCGCCAGCTCCGCGGTGGAGGTCTCGTGCACGCCGGACGCGTTGGCGAAGACCCGCCCGGCCGGCAGGAACTCCGCCACGCCGTCGTACCCGATCGACTGGCTCTGCACCAGGGCCGTGTCCACCGCTGCCAGGCTCCGCAGGACCTCCGGGCCGCCCATGTACGGCGGGACCACGATGTCGATCCGCGGCAGGGGCGGCTCACCGGCGAGGTCCCACTCCAGGACGGTGACGTCCGGGTGCGGCTGAAGATACTCACGCAGCGCGGCGTCCGGCAGGCTGACAGTAATTTTCCGGGTCATGAATGCCAGCGTAGTGGACCCGCATCTGGGATTTTTGTCCCACTTGGGCCGCGCCCCGCGCGCTCCGTGGACTTCGCCCCCGGCCCGGCCTAACGTCGGAGGCACCACCCAGTCGAGTCCGGAAAGGCCCACGTACATGACGAATCCGGGCCCCCGGCCGGCCGCTCCCACCCACCGCAGGAACGTGGTGCTCGTCTGGGCCGCCGCCGTGCTGGTGCTGGCCGCCGTCGTGGTCCTCGGCGCGATCCGCACCGCACCCGGCAGTGATTCCCACACCCGTGACTTCCTGACCCGCGACTTCCTGACCGGTGACGTCCTGACCGTCGCCCGGCAGCAGGAGCCGGCGGAGACCGCACCGGCAGCCCCGGCGGCCGCCGCCGTCGACCTTCCCGCCGAGATGCAGCGGATCATCGGCGCGCACCCCGACCACCGGATCGGCGTCGCCGTGCTGGACACCCGCGACGGCCAGCTGCAGAGCTACGGCGACGTGGCACCCTACACGGCGGCGAGCACCGCGAAGGTCCTGACGGCCGCCGCCTACTACCACCTCGTGGAAACCGGCGATAAGTCACTCGATGCTCCCCTGGGCGCGTTCAATGCCGCGTTCCAGCTCAAAGCCATGATCAACACCAGCAGCGACGACTCATGGCTCCTGCTGATGCGGGACATCGGCTACCCCAACCTCACCGCCTACGCCGCCACCCTCGGCATCACCTACGATCCCGAACAAAACCTGCTGGCCCCGACGGACATGGCGCGGCTCCTGGCGCAGCTCACCACGGGCAAGCTGCTCAACGCCGATCACACCGCGGAGCTGCTCGGCTACATGCAGCACACCAATGACGAGGACCTCATGCCGGCCGCCGTCGCGCCCGGCATCACGGTCCACCACAAGTACGGCGTGGTGCAGGGCTACGTCCACGACGCCGCCCTGCTCAGCGCCGCCGACCGCTCCTACGCGGTGGTCATCTACACGTGGGGCCCGGACGACGCCGACAGTGCGGACCGCCTGGACCTCATCCACGACCTGACTCGCCAGCTCACCGGCGCGCTTTTTGGGCAATAACGGGCCGGCAGGGGCCTACTCCTGCGAGTGAGCTGTTAACAGGCTGAAAATCAACCGATCAGAGGTGGCGCAGGCTCCATTACGGGGGCAGGATGAAAGAAGCGGGAATAGTCTCAGCCGCAGCTGCCCGATGGAACCCCACGCCGTGGGGCCGTCCTCTGGAGGAGCACCAGATGTCCATTCCTTCTGAATCAAGAACGTTCAGTCGCCCCGACGCAGGGGCCTCTTGTCCAGCGCGCGGTCCCGCACGGGCCGCGGCGCCGCCCTGACGGGTCCTCACCAGCTCAACCGCCGGCCCCACACAACGGGGCACGGGTGCGGCCCGCACTCCGGGCTGATCGAGGCTGCTGGGGCCCCGGAATTCCTCCCAGTCACATGTAGGAGACGCCGCAGTATTGGAGCAGGCCTGGGATCCCGCGAAGAGGACCGTGCAGATGCGCGGCTAGGGGGGCCTTCCGGAGCCGGGCTGTCCAGGGAGTCACCTTGACCCGCATCCTCATTGCAGAAGACGAAGAACGCATCTCCCGCTTCATCGAAAAGGGCCTGCGCGCGGCCGGCTACGTGCCCACGGTGGTCGCCGACGGCGTCACGGCCGTGGACTACGCCTCCAGCGGCGAATTTGATCTCCTGCTCCTGGACATCGGACTCCCCCGCCTGGACGGGTACGCCGTCCTCGCGGCGCTGCGCCGCGGCCAGGTGGGCATCCCGGTCATCTTCCTCACGGCCCGCGGATCATCCAGCGACACCGTCGCGGCGCTGGAGGGCGGCGCCGACGACTACATCGTCAAGCCTTTCCACTTCGAGGAACTCGTTGCCCGCATCAAGGCCCGGATCCGCAAGTCGGACACCGGCGATGTGCTGGCGGGAAGCGTCATGCGCTACGGGCACTTGGAGCTGAACCTGCTCACCCACTCGGTCAGCGTCGACGGCAGGATGGTGGAACTCTCTGCCCGCGAATTCGCGTTGGTGGAAATGTTCCTGCTCCACCCCGGGCAGGTCTTGAGCCGGCAGCAACTGCTCAGCCATGTCTGGGGCTACGACTTCGACGGCACGTCCAACGTGGTGGATGTGTACGTGCGCCAGTTGCGGATGAAACTCGGCGCGGACCGGATCCTCACCACCCGCGGCGCCGGGTACCGCCTCAGCTAGGCATAGCAAGCTGATCCGCGCAGGAAGGGAACAGAGTGGCCACCTTGGATGAACATCCCAGTGAAGACGGCCAGGCCGCGCCGGCGGTTGCCTTCCCTGAGGCGGAAACCCAGGACCCGTCCGGCTGGGGCGCAAAGATCCACTCGGTGCGTTTCCGGGTGGTGGCCGCCATGCTGGGCATGATGCTCGCCGGGGTGGTCACAGCCGGGATGGTCACGTTCGTGGTCCAGTTCCAGGACTCTGATGCCAGGACCGACCAGGCGGTTCTCGACAAGGCGAATGCCGTGGTCAAGGTCGTCCAGACAAAGAAGAAAACGTCCGGTGACTACGCCAACAGGACGTACGTCAGCGCCCTTCACGAGGCCGCGGAGGATATCGAGCCGCGCAGCAACGAGGTCATGGCAGGGATAGTGGATGGGCATGTGGCATGGACCGTTGAAGGCAACGGGGACAGCAACCTCCTGAACAACAGCATGTTGGCCGATGCTGCCCAGCTCAGCAACCCGGCCGGCGCGTCCTTCGGCGAGCTGAACTCGGACGGCCGTCCACTCAGGACAGTGGTGGTGCCCATGAAGGGCGCCCCCGGGACATTCTTCCTGGTCGGCCGGGACGCCGGCGACCAGCGCGAGCACAACGCCAGCTCGGTCCGGACGTATTCGCTGGTGGCCCTCGGCATGCTCCTGGCCGCCGCGGTGATCGGCAGCGTGGTTGCCGGCCGGCTGCTCGATCCGCTCCGCCGTATGCGCGAGACGTCCCGGGCGGTGGGCCCGGAGGACCTCACGCAAAGGGTGACGGTGCGCAAGGGCGAGGACGACGTCACCCTGCTTGCCAAGACCTTCAACACCATGCTGGAAAGACTCGATGAGGGCGCCCAGCAACAGCAGCAGTTCCTGGACGACGCCGGCCATGAACTGCGGACCCCGCTGACCATTCTCCGCGGGCACCTCGAGCTCGTGACGGTCGATGACCCGGACGATGTTATAGCCACCAGGGACGTGCTGCTGGACGAGGTGGACCGGATGCAGCGCCTGGTGGACGACCTCTTGCTGCTCGCCAACTCCGGCGAGATCGGCTTCATCCAGCGTGAACCCGTCCGGGTCCCGGAGCTCCTGGATCAGGTCATGGAGAAGGTGCACGTCCTGGCCGACCGGCACTGGCAGATCGATGAAAGAGCTGACTACGTGGTGGAGGCGGATCCGCAGCGCCTCACCCAGGCACTGGTCCAGCTCGCCGCGAACGCCGTCAAGTACACCGGGCCGTCCTCCACCATCGCGCTCGGCTCCCGGATTGAGCGCCCGACGGCGAACGACGGCACCTCGCTGCCCCCGCAGGACACCCTCGTGCTGTGGGTGCGCGATGACGGGATCGGCATCGCCGCCGAGGACCAGCAACGGATCTTCGAGCGGTTCGGCCGGGCGCACACGGGCCGCGGCGTGGAGGGCTCGGGACTGGGCCTTGCCATTGTCGCGGCCATCGCCCAGGCACACGGGGGCGTGGCCACGGTGGAATCCGAATACGGCCACGGGGCCACGTTCCTGATCCGGATCCCCCTGCAGTCCTCCGGGGTCCGAGTCTGACCTGCCCCGCCGTCTGACCTGCCCCAGCCCTCTGGCCCCACCTCGCCTCTGGCCCGCACCCGCTGGTGCCCGTGCCTAAGCGCGGCGCCGCAAAAGCGGGCCCTTGGATGAGGAATCCTTAATCTTCCCCTCATCCCACCCTCACTCTCGGGGCGCACGCTGATGCTTAACATCAGACAGCACCTGCCCGGACACAGTCGCGATCGCGGCCTTGTCCGGGGCACCGGGGGCGGGGGAGGATTGTTGTGGAGCCACTGCGGATAGTGCTGTACTCACATGATTCAGTGGGCCTGGGACATGTGCGTCGGAATCTGGCACTGGCCCACGCGCTGAACAATCAGCTTCCCGGGCTGATCGGCCGCCCCGTCACCGGAATCCTCATCACCGGCACAGCCCTCGCACCGGCGTTCCGGTTGCCCGAGGGGTGGGACTGGGTGCTCCTTCCCGGTGTGGCGAAGGGTTCCGCGGGCTACCTGCCGCGGAACCTGACCTTGCCCATGGGGGAGCTCGTGCCGTTGCGGGCCAGGCTGCTGCAGGCAACGCTGGCCGGCTTCTCCCCCCACCTCGTGGTGGTGGACCGGCACGCCACGGGCGTTCATGGCGAACTCGAAACAGCCTTGCGCCACGCCCGCACCGCCGGGCCCGTGCGCGTGGTGCTGGGCCTCCGCGAGGTCCTCGACTCGCCCGCCGCGGCCCTCGCCGAATGGGCCAGGGTGGGCGGTCCCCGCGTGGTGAAGGACCTGTTCGATGCCATCTGGGTCTACGGCGATCCCGCCGTCCACGATCCCGTAGCCGCCGGCGAAATACCGTTCGCCCTCCGAAAGCTCATCCGGTACACGGGCTACCTGGCCGTGGGGCGCCCTCCGGCCTCCGGCACCAGCTGCATGCCCGGGCGGTACTGCATGACGACGGTCGGCGGCGGCTCGGACGGCTATGCCCTGGCCCGCGTCGCCGTCGCCACCCCGGTCCCGGACGGGCTGGGACACCTCGTGGTCGCCGGGCCGCAGATGCCCGCCGAGCAGCTCGATGACCTCCGGCAGCGGGCCCGCCCCGGCGTCAAAGTGGTCGCTACAGTCGATGACATCGTGTTCCACATCCGGCACGCCGGCGCCGTCGTGGCCATGGGCGGCTACAACACGGTGTGCGAAATCATGAGCACCCCTGTCCCGGCCCTGATCGTGCCCCGCACGCAGTCGCGCGCCGAGCAGCGGATCCGGGCCGAGTCCCTCGCCGCGGCCGGGTACCTGGAGCAACACGAGATTGGCACGCTGACGCCGGAGATCCTGGCGGCCTGGCTGGCCGCCCGGATCGGCACCACCGTGGACCGCCGTCGTGCGGTGCTGGACGGCCTGATCCGGGTTCCGCAGCTGGCCGCCGAGCTGCTGCGGCCGCTGGCCACTACCGAGCTGGCCCAAGCGGATCGGGACGGTGCCGATCAGGTCGCCGCCGAACGGGCCAGTGCCGAACAATTCAGCGCGGACGAAAGCGAGGCCGCAGCGAGCGTGAAAGGTGCCAGCCGTGTCGCCGTTTGAACCCGGGACGGCGTACGTCCTGAAGATGTACCCGCGGTTCTCCGAAACGTTCATCGTTTCGGAGATCCTGGCCCGCGAGGCCGCCGGGGACCGGATCGAAATCTTCTCGCTCCGTCCCACCGACGACCCCCGGTTCCACCCCGAGCTCGCCCGGGTCCAGGCACCGGTGACGTACATTGACCGCCCCATCAAGACTGTGGCCCTGTGGGAGAGCCTCCGGATGGCCGACGCGGCCGGGCTCACAGCCGCCGTCGGCCGGAATTTGGGCGAACTCGCCGCCGCCTCGGCAGACGACGCCGTACAGGCCATCAATCTGGCCACCGCGCTGCAGAACCGCAACATCCGGCACATGCACGTCCACTTCGCCTCGGGATCAACCACCGTGGCCCGGCTGACGTCCCTCATCACCGGCATCCCGTTCTCGTTCACCGCGCACGCGGTGGATATCTTCCATGAATCGGTCCAGGACGAGGACCTGCGGCTCAAGCTCGAGCAGGCCCACCACGCCGTGACCATCAGCCAGTTCAACATGCGCTACCTGCGCCGCCGCTTCCCGTCCTCGACAGCCCGGCTCCATCTGGTGCGCAACGGCCTGGAGCTGGAGCGTTTCCCGTACCGGGAGCCCCGGCCGCTCGAAGCCACCCTCCGCATCGCCGCCGTCGGGCGCCTGGTGGAGAAAAAAGGCTTCCAGTATCTGTTGCCCGCGGCCGCCGAACTGCTGGACCAGGGAGTCAAACTGGACCTCCGGATCGCCGGGACCGGGCTCATGGCCGAGGAACTGGAGGCCGGCATCGGCCAGCTCCGACTCGGCGCCCATGTCCGCCTCCTCGGCCCGCAGACCCAGGACCAGGTCCACGAGCTGCTCCACTCCTCCGATGTCTTCGTGGCGCCCTGCGTGGTCGGCGCCGACGGCAACGCGGACGGCATGCCCACGGTCCTGCTCGAGGCCATGGCCACGGGCGTTCCCTGCGTCAGCACGTCCGTCACCGGGATCCCCGAAGTAGTCCGGAACGGCTCCACCGGGGTCCTGGTCCGGCCGGGCAACCCGCACGCCCTGGCCCGCGGCATCTGCACACTCGGCTCCCCGGCCACGGACAGGCTTGCCATGTCCCGCAACGCCCGCGCCCTGATCGAGGAGGACTACGACGTCCACCGCCAGGCCGAGCTCCTGAGGTCCCTCTCCCGTTCTGAAAGGAGAGTCGCATGACCCGCGTGGCCTATCTCTGCGCCGACCCCGGCGTTCCTGTCTTCGGCACCAAGGGCTCCTCCGTCCATGTCCAGGAAATCGTCCGGGCGTGGCGCGGCACCGGCGCCGCCGTCACCGTCTACTGCACCCTGCTCGGCACCGAGCGGCCCAGCGATCTTGCCGATCTCGACGTCGTCGAAGTCAAACCGGAATCGGTCCCCGCCTCCGCGCGGGAACGGGCGGTCCAGGACGCCGCGCTGGGCCTGGCGGACGAGGTCCTGCGCAACGGTTGCGGGCTGTTCTACGAGCGGTATTCGCTGTTTAGCCCGGCGCTGTCCGTGGTGGCCCGCATCCTGGACGTGCCGTCCGTGCTGGAGGTCAATGCTCCGCTGATCGAGGAGCAGCAGCGGTACCGCCAGCTGCTCGACGTGAAGAAGGCTGAGACGGTGTTCCGCCGCAACGCCGCGACGGCCGACGTCGTGGCCTGCGTCTCGGATCCCGTGGTCCGCTGGGTGCGGGCGCGGGTGCCGACCGCCAGGACCGTGCTGGCGCCTAACGGAGTGAACGTCGAACGGATCACGGCCCGCCGCCCCGGCCGCCGGAATCCGGACCACCTCACCGTCGGGTTCGTCGGAACCTTGAAACCCTGGCACGGTGTCCCCGGCCTGCTGCACGGTGTCGCCCTGGCCAACCAGCAGACCGCCGACCCGGGCCTGCGCTGGCAGCTTCATGTGGTGGGTGACGGCCCCGGCCGGCAGGACCTCGAACGCCTCGCCGAATCCCTCGGCGTGCCGACGGTTTTCTCGGGCCCGGTCGCGCCGGCTGCGGTGCCCGGCCTCCTGGCAGAATTCGACGCCGCCGCCGCACCCTATCCCCCGGACGGACCTGGCCAGGACGATTACTTCTCGCCGCTGAAGGTTTTTGAGTACATGGCAGCCGGGTTGCCTGTGATCGCGAGCGCCGTGGGCCAGATCCCGTCCATCATCCAGGACGGCCGCACCGGGATCCTCGTCCCGCCCGGGGACCCCGCCGCGCTCGCGGACGCCCTCCTCCGGCTCGGCCAAGACCCGAATTTGCGGGAAAGGCTGGGGCTCGAGGCCCGCAACGACGCCGTGCAGCGGTTCAGCTGGAGCGGGGTGCTGTCCCGGATCACCGAGGCGCTGCCGCCTGCACGCAGACTGGCCAGGCAATGACCACCACTGCCAGGCATTCGCACCCCCGCAGCTGGCGGACCTTATGGCGACGGACCCGCACCAGCCCACCGGCTGAACTCTCACCGCTGCGGCGGACCTTGCGGTGCGTCCGCCCGCATTTGCGCGGGCACAGGCTGCTCATCACTTGGGGATTCATTGCCATGGCCGTGGAAATCCTCTTCCGGCTTCTTGAGCCGTGGCCGGTGAAAATCGTCCTGGACTCCGTCTCACACTCACTCGGCGCCAATCTGCGCAGGTCCCCGCTCAGCGTGGAGGCGAGCGCGGAGGTGTTGCTCCTCTGCGCCGGTGCGGTGGTTGTCATCTGCCTGATCCGGGCCGTGGCCGGCTACGTGTCCGCGATTTCGTTTGCCCTGGTGGGTACCCGGATTTCCTCCGAATTGCGCGCCCGAACCTTCCGCCACCTCCAGGGCCTGTCGATGCGCCACCACAGCCGCGCCTCCACCGGCGACACTGTCCAGCGGCTCGTCGGAGACGTGTCCCGGCTGCAGGATGTGGCCGTCACGGCGGGGCTCCCCCTCATCGGCAATTTCGTGTCGCTGATAGCAATGATGTTCATCATGCTCTGGCTCGATCCTTTGATCGCACTGGTGACGTTCGTGTCCATCGGGATATTCGTGTTGGTGTCCCGCAAGAACTCGGGATCGATTACTACCGCGGCCCGCAAGTCACGCAAGGGTGAAAGCGCCCTGGCCACCACCGCCGCCCAGACGTTGGGCGCAATGCGCGAAGTCCAGGCGTATGGACTCGAAGACACCCTCAGCTCGGGCTTCAGCAAGAGCAACCAGTCGGCACTTGGCTCCGGCGTGGTCACGCTGCGGCTGGCCGCCAGCCTGCAGCGGAAGACCGACGTCCTGACGGGAATCGCGACGGCGGTGGTCCTGGCCGCCGGCGGATGGAGGGTGATGCAGCACGTGATGACCCCGGGTGATCTGGTCGTCTTCCTGACCTACCTGAAAACCGGGCTGAGGCCACTCAAGGATGTGGCCAGGTACACGAGCCGCATCGCCCGCGCGACGGCCTCCGGGGAACGGGTTGCGGACCTGCTTGAGGCCCAGAGTGACGTGCCCGAGTCACCGCACGCCGTCGCCCTCAGGAACCCGCACCCGGACATTGTGTTCGATGACGTCTGGGCCGGCCACTTCGAGGAAACCGCGGTACTCAAGGGAATCACCCTGACCATACCGGCAGGTCAGCACTGCGCCGTGCTGGGGCCCTCCGGGGCCGGAAAGTCCACACTGGCAAGCATGATCCTTCGGATGGTGGACCCGTGGAAGGGGAATGTCAGCCTCGGCGGCGAGGACCTGCGGGACCTCAAGATCGCTTCCGTCCGCGCCCACGTCTCCATCCTGCTCCAGGACTCCGTGCTGTTCGGAACCTCCGTCCGGGAGAACATCAGGTTCGGCCGCCTCGATGCCACCGATGAGGAGATCGAAGCCGTGGCGGCCCTCGCCCAGGCCGACGGTTTCATCCGCGCGCTGCCCCAGGGCTACGAAACCGTCCTTGGCGAGGCGGCCAACAATCTTTCCGGGGGCCAGCGTCAACGGCTGGCCGTCGCCCGTGCCATGCTCCGCAAGGCCCCGATCGTGATCCTGGACGAGGCGACCGCCGGGCTCGATCCGGCATCCCGGGATTCGGTCCTCAGCGCCCTGGACACACTCACCGAGGGCCGGACCTCCATCACGATCACCCACGACGTCAACTCGGCCCAATCGTGCGACCGGGTGATCTGGCTCGAAGACGGCCAAATCCTGGAAGACGGGCCGCCGCAGTCATTGCTGGCCGATCCGGATTCCCGCTTTGCCGGCTGGGTCCACAGGCAGCAGACCCCCGAGCCGGGTGAACTGTTCAAGGTGCCGACATGAGCACCCCGCAGGGACAAAGACTGCAGGAACAGTGGCTGCAGGCGCAGCGGCGCGACGCTGACCGTGCCCTGGCGGCCCGTGACCCCCGGATCCCGGCCCTGAACTGGGTGCTCGACGACGAGCTGCTCTCCGAGCTACTGGGCGAAAGTGTCCGGATCATCAGGACCCGCTACAAACCGCACACCTCCGCCCTCGTCGCCTTCCGCCGGACCGGCAACGGCGCCGGCAGCTACGGCTGGGCATTGACCACAACACCGGAGCACATCGGGAAACTGCAGCAGCGGGCAGACAGCTCGCAAAAGCGCGACGGCGGCATCCGGCTTGTCCAGCCCGACCGTCCGCACGGTGACGTCGTCGTGGCTGTCGGCCCCATCGAAGAGGACTGGCCGCTGCGCCCGAATCTGCGGTGGCTCCGGGACCAAGGACTCGGACGGCTCGGAGCGCTCCCCGCGGCAGGGCGCTTCCTGGACCCCCCGGTCAGCGTGCTGAGATACAACCCGGAGCGCAGGCTCGTTGTCAGGATCCCATCGGCGACACTGCCCGTCGTCGTCAAGACCGCCGTCCAAGCTGACGAAGCTGCCGAAGGCCTCCGCCTGCGGCAGCGGCTTCAGAGCCACGGCATCCCGGTCCTGCCCGAACTCGCCGACCCGGAATGCGCTGCGCACGGCATCAGCGCCTCCCCGGACTGGGGCCACGGAGACCTGGGCGGCGTCGACAACGATCCGGCCGCCTACCGGGCCGGCCAAGCCCTGGCGGCGATCCATGGAATGGACGCGGGAACCGGAGCGGACCCGATGGCGGACATGGAGGACCTTGTACGCCAGCTCATGGCCACGCGGTCCATGATCACTTGCCTGCTCCCCGGGCTCGAGGCTCCGGTGGACGCGCTCACCGGCCGGCTCCTGGCAGCTGTCGGCGCCGCCGGCCCTCGAAGGCAACAGCCGGTGATGGTCCATGGTGACTTTTCGGCGGACCAGGTACTGGTGGACGGCCCGGCCGTCCGCATCATCGATTTCGACCGAGTCAGGACCTCCGACCCGGCCAGGGACCTTGGGTCCTTTGCCGCGGTGGAGGACATCGCAGACCCCGCCGGCGTCGGGCCCGTCGCCGGCGGCCGCAAGACGGCCCAGCTGATCGACGGTTACCGCGAGGCCGGCGGGCACGTATCGCAGGCCAGGGTGGAGACCTGGGCGGCCTTCCGGTTGTTCCTGAACAGCGTCGACCCGTTCAGGAACCGGGCCAGCGACTGGCCGGCCGACACGAGCTGGCATATCCGCCGGGCCCTGGAGTTGATCGCATGAGCTGGCACCCGCCGCTTTGGAAATACACCGACGACGCCGGCACGGCGTGGCGCGTCCACAACGCGTGGCCCGATAAAGAACCCGGAGAATACCTGCTTGAGGTCCGGACTGCAGAACGGCCCGGCGTTCGGGGAGCACATCTGAGCCGTGGCCACTTTGAGATCCTGCCGGAGGACGATCCCGAACTGCCGGCCCTTCGGACCGAAAGACAGCGCGGGGAAATCATTTCCCACTGGCCCTACACGCGGGCGATCATCCGGGCGGAGGGATGCTACATCAAAGTCTTCCGGCCCGGCAGGGCCGCGGTCCCGGCCGAACGGTACGCCCAGATGGACCTCCTGCTGGACGCCGGCGCCTTTACGGCGCCCGAGGTGCTTCAGAGCTCCCCGGACACCCTCGTTTTGAGCGCCCTCTCCGGACCGACGCTCGGCGAAATCGGCGAGGACTACGTCACGATCGGCGACAAGGAGTTTGCCGGCGCATGGGAAGAATGGTCCAGCGCCTGGCTCGCCCAGCTGAGCGCGGCGTCTGACGTCAGCAGACAAACCGTTCTGGGCGCCCTGCCGGTCCATTCACCGGAGGTGGAAGCGAGGGGCGTGGCCCGTTGGTTGAAACTATGGCTGCGCCACACAGAGAATGTTCCGGAATTGTCCACCCAACGCGGCACCTTGATCGCCATGGCAGATTACGTCACGGCGAACCTGCTCGGCTCGGTACCGGACGCGCTGGTATGGGCCCACGGAGACCTGCATGACCGGCAGATCATCGCTGGCGACGGCCGGTCCCCGTTCGGGCTGCTGGACTTCGACGATACTGCCCGGGCCGAGGCCGCCCGCGACCTCGCCTACCTGGATTTCCATCTGGAGCGGCGCATGTGGCGCAGTAACCTGACGCCGGCGCGATACCTTAAGGCCCACACAAAGGTGCTGGCCGTGGCCGAGCAATTGCAGGTCAGCCCGGATCGGTTCGATGCCTACTCGGACGCACGCTGGCTGCGACTGGCCTGTTCTTCGCTCCCTTCGGGCTCATCGCTGGCGACCCGCGTTCTCGAGGACCGGGTAAGGCATCGTCAGTCCTTCGGATCCACCGTCCTGGCCAGCAGCCGGCCCCTCGGATCCCGGAGCTGATCCACATGGGCTGGCACCCGCCCGTCCCGGCCGCCATCCTGGATGCTGACAACACCGAATGGCAGGTCATCCGCTCCTGGCCCGACGACTCCGCGGAGGACTACGTCCTGGAGTTGGGGGTTCCCGGCCGGGCAGGGGTCCGGGCAGCCCACCTCCGGGCGGGCCAGCTGGAGCTCCTGCGGGACGGCCGCGACCGGCGTCTCCCCGCCCTGAAGCGCGCGTCGCCGCTGGGGGTGGTGGTGGTGCACCGGGCCTACAAGCGTGCCGTGGTCAGAGCCGGGGAGCACCACCTCAAGCTCTTCCGGGCCCGCCAGTCCGACGAAGCGGTGGGCAGGCACGAACGGATGAACGAGCTCCTCGGCGCAGGGGACTTCCTCACCCCGGAAATTGTTTCCTCCACCCCTGGCTGCCTCACCCTCATGACGCTGCCCGGCCGTTCCCTGTTCGAGCTGGGAATCGACCCCGCGGTCAGCGATGTGGTCTTTGAAAATGCCTGGCAAAAATGGTCCCGGGCCTGGGTCCGGCAGCATTCCCTGGCCTTGGCGCCCGCGCACCGCCCCACTCTCGAGGCGCTCCCTGTCCGGACGGCCGCCGTCGAACTGGCGAGACTGCAACACACGGTGCACCTGTGGCTGGTGCACGCCGGGGACATTCCGGCGGCGCAAGCGGAGCGCGCGGCCGTCCGCGGGGCCGCGGGGCAGGCCGCCCAAAAGTTGCTCCGGACCGATCCGGATCCGCTGGTTTGGTCGCACGGGGACCTTCACGACAAGCAGATCTTCACCCTGGATCCCGGCGCTCCCCTGGGCCTGCTGGACTTCGATGAAGCCTGCCGCGCCGAGGCCGCCGCCGACCTCGGCAACATCGCCGTGCACCTTCAGCTGCGCCTGCACCAACACCGCCTGACCGCCGAAAGGTACCAAACCGCCCGCCGCCACGTCATCGCAACGGCCGAGGAACTGCATGTCACCCCGGCGCGCTTCGACGCCTACGCCGCCGCGACCCGCCTGCGGCTCGGCTGCCTGTATTCCTTCCGGCCGCAGTGGGCCGACCTGGCGGAGGACTTCCTCGTTCCGGATGGTGAACAGGCCCTGGCGGCGGGAGTTCCGGCCGCTAAAGTGGAGCCCACGTACTGACTGCACACCAGATCGAAACCACCCCACACCGAACCACCCCACACCGAACCACCGAACCACCGCGCATTGCGCCGAACCGGGAGGACCGCTGGCATGGCTTACATCAAGGTTGGAACCGAAAACAGCACAGACGTTGAGCTCTACTACGAGGACCACGGATCCGGCCAGGCCGTGGTCCTTATCCATGGCTACCCGCTGGACGGCTCGTCGTGGGAAAAGCAGACCGCGGCGCTGCTCGGCGCGGGCTACCGTGTGATCACCTACGACCGGCGCGGCTTCGGACAGTCCAGCAAACCCACCGAGGGCTACGACTACGACACGTTCGCGGCGGACCTCAACACCCTCCTGACCACCCTCGACCTGAACGACGCCGTGCTGGTGGGCTTCTCCATGGGCACCGGCGAAGTGGGCCGCTACCTCGGAACCTACGGGTCCGCCCGGGTCTCGAAAGCGGTGTTCCTGGCCTCGCTGGAGCCGTACGTGCTGCAGGCCGAGGACAACCCCGACGGTGTCCCGCAGTCGGTGTTCGACGGGCTGATGGAGGCCGTGACGGCGGACCGGTACGCCTTCTTCACGGAATTCTTCAAGAACTTCTACAACAGCGACACTTTCCTGGGCACTCCCCGGCTCAGCCAGGAGGTCCTGAACGCGGGCTGGAACCTCGCCACCGGGGGTGGGCCCACGGCGTCGTCGGCGGCGCAGCCAACCTGGCTCACGGACTTCCGAGCCGACATCCCCAAGATCGATGTCCCGGCCCTCATTGTGCACGGCACGGCGGACAACATCTTGCCGATCGACGTCGCCGGCCGCCAGTTCGCCAAGGCGCTGCCGAGTGCCGAGTACGTGGAGATCGACGGCGCCCCGCACGGCATGCTGTGGACCCACGCCGCGGAGATCAACGAGGTTCTGCTGCGGTTCCTGGCGAGCTGACCGGGGCCGCCGCGGAGCCGCCCCTGGTTGACACAGCTCAGACGGGTACGGTTCAATCTTTTGCATATGCTGAAATAACAGTTCCACGATACGAATATTTTGTCCGTATAGCCCTACACCGTGGATGCCAGCATTGACACAAAGGATCTGGCACATGCTGTTGGACGACTTTAATGCCGCCGGACGCGCGGAGGCCGCCGCCGCCCTGCGCCCCTGTCTGGACATCGAGCGATGGATTGAGGAGATCGTCGGCTTGAGGCCCTTCGACAGTACGGAAATCCTCCTCCAAACCGCCCGCCGCGCGGCGGAACCGTTCACCGAGGCGGAGGTGGAAGCCGCGCTGGCCCACCATCCCCGCATCGGCGAACGGGCCGCAGGAGACAGCGCGGAGGCCCGGCTCTCCCAATCAGAGCAGGCGAGCCTGGGCGCTCCGGATCCGGCCGTCGCCGCAGCCATCGCCGCAGGGAACCGGAGCTATGAAGAGAAATTCGGCCAGGTCTTCCTGATCCGCGCGGCCGGCCGGAGCCGCGAGGAGATCCTGGCCGCCCTCAACGCCCGGCTCGCCCACACTCCCGAAGAAGAACAAGTGGTCATCGGCCAGCAGCTGCGCGAAATCGCGGTACTCCGACTCGAAGGACTGATAGGCGCATGAGCACTTCCCACGTCACCACCCACGTTCTGGACACGGGTTCCGGCAAGCCCGCCGCAGGCGTCGCAGTCACCTTGGACATGCTCGACGGCGAACGCTGGGTCAGGATCGCGGCCGGCGCCACTGACGATGACGGCCGCGTCAAGTCACTCGGCCCCGACAGCCTGGGCTCCGGCACCTACCGCCTGGGCTTCGATACCGGAGCCTATTACGCGGCCGCCGGGACCGAGACCTTCTTCCCCGAAGTCACACTGACCTTTGCGGTGTCCGAAGCGCAGGCCCACTACCACGTCCCGCTTCTGCTGAGCCCCTTCGCCTACTCCACCTACCGGGGCAGCTAAGTCCGGAGCAGCCAAGACCGGCTGCCAGCACCACGTCACACCCCTACCGGCCCCGGCACCGCTCCCGGAACAGGCCTCCCTGCCTGGTGGCCGGCGCAGCCATGTTCCGGCGCAGCAATGTTCCGGCGCGGCCATGTTCCGGCGCAGCCCGCCCGGACCCCAGGGCCAGTCACAAACGACATTTTCGCGGCGAACCGGCCCAGCCGGCCCATGACCCTTGACAGTGGCCCACGTCACTCCTAATCTGAATTTTGGGATCCCAAATCGGGATCCCAAAACAAGAAAGCTTACCGGGCCCCGCCCTCCCAGATTCTGCACCTGATCCGAACCTGATGTCAGCGCTGACATCAGCCCTATCAACCGCTGCGATCGACACACGGCCCGCGCACAGGACGCCCCACACTCCGGCATCCTGACCCTCAAACAAATCCCCCATCACCTGCCGGCATGTTTACTCTCTATCAAGGAGAAGTTGTGTCTCTTCCAAATACCGAAACAGCAGTACAGCCCGATGACCTCACAAGCTCCAAGGACGGCGTGCAACGGCGCACGAATGTCCGATGGAAAATGTTCCTACTCCTGCTGGTCCTCGTGTCCGTGAACTACATCGACCGGGGATCCATCTCTGTTGCCCTGCCCATCATCCAGAAGGAATTCAACATGGCCCCGGAGCTCGTGGGCCTCCTGCTCTCAGCCTTCTTCTGGACCTACGCCCTCATGCAGATCCCGGTCGGCTGGCTGATCGACAAGTTCGGCCCCCGCAAGGTGATGACCGCGTCCTGCGTCGGCTGGGGCGCCGCAACGGCGGCCTCCGGCCTGGCCGGAGGCTTTGTCAGCATGTTCATCGCCCGCCTGGGCATCGGCGTCACCGAGGCCGGGGTCATGCCGGCCGGCGGAAAACTGAATGCCATCTGGATGCACAAATCGGAACGCGGCCGCGGCGCCACCATCCTTGACGCCGGAGCCCCTTTGGGCGCCGGGCTCGGCGGCATCCTCATCGCAGGCCTGATCGCCTCGACGGGCAGCTGGCGGAGCTCCTTCATCATCGCCGGCGCCGCCACGGTCCTCATGGGCCTCGCCGTCTGGTGGTACGTCCGGGACAACCCCCGCCAGCACCGCGGAGTCAACGACGCCGAGGCCGAGTACATCGAGGCCTCCCACGCCGCCGAGGACGCCGAAGCCGAGCTCGACGGCAGCAAGGGCAAGCGCGCCCTGCTCCCCTACCTGAAGTTCCGTTCCTTCTGGGCCATGTGCTTCGGCTGGCTGGGCTTCAACGGCGTCTTCTACGGCCTGCTCACCTGGGGCCCGCTCTACCTGGCCCAGGCCAAGGGCTTTGACCTGAAGACCATCGGCTGGTCCACGTTCGTGATCTTCGGCGCCGGTTTCGTCGGCGAAATCCTCGGCGGCACCATCGCCGACAAATGGCGGGCATCTGGCGCCTCGGCCAACCGCGTCATGCGCACCCTCCTGGGCACCTCCAGCGTCGTAGTGATCGGCGGCCTTGTCGGTGTCACCGTCGTTGCCGACCCGACGACGGCGGTAGTCCTACTCTCCGTCGTCATGTTCTTCCTTCGCTGGGTGGGCCTCTTCTGGAGCATCCCCTCGATCTTGGGTGGCCGGACCAACGCCGGCGTCCTGGGCGGCGCGATGAACTTCAGCGGCAACATCTCCGGCTTCGTCACCCCGATCGCGGTCGGCCTGATCGTCGGTGCCACCGGCTCATACACCTGGGCGCTGCTGTACTTCGTGGGATCCGCGATCATCATGGGCGCATCCGTGCTGACCCTGAACTACAACAAGCGGCTCCCTGTCTAAGCTAGGCCACGAAACACCAGTTCCCGAAGCCGGGAACGCAGTGCCATAAAGAACCCGAAATGGAGCACCATGCTTACCGCAGAAGAAACCCAGGACAAGGAACGCCCCCTCCGGGAGGCTGTCCGGGACACCCTCCGCAACAGGATCTTTGAAGGGCACTACGTTCCCGGCACCAGGCTGGTGGAGCGCGACCTCGCCGCCGAATTCAACGTCTCCCGCCTCCCGGTCCGCGAGGCGCTGCGAATGCTGCGCCAGGAAGGCCTGGTCAGCGACCGCGGCGCTCGCGGGGCCGAAGTCAGCTCGCTCAGCCCCAAAGACGTGGAGGATCTCTTCGACGTCCGCCAGTCGCTCGAAGTGCTGGCCTGCAGGCTGGCCGCGGCCCGCGCCACACCGGAGGACCTCAGTGCGCTGGAAGCCTTGTTGGACGTGGCCGAGCTCTCTCTAGCCAAGGGCGCCATTATGGACGCCCACCGGGCCAACAGCGAATTCCACGATGCCATCACCCGGATCGCCAACAACGGCTTCCTCAAATCGGCGCTCGAACCCCTCCAGGGCCGGATGCACTGGCTGTTCCGGCATGTGAGCGACCTCCCCGAACTCATCGAAGAACATCGGGCGCTCTACACCGCGATCGCCAGCGGTGACCCTGACCGGGCGGCTGCCCAGTCGGCGTCGCACATCGACAAATACCGGGAACAGTTTCCGGAGAATTTCCGCCGGACGGAACCCGACCTTCATCGGAAGAAGTAATGAAACTCCTTGTCATCAACCCCAACATCAGCAACGATGTCACTTCGCTGATCGAATCCGAAGCCCGGCGTTCAGCCTCGCCCGGAACCGAACTGGTAGTCCGGACCGCCGGCCACGGCGTCGAATACATCGAAACCCGCTTTGAATCGCTGATCGCCGCCGGTGCCGTCGCCGAAATCATCGCAGAGTACACTCGCGACGGCGCCAGCGTCGACGGCGTGGTGGTCGCCGCATTCGGCGACCCAGGGATGCCGGCGCTGAAGGAACTCGCCGACGTCCCCGTCATCGGAATTACCGAGGCGGCACTTTGCGCCGCCGCCCTGCAGGGGCACCGGTTCTCGATCATCGCCATCTCGGACCGTATCCGGCCCTGGTATCTGGACTGCGTTGAACGGTTCGGGCTCGCCGGCCGGCTGGCCTCGATCCGCTCCATCAACGAGAGCCTCAACGGCATCGGTTCCGTGCAGCAGGACTTCAAGGAGACCCTGCTGGCGCTCAGCCGCCAGGCCGTCGCCGAGGACGGGGCCGACGTTGTGATCC
Source organism: Arthrobacter sp. 10T425 (assembly GCF_056393985.1). Lineage (NCBI taxonomy): Bacteria > Bacillati > Actinomycetota > Actinomycetes > Micrococcales > Micrococcaceae > Arthrobacter > Arthrobacter sp. 10T425. Next base: position 2,853 of record NZ_JBFTGZ010000024.1, on the reverse strand, counting down.
TCGCCGGCGCGCCGCTCGCCGGACTTGCCCGCGAGCTTGAAGGCCAGATCCCCGTCCCCGTGGTGGACGGCATTTCCGCTGGCATCCAGATGGCCCAGTCCGTAGTCAACCTCCAGTCCGGTCCGCACCGGGCCGGCGCCTTCGCGCCGCCACCGGTCAAGGCCCGCAAGGGGCTTTCGAAAAACCTCGATGCCGCCCTCACGACGGCGCAGCACGCCACCCGGCTGCCCGCACCGTCCCACTAATTTTCTTTCTCGAAGGAGGACAACGATGTCCCACACCCCAGACCTTGTCATTGCCAACGGCACCGTGGTCAACAGTTTCGGCCGCCAGAATGTGCACGTCGTGGTGCACGGCAGGACGATCGTCCAGCTCGTGGACGCTTCTGAGCCGGTCCCCGCTGCCGCCAGGACCATCGACGCCGCCGGCCAGCTGGTGATTCCGGGTGGCGTGGACGGCCACTGCCATGTCGCCCAAGTAACCGGACGGTTCCGTACCCTGGACGACTACCGGACAACATCCACCGCTGCCCTCTGGGGCGGCACCACCACCATTATCGACTTCGGCATCCCCCGCGACGCCCGCGAGACCCCGCTGGCCGCGGTGTTGCACAAGAAGGAACTGGCACGCGAGTCCCGCTGCGACGTCGCCCTGCACGGCTCGGTGGTCCAGTGGGACGAGACTGTGCCGTGGCAGCTCGAACAGCTCGCCGCCGAAGGTGTCCGTTCGGTCAAGATGTACACTACGAACCGGGGCACCACCATGGCCGACGGGGACACCATCCTGAAGGTCATGCGCGAGATGGTCCGGCTCGACGGCCTTACCTACATCCACGCCGAACACGATCCCATCATTGCCGACTGCACCCAGCAGCATGCGGACGACGGCCGCATCGGCATCGAACACCTGCACCGGACCCGGCCCGAACTCGCGGAGGAGATCTCGGTCAAGGAGACCCTGGCGATGGCCGAGTACACCAACGCTCCCGTCTACTTTGTGCACCAGTCCACGCCGGGGGCCGTAGACCTCGTCGCCGGGGCCCGCAGCCACGGAATGGACGCCTTCTCGGAAACGTGCCCGCACTACCTCACCCTGGACGACACCGTCTACGGCACCTCCTTCCCCGAGTGGTACGCCTGCTGCCCGCCGATGCGCAGCCCCGAGACCGTCGCCGCGCTGCGGGACCGGCTTGCCGCCGGAGCCATCCACACGGTGGCCTCGGACCACTCCTGCTACGACCTCACGCAAAAACGCGAGCGATCCGATGACATCCGCGCCATGCCGCACGGCCTGCCGGGAGTGGAAACCCGCATGCCTGTCACCTTCACCGCCATGATGGACGCCACCGGCGGGGCAGCCCGGGTGGAGGATTTCGTGGAAGTGTTCGCCGCCGGTCCGGCCCGGATCAACGCCCTGCCGGGCAAGGGAACGATCGCAGCAGGGTACGACGCCGACCTCGTCGTCTTCGATCCCGCACAGGAACTCACCGTTGACGGCGCTGCCCTGCACATGGGAACGGATTTCTCGCCGTTCGACGGCAGGACGCTCGCCGGCTGGCCCGCCGTCGTGGTGTCCGCCGGACGCGTCGTGCTGGACGCCGGCGGCTTCCATGACCCCGGCCCCGTGGGCCAGTTTGTGGCCCGAAACGGTTTCCGCGAGCACCAGGCGGCCGCGGCCACCGCCCCCGTCAGCGCCACCCCCGCCCCCGCCGCTGTCTACCCCGCTGCCCGCTAGGAGCACCCATGCCTTCCGCAACCCGCCCCACCCGTATCGGCATGATCGTGCCGTCCTCCAACACCTGCCTCGAGCCGCAAAGCTACCGGATCCTCGGCGACCGCGACGACGTGACAATCCACTTCGCCAGGATCCAGGTCACGCGGATCGCCCTCGACGATTCCTCCGACCGGCAATTTGATGCCCCGGCAATGCGGGCTGCCGCCGAGATCCTGGCGACCGCCGACGTCGACGTCATCGCGTGGAACGGCACTTCAGGATCGTGGCTCGGCGCCGATCACGACCGCGAACTCGTCAAGGGAATACAGGACGCCACCGGCATTCCCGCCACCACCTCCACACTGGCCTACATGGAGGCCTTCCGGTCCTTCGGCACCGAGCGGATCGGGCTGTTCACCCCGTACACGGAGGACGTCAACGAACGGATCGTGGCGTCCTACGAACGGGACGGGATCAAAACACTTGACCACCGTTTCCTCGGCCTGAGCGACAACGAATCATTCGCCCGGGTCTCCGACGCCGAGATGCGGCCCGGATCCCTGGAACTCGCGGCACAGAACCCGGACGCGCTCGTGTACCTCTGCACCAATCTCTACGGTGCCAACATCGCGGAGGAAATCGAGGCGGCCATGGGCGTTCCCGTGCTCGATTCGGTGGCCGTGACCCTGTGGCACTGCCTCAAAATGGCCGGCGCCCCGCTGCTCTCCCCGCGGTGGGGCAGGCTGCTCACCTAAGCCTGACCGCCAAGGCAACGCGGGGTCAGATACGGCCGATGCCGGGCGGCTTTATGGGCCGCATCTGACCCCGCGTTGCTTTGTGTACCGACCTTCCAACCGATTGTGACTGCCGGGCCGCGGTGATGCGCCGCTGATGTTGACGCGTCCCAGCCTCTCTCGATAATCTCGAAATGCAAGAAAGTTTTTTCACATAATGAAAAATATTGATCACCATTCAACGATGAAGAGTGAGGTGGACGTGGCTGCAGGAGAAGATACCTCCCATATCCTCAGCGGGTTGACAAACCAGCTGCCTGATCGTGATCCGGAAGAGACCGCCGAATGGCTGGAGTCCCTGGATACCCTGATTCAGGAACAAGGCACCGAACGTGCCCAGTACATT
>NZ_JBFTGZ010000023.1:0-46856 GCF_056393985.1 Arthrobacter sp. 10T425 | reverse complement strand
GGATTGGCCGCCTCCGGTTCCCAGCATTTCCGCTGGTCTCCCTCGCGGCGACTTAGAAAACAATACACCCACCACGCCCCCACCGCAACTCCACCCCCCACACCCACCCCACCACCCAAAAACCCCGCCACCACAACCCAAAACCACCCAACCAGGCCCGCCGGCGTCGTAAGCCAGCAGTGTGTGGTGCGTCACGGCCGAAGGGAACAGTGGGGGCCGTGAAGCCGCCAAGTCCTTAAACGCGAGAAGGGCCGGCAACCAAATGGTTGCCGGCCCTTCTTCAAGCCACTGGCTTCAGGAGTACTGAATTACCAGGAAGACTTCGTGATGCCCGGGAGCTCACCGCGGTGAGCCATGTCGCGGAAGCGAACACGGGAGATGCCGAACTTCTGGAAGGTACCGCGCGGACGGCCATCGATGATGTCGCGGTTACGCAGACGTACCGGTGAGGCGTTGCGGGGCAGCTTCTGCAGGCCGAGGCGAGCAGCTTCGCGTACTTCGTCGGTTGAGTTGGGATCAACCAGAGCCTTCTTCAGTTCGAGGCGCTTTGCAGCGTAACGCTCGACGATGACTTTACGCTGTTCGTTCTTAGCGATCATTGACTTCTTAGCCATGTGTTTAGCGCTCCTCTCGGAATTCGACGTGCTGGCGGATTTTGGGGTCGTACTTCTTCAGGACCAGACGGTCCGGGTCGTTACGACGGTTCTTGCGCGTCACGTAGGTGTAGCCCGTGCCCGCGGTCGACTTCAGCTTGATGATCGGACGTACGTCCTTATCCTTTGCCATTAGAGCTTCACTCCTCGTGCCAGGATGGCGGCGACGACTACGTCAATGCCGCGTACGTCGATGGTCTTGATGCCACGAGCAGAAACCTGCAGCGTGACATTACGGCGCAGGGACGGAACCCAGTAGCGCTTCTTCTGGATGTTCGGGTCGAACCGGCGCTTGTTGCGACGGTGCGAGTGCGAAATGCTGTGTCCAAAGCCCGGCTCGGCTCCGGTCACCTGGCAGTGTGCTGCCATGACGACTCTCCTCAAAAAATAAATGAAACGGCTAACGGAGTTCCCGTTGACCGTGCGTTGGGCGGCGTCCGCATCCGGCTCCCTCCCCCAACCGTCGTTGTCCGCGGGATTCAGACGGCACAAACCGTCTGCTTCCTCACTGCGGCGAAGATTGTGGGCCACGGGCACCTGGCGCCGGCGATCTGTTGGACCGTCATTGCGAAGTGCCGGGATGCTGGGCGAATACAGGAATGCGCGCAACTTGAGCCCCTAACTACCGGCCTCCAGGACCGTCGATTTTTCAGACGGGTCCTGCCAACCGGAGCAATTGCGCACGCTCCGCGCCACCTAGCGCCTACCAAGTCTACGAGTTCGGCGATTTAAAGACCAATCCGGCGCTGAATGGTGTATAGGGTAGCGCCCCACAGCCAGTGCAGGCGTCGGGCCGGTGCCCTCCCGAGTCATATGCCCGACGAAGGCTTTTCACAGCGAAATGATAGGCAGGGGGGCAATTCTGGATCCATGAACACACAACTTCTGACGAACCGTCCCGGGATTCGCCGCAGCTCCGGCGGCGCTGTGAACCCCTTCAGGGCGCAGTACCGCCGGCGGTTGCTAAGAGCGGATCTGCTGACGGTCCTTTTCTGGACGTCGCTGGCCGGCGCGGTCGCCTTGTGGCTGGCCGACGGCGGAATGGCCGGCTTCTCGACTCCAGCCGGTTCCTTCACCGCGCTGGGGATTGTAGCCGGCCTCGCCGGCATGGACCTGGTGCTTCTCATGCTGCTGCTGGCGGCCCGAATCCCACTCATCGACCAGACAGTCGGCCACGACCGCGCCCTTGAGTTTCACCGCAAGCTGGGCAAACCGGCCCTATACCTGCTGCTGGCGCACGGAGTCCTCATTGCGATCGGCTACGGCATGGCGGAAGGGCTGGACCCCGTCAGCGAGTCGGTTGCCCTCTGGGTCCTTGTGCCTGACATGTGGCTGGCCTACATTTCCATGCTCCTGTTCATCGCCGTCGTCGTCACCTCCCTGGTAGCCGTCCGACGTCGGTTCCCTTACGAATTCTGGTACGCCGTCCACCTCCTGACATACGCGGCCGTCCTGACCTCGCTCCCCCACCAGTTCAGCGTGGGCGCTCTCTTTGCCGAGGGAACCTGGCAGCGCTGGTACTGGCTGGCCCTCTGCATCGCGACCGGCGCCGCGCTCCTCTACTACCGGGTGGTCCAGCCTGTGGTGGCAACACTCAGGCACCAGTTGACCGTCAAGCGCGTAGTGCGGGTGGCCCCCGGGGTGGTCAGCATTGAAATGTCCGGTCTTCGACTGGACGAGCTGACAGGCAGTGGCGGCCGGTTCTTTATCTGGCGGTTCCTGGCTCCGGGCCTGTGGTGGCATCCGCATCCGTTCAGCCTGTCCGCCGAACCCGTCCACTTCGACGCCGCCGGCCAGGGCACGCTGAGGATCACTGTCCGCAACCTGGGCAAGGGGTCATCCCAGCTGGCGTCGCTGAAGCCCGGCACCAAGGTGGCAGTGGAGGGACCGTACGGGCTGTTCAGCACGTCCGCGCGGAGCCGCACCCATGTGGTCATGGTGGGAGCCGGAATTGGCATCACGCCGGTTCGTGCCCTGCTGGAGAGCACGCCATTCCAGCCCGGCAACGCCACTGTCATCCTCCGCGGCCACAGTGAATCCGAGCTCTACCTGGGCGAGGAGATCCTCGATCTCTGCCGGCGCCGCGGCGCCACGCTCTTCCACTTGACCGGCTCCCGCCCGGCCGGCATCCAGACCTGGCTTCCGGAGCACGCCGCCCGTGCCGGCCACCGGCTTGCCAGTTATGACCCGAAGATCGCCGACGCCGACGTGTACGTCTGCGGCCCCTCCGCCTGGGCAGACAACGTGCTTGAAGACGCCCGCGCAGCCGGCGTCCGGGAAGACCAAATCCACTACGAAAGGTTCGACTGGTGAGAACCCGCGCAGCAGTTTCAGCCGCCCTGGCCTCCGCCGGCATCCTCATCGCCGGCTGGCAGTCCGGCGTCCATGTAGCCGATACCGGCAGCTCCGTCGCAAGCGCGGCCGCCGGGACCACCGGGTCCACGGGTTCGTCCGGCTCAAGCGGAACGTCCGGCTCCACGGGTTCGTCCGGCTCAACAGCTTCGTCCGGCGCGTCGGGTGCGGGCACCACAGGGGCCTCGGCCAAGGCCGTAGGGACGTACCCTGGCTCGGTCGTCCAGACCCGGTTCGGCTCCGTGCAGGTGCAAATCACGGTTCAAGCCGGAAAGATCACCGACGTCACGGCGCTGCAGCTGACCGATGCTGAACGCAAGTCCGTGCAGATCAGCAACCGGGCCGCCCCGCTCCTGCGCGCCGAAGTGCTCCAATCCCAATCCGCGGATGTGCAGACCATCAGTGGTGCCACGGTGACTTCCGAGGCGTACTTGAACTCCCTGCAGGCGGCCCTCGATGCAGCCAACCTCTGAGCTGGGCTTCTCTGCCCTGCGGGCCAGGACGTTTGGCTCGATGGGCACAGTCATCAGCCTGACCGTTCCAGCGGGGGCCGTCCCGGAAACTGTGGGCGGGGAGGGCGGGCTCGACGCCGCAAGCGCCGCCGTCGAGCGCGTCTTTGCCGGGTTGGACGAAACCTTCAGCCTGTACCGCCCCGATTCGGAGGCGAGCCGGCTGGCGCGCGGCGTGCTTTCCCTGCGGGACTCATCCGCCGCGATGCGGGACCGCTACGCGGAGGCGCTCGGCTGGCGGCTCAGGACGGAGGGCGCGTTCTCCCCGGAGCGGCCCGACGGTGCGCTGGACCTTTCGGGGCTTATCAAGGGCTACGCGATCGGGCAGGCCGGTGAGGCGTTGCGGAGCCGCGGGATCACCGACTGGTGCCTGAATGCCGGCGGCGACGTGTTGGTGATGGGCTCGCCCGTGCCGGGCAGCGGAACCGCGTGGGCGGCCGGCGTCGTTGACCCGCTGGACCGCTCGGCGCTGCTTGCCGCCTACGAGCTGGGCGGACCTGGCCCCCGGTGCGCCCTTGCGACGTCGGGCTCAGCGGAGCGGGGTGACCATATCTGGGCAGCAGGAGCCGGAAGCCGGACTGCGGGCTCCTCCGGCGCCGGGTTCGCCCAGGTCTCCGTGGCCGCGGCAGACATTGTCACCGCCGATGTGCTCGCGACGGCGATCGTGGCCGGCGGGACCGCGATGCTGCACCGGGCCACGGACGGTTGGGAGATCGATGTCCTCGCCGTCCGCCGCGACGGGGACCTGCTCGCGACGCCGGGGTTCCGCGCCTAGGGTGCCGTTCTAGAGGTGGGTCAGCTGGCCGTACTTCGGCTCCAGGCCGTCGCCGGACGACTTGCCGGTGACGCGCCGGACAACCCACGGGCCGGCGAATTCGCGGACCCACCGGGCATTCGCGCGGAGGGCGTCCACCCGGCTCAGCTCGGGAACCGGCGTCATGGGCGGGACGTCAATCGAGTGCTCGTGTGCCAGCACCGTGAGGACGCGCTTGGCCATGTTCGCGTGGCCGGCGGCAGACATGTGCATCCGGTCCGTGGCCCACATGCCCCAGTCGTAGTACTCGCTGAAACGCCAATAGTCGACCAGCAGGGCCCCGTGGTCCCCGGCGATGCCGCGAACCAGTTCGTTGTAGATGGCCGTACGGCCGCGCATGGTGCCGAAAATCTTGGAACCCCGTGCATCGAAGCCGGTGAACATCACCACGGTGGCGCCGGTGGCCGTGAGCTTGCGGATTCCGGCATCGTATTCGGCCAGCAGGTCATCGATGTCGACCTTGGGCCGGAGGATGTCGTTGGCGCCAGCGTAGATGCTGACCAGGGTGGGATTGAGGGCGACGGCGGCATCGACCTGTTCGGCCAGGATCTGGCGGAGTTTCCGTCCGCGGATGGCAAGATTCGCGTACCCGAAGCCGGGATCGGCGGCGCCAAGCCCCTCTGCCACCCGGTCCGCCCAGCCCCGGACACCGTTGGGCCGGGTAGGGTCGTCGTCGCCGACGCCTTCCGTAAAGGAGTCTCCAAGGGCAACGTAGCGGGACGTGAAATCCATGGATCCAGTCTGCCAGCAGTTGCCGTGAGCAACAAAGACGGTGATGCCCGACGTCGGACTGCGGCACCTTCGGCTGTCGCGCTTAGATGTCGCGCAGGATCCAGTGGTCGTCGTCGAGTCGGGCCACGATCTTTTCGCCGATCCGGGCCAGGTCCGCGACGTCCTCGGGGCTCAGGGCGTCGAGGAACAGTGAGCGGACCGCCTCGACATGCCCCGGGGCGAGTTTCACAATCGTCTGCATTCCGGCATCGGTCAGGTGGGCCGTGGTCACGCGGGCGTCGCCCGGGTGCGGCCTGCGCTCCAGCCAGCCGCGGTTCTGCAGCTTGGTGACCACATGCGAGAGCCGGGACAGGGAGGCGCTGGTGCGCGCGGCGAGCTCACTCATGGGCAGGAAGCGCCCTTCGGCCTCGGAAAGCATCGCCAGCACGTTGTAGTCGAACAGGGAAAGCTTGCCCGCGGCGTGGAGCTGGGTGTCCAGGGCGGCCGGCAGCATGGTGTTGATGCTGAGCTGGGCCAGCCAGGCCCGGCGTTCGTCGGCGTTGAGCCAGCGGGGTTCTGTCATGGCTACATTCTAGGAGACTGGAAGCTTGACGATTCAACTTCAGCGGGGGCAATTCCGGAAAACTTCCCGCCTGTCCGTGGCCAGCTACCGGTAGGCTGGCCGCATGTACGTAGTCTCCCTGACATACAAAGTCCCCGAGGACATTGTGGAGTTCCATCTTCCGGCGCACGTGACGTGGCTGCAGGCAGCCTTCGACGACGGCGTCTTCATGGTCGCGGGGCGCAAAATCCCCCGCACCGGCGGTCTGTTGCTCTCGAACGCGGACCGGGCCAGCCTTGACGCCGCCCTGGCCAAGGACCCGTTCTACGTCAACGGTGTGGCTGAATTCGAGGTCATGGAGTTCCACGCCAACAGGGTGGCTCCGGGCTACGAAAACCTGCTGGACAGCTGAGTCCCGGCGGCTACCCGGCGCCGGGCTGGCCGCTGGCGCGCTGGTCGGGCAGCAGTTTCTTCAGGCCGCCCTTGCGCGGGACCCGCACGGGTTCGGGCCAGCGCGGCCGGAGCTGATCGCCGAGGGTTACGCCGCGGAGCTTCCGCCCGAACAACGGCAATACCCAGTCGCGGACCCAGCGGCGCTGCCGGCGTTCCCACTCCCGCAGGCCCGGTTTCACGGGCGGCTCCCATTCCCTGGGTTTGATCTTGTGCGGCACGCCGAGGTGGTCCAGGACCTGTGAGGCGAGGTATTTGTGGCCTGCCTTGGACATATGCAGCCGGTCCGAATCCCACATCCGCGGGTCATGGAAGGCGTCGAAGCACCAGTAGTCCACCAGCACCGCGCCGTAGCGGCCGGCGATCTCGCGGACGCGCCGGTTATAGAAGGCGTTGCGTTTCTTCAGCGGCTCCAGCAGCGCCGAGACCTTGACGTCGAAGCCGGTGAAGAGCACCAGGGTTGCCCCAGTGCCGGCGAGCGCAGCCACCAGGGACTCGTAGTCCCGCATGAGGGCCCCGATGTCCGTGCCGAAATCCAGGATGTCGTTGCCGCCCGCGTACAGCGTGACGAGGGTCGGCTCCATGGCCACGGCGGGACCAAGCTGTTCGCCGGCGATGTGACGCAGCCGTTTGCTGCGGATGGCCAGATTGGCGTACTCCCACCCCGGCTGCGCCTTGGCCAGCCTCTCCGCAACCCGGTCTGCCCAGCCCCGCACGCCGTTGGGGAAGCGAGGATCGTAGTCCCCCACGCCCTCGGTGAAGGAATCCCCCAAGGCAACAAAGACCCGCCGCCCACCTCGATCCGGAAGCAAAGGAACTGAACCCATCCGTCCAAACTAACCCCCGCAAAAAGCGGCCAGGGAAAGGGAGAGTTAACCCAAGATGACCCGGCCGAGCGAGCCGCAACCGCAACAGATGAGTCTCAACGTGACAGATGGGACGCACCCAAGGTGAGCCCCCCGACCGCTGCCGATGCTTTGCGAAGGTGAGCCGCCCCCAAGGCCGCAATCGCAGTTTTGCAAAGGAGCGCATCGCCGACCAGAGCCGAGGGAGGCCGCCCGCGACCGAACGAGGCGGCGGGAGGAAGGGCGGACCCGAGGGCCCCGAACTGAGCTTGCGAAGTTTGGGAAGGGTCCAACCGCTAAGCGACGGCAAAGCAGCGATTGCGGGCGAAGCCGCACAGCAACCTGCACAACGGGAGCGACGGCAAAGCAGCGGTGGCGGGCGTAAGCCCGGAAGGACCTGCGGGAGCGTCGGGGCAAGAACCGCAGGACCTGCGGGAGCGTCGGTTAGAGCTCGGCTTTCCCCTGCCGCCAGTACCCCATGAACGCGACCTGTTTCCGGTCAATCCCCACGTCCCGCACCAAGTACCGCCGCAACTCCTTGACGGTGCCCGCTTCGCCGGCGATCCAGGCGTAAAACGGCAGTGCCCCGGCGGGCTTGTCCGGGTTCTTGCCGGCTCCGATCATCGCGGCGTCCATCCGGGCGGGGGTCTCCCAGAGGATGTCCTGGTCCACGTTCACGTCATCGGGTTCGGGCCCTGCCCCGCCGCCGGCCGCAGAATCAGAGGGCGGCCGGAGGCCGACCCAGCCGGGTTCGGGAACAGCGGCGCGGACGGCTTCCTGCAGGAGTTCGCCGTGCGGACGTGAGCGGCCGATCGAGGCGCCGCGTGCCAGCCAGGTGATTTCGACGTCGGCGTCGGACCTCAGATCCAGGAAGTCGCGGGGCTCGGGGACCTCCAGAAACGCATGTCCGCTGATGTACGACGGGAGGCTTTCCAGGATGGCGCTGATGGCCGGGACAGCGGTCTCGTCACCGGCAAGCAGTACGCGCTGGGCCAGGCCCGGCCGCCATTCGATGCCGGAGTAGGTCTCCCCCGTGACACAGTGCGCGGCCCGGTTGTTGGGTCCAATGAGGGTGAGGGCGTCGCCGGGCCTGGCGTTCAGGGCCCAGTTCGCGGCGGGCCCGCCGTTTCCGGCGGCGTCGAAGTGCATGACAAAGTCGACGTCGATCTCCGGATACACGGAGTCGAGGCGTTCCTGCCGCACTGTGTAGGTGCGCATGGAGCCACGGATCGCGGGATCCATGGCCAGCCATTCCTGGTACCAGCCGGACTGCTCCATGTGGAACACCGGCAGCGGCAGCTGGGTGCTGTCCCCGGCAAGGGACGGGATCATCAGCTTCACGCGCAGGTCCAGGGTTTCGCCGTGGACGCCGAAGCCACGCAGGGAGTATCCGCCGAAGGTGATCCGGCGGAAGTTGGGGCTGAGCTCCTGCACCGCGGCGACCGTCACGTCGAACGCCAGGGTCATTGGTTGGCTGGGCGGCTGGCTGCTTACGCCAGAGGGAGTACGGCGTATCCGCGACTGGCTGCTGCCTGCTGCAGTGCCGCCCGTTGCACTGCCGGCTGTTGCACTGCTGTTAACTGCCCTCATGGGACCAACTCCAGGGTTGCTGTTTCTGATTTTGGGAACTCGGCGTGGTGCCGGCCGAGCGGGATGATCAACGGCGTGCCGGAAATGGGGTCGGGCAGCACCCGCGAGTCCAGGCCGAAGACGTCTCGGACCAGGTCCTCGGTGACGACGTCGGCGGAGGTGCCCTCGGCCACGATCCGTCCGCCTTTCATGGCGATGATGTGGTCCGCATACCGGGCCGCCAGGTTCAGGTCGTGCAGGACGATTGCCACGGTGGTGCCGCGGCGCCGGTTCAGGTCCGTGATCAGGTCCAGGACCTCCACCTGGTGGGCCAGATCCAGGTAGGTGGTTGGCTCGTCGAGCAGCAGAACGTCGGTTTCCTGGGCCAGCGCCATCGCGATCCAGACGCGCTGACGCTGCCCGCCCGAGAGTTCGTCGACGTTGCGTTCGGCGAGCTCCAGGGTTTCGGTGACTTCCAGCGCACGGTGCACAGCGAGATCGTCACCCGCGCTCCAGCTGCGGAAGAACCCCTGGTGCGGGTAGCGTCCGCGGCCCACGAGATCCCGGACCAGAATGCCGTCGGGGGCGGTGGGGTGCTGCGGGAGCAGGGCGAGGATGCGGGCGAGTTCCTTGGCCGGGCGGGAATGGATGTCCTTGCCGTCCAGGGTCACGGTGCCGCCGGCCGGCTTCAGCAGCCTGGACAGGCCGCGGAGGAGCGTGGATTTGCCGCAGGCGTTGGCGCCCACGATCATTGTCACCTTCCCCTCGGGAATCTCCGCCGTGAGGCCTTCCACCACCCGGCGCTGGTCGTACTGCAGCGTCAGGTCCTTGGCGTTGAGAACTGCCATGTCAGGCGTCCTTTCGGTTGGCCGTGACCAGGAGCCACAGCAGGAACGGTGCTCCCAGCGCGCCGGTGACCACACCGACGGGAAGGACGGTGCCGTCCAGCAGCAGGGGGGCGATGTTGGCGGCGAAGTAGTCGGCGGCCAGGACAATCAGGGCGCCGACGAACGCGCCGGCCGGAAGACTGGCCTTGCCCGTGAAGCGGCGCGCGATGGGGCCGGCCAGGAAGGCGACGAAGGCCACGGGCCCGGCGGCTGCAGTGGCGACGGCGGCGAGGGTGACGGCAACGGCCACCACGCCCAGCCGGGTGATGCCCACCCGGATGCCGAGCCCGGCGGCGGCGTCGTCTCCGAGTTCCAGGATCCGCAGCGGGCCGGCGAGGAGGGCGGCGGCGGGCACCAGGACCAGAAGCGCCAGGGCCAGCACTCCGGCACGGTCCCAGCTGGCGGAATTCAGGGATCCGTTCAGCCAGATCAGGGCCTCGGCCGCGGTGCGGATATCGGCCCGCGTCATGAGGAAGTTGACCACGGCGTTCAGTGCCGCGGCGATGCCGATGCCGGCCAGGATGAGCCGGCTTCCGGCTGTGTTGGAGTGATTGCCGCCGCCAGATCCGAGGGAACCGCTGCGCGAGATTGTGTAGATCAGGCCGGCTACCGCCACGGCCCCGCACAGTGCCGCGCCGGACACCGCCGCTCCGGAGGCGCCGAAAACGACGATGGCGGTGACGGCGGCCGCGCTGGCCCCGTAGCTGATGCCGATCACGTCGGGACTGGCCAGTGGATTGCGCAGCATCGTCTGGAACAGGGTGCCCGAGAGCCCGAAGGCAATGCCGATCATGGTGCCGATGACTGCCCGCGGCAGCTTGGTTTCCATCACGATGAAGCTGGCGCCGGGGATCCTCTCGCCACCGGTGAGGTGGGCCGTGAGGATCCTGACGAAGTCCGGGACGGTGACGGTGTAGCTGCCCAGCAGGATGCTGACGGCGAGGAGCACAACGACGGCGAAGGCCAGCAAGGCCGTCCGGCCCATCGACACACGGCCCATCGACACACGGCCCATCAGCGCACTGCGCAGCGGCCCCACATTGGCGCGGACCGGGCCGGCCGGTTCGGCCAGTTCGCGCTCGGCGGGTGCGTTCTCCCCCAGCTCGCGCCTGACGTTGGCGAGGTCTGCTTTGCTCACAGCCCTGCCCCCTTCCCGCGGCGGACCAGCCACACAAAGACAGGCGCACCCACCAGCGCCGTCATGATGCCCGCCGGGACTTCGCCGGGCAACAGGATGACACGGCCCACCACGTCCGACAGCAGGAGCAGCACCGGTGCCAGGACCAGCGAGAACGGCAGGATCCAGCGGTAGTCCGGGCCGGTCAGGAAGCGGACGGCGTGCGGAACCACCAGGCCGACGAATCCGATCGGCCCGGCCAGCGCCGTGGCCGAGCCGCAGAGCAGCACAATGCCCAGCGCGGTGACGGCGCGGACCAGTCCGACGCGCTGGCCCAGGCCGCGGGCGATGTCATCCCCGAGGGCCAGGCTGTTAAGGATCCGTCCGGCGAACAGCACAATCAGCGCCCCGGCGGCCAGGAACGGCAGCCCGGGCAGCACCACAGACCAGTCCCGGCCGGCGATCCCTCCCACCTGCCAGAAGCGAAACCGGACCAGGGTGTCCTGGCTGGAGACCAGGACGACGTTCATCAGCGAATACAGCCCCGCGCTCAGGGCCGCGCCGGCCAGTGCCAGTTTGACCGGCGTCGCGCCTTCCCTGCCAAGTGACGCGATCAGGTAGACGACGACGGCGGCTGCCGCGGAGCCGATGAACGCGAACCAGATGTAGCCGGTCAGCGACGAGACGCCGAAGACGTAGATCCCGGTGACGACGGCGAGGGCCGCGCCGGCGTTGACACCGATGATCCCCGGGTCCGCGAGCGGGTTGCGGGCCACCCCCTGCATGGCCGCGCCGGCCAGTCCGAGGGCGCCGCCGGCCAACAGACCCAGCACGGTGCGGGGGATGCGGGCGTGGATGACGGCGTGGTCGCCGTCGGCGGGGTCGAACTGCGTCAGGGCCTGCCAGACGGTGCCGAGCGGCACTCCGCGGGCACCCACAGCCAGGGACGCCGCGCAGACCAAGACAAGGACGACGACGGCGGCCGGCAGCCAGGCGGCCTGCTTGGCGGCGGGTTTCCTCCCGGCGGGGGCGACAGGTGCGCCGGGCACACTGCCGGCGGCCGCCGTCGCCGTACTGATTGTCATGGAAGCGTGTTACTTCGCTGCGGCGGCGACTTTGTCCGCGGCGCCGGCCAGCTGCGGCAGGAACGTATCCAGGGACCACGGCAGGCTCAGCGGCGAGGAAGCGGAGATGGACAGGGTCAGCGTGTTGTTTGAGTCGGCAACCAGCGCACCGGTCTTGACGGCCGGGATCTGGCCCAGCAGCGGGTCAGCCTTGATGGAGTCGGTGGTGGCGGCATCCGGCACCCAGGTCACGAAGATGTCCGAGGTGAGTTCGTTGGCCTTTTCGGCGGACCACGGGATGAAGAATTCCTTGGAGCCCTTGGAGTTGTCCTCGACAACGGATGCGAGCTTCATGCCGATTTCGTTGAGGAAGCGGGGACGGTTGTCGTTGGCGGTGTAGACGTTGACGCCGTCGCTCTTGTCCGGTTCCAGGTTGCCGTAGATGAAGGACTTTCCGGCGATCTGGCGGTACTTGGAGACCTTGTCCTTGATCGTGGCCTCGGTGTCGGAGACCAGCTTGGCGGCTTCGACTTCCTTGCCAAGGGCCTTGCCGATGATGGTGGTGGAGTCCTGCCACGGCGTGCCGTAGGCCAGCTCCGGGTGCGCCACGACGGGGGCGATCTCGCTGAGCTTCTTGTAGTCCTCCTCCGTTAGGCCGGAGTAGGCGCCGAGGATGACGTCCGGGTTCAGCTTGGCGATCTCGGTGAAGTTGATGCCGTCAGCCTCGGAGAACTGGACGGGAGCCTTCGCGGAACCGAACCCGGCGCCGAGCTCTTCCAGTGCGGCGTCCTTCCACGGTGTGGAGCCCTTGTCGTTACCGCCCCATTCGTTCTTAGGCACGCCCACGGGAACCACGCCGAGGGCGATCGCGACGTCGTCGTTGACCCAGGAAACGGTGACTACGCGCTTGGGCTGTTCCTTGATGGTGGTCTCGCCGAAGACGTGCTTGATGGTCACCGGGAAGACGGTGCTGGCCGGCTGGGAGGGAGCGTCCGCCGCCGCCGAGCCGGCAGGTCCGGTAGAGCAGGCGGTCAGGGTCAGCGCGACGGCGGCCAGGAGGGCTGCGGCCCGCCCTGCGCTCTTGCGGAGGCGGCGGCCGGCGGGGCGGCCGCCTGAACGGGTGAAAAGGGCGGAAGCCACGGAACTCCTTAGGTAAGTGATGCAAACCTAAGTAAGGCTAGCCTATCCTTTGTAGAATTAAGAAAGCTTTGAGTAACGTAATTGTCTCAATTGCCCTTTGAAGTGCACCGGAGCATCGATGCGCCCCTCGTTGCACTACTCAAGGCCCAGCCGCCGGGTGCGGAATGCGAACTGGACACGAATCCCGGGCTTTGCAAGGATGGGCTCGCCGGATAATCGGAACCGGTGATGTGTTGGGACGGGGGAAGTGGGCATGGACATCGCGACGATGACTGTTGCCACGGTCAGCGGGGTGGCCGCTGTGGCCTGCTACGCGCCCGCGCTCCTGCCAGCCCCGCCCGCGCAGGCCCTTCCCGCGAAGTCCCGGACCAGCACGGACTAGTCCCGCGAGACGCCTTGCCCCACACCGGAGTTGCAGGCTGGCAGTCTTCTGCCCACAATCCGCCTGGCGCGCCGCGCGCCCGTCTGGCCGGAGCCATCCGATTTTCGAAAGTGTCCGTCATGCAAAAATTCACGGCGCAGCAGATCCGCTCGTCCTTCATCAACGCGAGCCGCTCAGAAGCCGCCAAACTCAATCTGCCCAAGAGCTTCGACACCCTGGATTGGGAAGCATTGGACTTCCTGGCCTGGCGGGACGCGAAGATGCCCCTCCGCGGCTATCTCGTGGTGCAGGGGCCGAAGGGTCCCACCGGCATCATGCTCCGGGCCCCTGAAGGCGGGGCCAAGAAGAACCGTTCCGTGCTCTGCGAGCTGTGCCGGGACGTGTTCTCCAAGGACGACGTCCTGCTGTGGGTGGCCAAGCGCGCCGGGCAGTCCGGCCGCAACGGCAACACGCTGGGCACCTTGATCTGCGCCGATTTCCTGTGCTGCCGCAATGTCAGGGTGGAGCCTGCGGCCAACGAGATCAACCCGGACCCGGCCGCGGTCGTGCTGCGGCAGATCGAAGGGCTGGTGGCCCGCACGGCCCAGTTCGTGGAGCGCGTCCAAGGCAATTAGCCCCGACCCAAGCAACGCGGGGTCACTTACGGCCCATTACGGTGGCGTTTATGGGCCGTAAATGACCCCGCGTTGCTCCATGGGAGAGGGGTGAGGTCAGCGCAGGACGATGTCCACGGGGTTCGCCTCGGAGCGCCAGGTGCCCTCCCTGCCCGGACGTGCGGCGATCACCGGAGCCGTCAGGACGCCGGAACGGTTGGTGCGCTTGTCCCGGAGGATCTCCGTCACCGAGCCAAGGTGCCGGGAGAGGTCGATGACGTTCTCCGGCGCGGCCAGCAGGAGCTGGAAGCCGAACTCATGCAGCGCCTTGATGCCCGCGCCGGCGAATTCCTCCGAGGCGAGCACGAACGCCTCGTCCATCATGACCGTGCCGTACGTGGTGAAGCCCTGCTCGGCGATGCCCAGCTGGTAGCTCAGCGCCGCCGCCATGATGAATGCGGTGAAGCGCTGCCGCTCGCCACCGGACATGGAGCCGGTGTCCGCGTGCATGTAGACCTCGGTCTTCTTCGCGCCCTTCGCTGCCCCCTTGGCACCGGCGCCCTTGGAACTGGCACCCTGGACTTCGCGGTGTTCCTTGCACTGGATGAACAGGTGGCCGCGGACGTCCAGCACTTCGGCCCGCCAGCGGCGGTCCTCCGGGGTCTGCGAGCCGAGCCGCTTCACGAGCGTTTCGAGCGACTTGTAGCGGGTGGTGAGCTCGGCGTCGTCGTCCCCCTCCGCCCCGGACGCAGCAGCGGACGTAGCAGCGGACGCCGCAGCGGACGCTGCAGTAACCGCCTTCCCGGGCCGGGTGTGCCGGACCTTGAGCGCGTTCTGGATGGCGTCCTTGAACTGCTTCGCCGTCGCCGGCAGCGTCTGCTTGATGTCGAGTTCCAGGAAGCTGCCCTCGTGGAAGTTGACCTCGGACAGGATCCCGTTCAGCGGCAGGATGCGGCTCGTGATGGCGCGCCGCTCCTCGTCGAGCAGGTGCAGCAGGGTGGAAAAGGATTCGTGCGTCCGCTGGTTGAAGAACTGCCGGAACTCGGCCTCCTGGGCGGGCAGCCCGTCGCTGACAATCGCGTGGTAGCGGGATTCGAACTCCCCCGCGGCGCCGATCGAGGTGCCGTGGTCCGCGGATATCGCCGTGCCCCACTCCCGGACGAAGCCCTCGAAAATGCGGGTGAGGCGCTCCGAGGTGGCCTGCCCGCGGGACTCGGCGACGTGCAGTTCGGCCAAGAGCCTGGTGCGGACCTGGTTGGCGAGGTTGTCGAGTTCGTGCATCTCCAGGACGTCACCGAAGCCGGTGAAGTACGGTTCCAGCGCGGCGACGCCGGCGTCCGACGGCGGTGCCTGCGCCAGCCGGGTGCGTGCGGCATCGAGCAGCGCACCAGCGGCGGTCATGCGCGCATCGAGGGCCTTGTACTCGCTTTGCAGCACGGCCGCGGATTCGGTGCTGGACTGGTGCTTGTGCCGCGCGGCTTCGATGCTGGCCCGCAGCGGTTCGAGGTCGGCCTGTGCGGCGAGGGCGTCCTTGAGGCGCTGCTCGATGCGGGCGAGCTCCTCGCCGGCCACGGCGGCCGAGACCTGTTCCCAGGGCCGGTGGTCCTCGGCCACCCGGCGCAAGGCTTCAAGCTGCCGGGTCATGCCCTGGTGCGACTCTTCCCGGCTTTGCGCCAGCTCGGCGGCCTTGGCCAGCTCCTGCTGCAGGTCTTCAACCTGGGCCGCCACCAGTTCGAGCTTGGCGGCATTGTCGAACCCGAGGACGTAGTCCTGGCGGGACGTGAAGCGGTCATCCTTTTCCACTGTGTGGCGGTTGCGCTTGACCACACCGCCCAGGCTCAGGCCCTTGTCCAGGCCGGCGAGCTCGTCCGGGTTTTCCACACACGGGTAGGCGAAGTCGAGGGCAATCCGTTCGCGGAGCCAGGCGCTGGACTGCGCAAGCGCCTGGGCGTGTGGCCCGGCCGGCAGCCCGGCATCGGTGAGGAAACTGAGCTTGGTCAGCAGGTCGCGATCGGCCACGTCCTCGACGGCCAGCGCGCCGCCGGCCAGGGGCCGGGAGACGTCCACGGCACGCAGCGCTCCGCGCACGGAATGGTCGTTGAGGTAACGGGTGACTGCCGCGAAGTGCTCGCCCGGGACCAGCAGCGTGGTGGCCAGGCTCCGCAGCGCGCGCTCGGCAGCCGGGCGCCACTGTTCCTGGCCCTCGGCGAGGTCGATCAGCTCGCCGCCGAAAGGCATCTGCTCCTCGGGCACGCCCGTGGCAGCGGCAATGGCGCTCCGGTTTTCAATGCTCGACGGCGGCAGCAACGATTTGCGCGTCTTCAGCGAGACGAGCTCCTGCTGGGCCGCGGCGAGTTCGCGCTTCCGGGTGGCGTGGCCATCAAAGGCTTCGAAGCGCAGTTCCTTGAGCGCCTCGGAATCGTCCTGGAGCTCAGCCGAGCGTGCCGCGGCGTGCTCGTGGGCCTGATCCCAGCCGGCGGCCGACCACTGCAGTTCCAGCCCGGCGTCGGTCAGCGCCTTGCGGGTCGATGCCTCGACTTCCTGCCGGAGCTTGAGCCCCACCCGGGCGTTCTCCAGGGACTGCTCGATCGCGGAAATCGCGTTGCCGCCCTGGTTGTTGTACTCGCCCTCCAGCTGGCGCAGTTCCTTGGCGAAGCCGTCACGGACAGCGCGTTCGGCGGCCAGGTCCGTGGCCTTCGCCTGGGCCAGCTCCTTCAGCCGCGCCAGGGTCTTCTCGTGGACGGTGACCGCGAGCTGCTGCCTGTAAGCCTCGAATTCCTCACCTGTTAGGTCCCGCAGCCGGTTCGCGTCCAGGAGCGCCTGAGCGTATTCCTTGTTCAGCCCGGGGACGGGGGCCAGCTGGTCGCGCTGCTGCCGGACGTCCTCGAGGCGCTGCCGGATGGACATGAGGTTGCTGAATTCCTCGACGACGTCATCCGCCGCGGCCAGCGTGGCAGGGGCATCGAGGACCTGGTCGCGGAAGAAGGTGTTGACGCTGCCCCCGAGACCCTTGCCGGCCTGGATAACGCGCAGCAGCGGAAGGGCCTGATCCGAGTTGATGCCGAGAAGCCGGCGGAATCGTTCGGCGAAGGCCTTGTGGACGTCGAAGATCTGGGCGTCCGGGAAGATCGCGTCCAGCGCCGACTTGGTGAACCGCTTCTCCGCGATGCCCTCGATCGCCGCGAGGTCCAGCGGCTTGTTATCGATCACGTAGTACCGGCCGACGCTGGATTCCGTGCCGTTCTTGGGCAGGTCGAAAAGCGCCGAAACCGTCACCCGCGTGCCGGCGGCGTTGTCGAACGTCAGCGCGACGGCAGACCAAGTCGCGCCGGGGCGCTGGAACGCACTCGCCGAGCCCTCTCCCACGGCCTTGTCGCCTACCTTGCCGCGCATGTACGTGAACGTGGTGCGCTTGTCCTCGACAGCGCCGCCTGCCCGCTGTGCAGCCGCTTCGTTGGAGCGGGGACGGGCGTCGAAGACCCGAAGCATGGCATCGAACAGCGTGGACTTTCCGACGCCCGAATTGCCGGTCAGCAGTGTGCCGTTGCGGTCCACGTGCATCGTGTGGGCGCCATGGAATGTGCCCCAGTTGACCACCTGGACCAGGGCCAGGCGCATCTGGCCGGGGTTCGTGAGCTCACCCATGGGCAGCATGGTTGCGATGCTCACTTGGTCTCCTCGGCTTCTTCAGTGTGGCTGGGTGACGACGACGGCGATGCCGGGTCACCTTCGGTGGCGGCAGCGCCGTCGTCGTCCGGGTCTTCCTCCGCGTTTGCCGAGGTGTCTGTGTCGAGCTCCAGGAGCGGCTCCGTTCCCGACTGGTCTGTGCTGGCTGCCACCAGGGCTTCGATTTGGGCCGGGATGTCGCCGATGTTTTCGAACGGCAGGGCCAGCGGGAGGGCGTTGGAGATGGTGTAGACCTCGTCCAGGCCCGTGGCGAGCAGGAGCTGGCGGGCCAGGAGCTTGGTGATAGCGCGATTGACGACGTCGGCATCGCGCAGGGCGTCCTGCTGGCCGGTGGGCTGGTAGTGGGCGACGAGTTCGGCGATTTCCTCGCGCGTGATCGTCGGGTCCGTCTGGGCGGTGACGTGCCGGTCCAGGAGCAGGCGCAGGCGCAGCAGGACGATGGTCTCGACCCGGCTCAGGGCACGCTGCTGGCGCAGGATACTGGAACGCGTACTGCCGCCGATCGCCTCGGGGTCAACCGGGCGCAGGACGGCGACCTTGCGCTCGTGGTCCAGTTGCAGCGTCAGGAAGAGTTCGGAGAGGCGGCTGCGCAGGATCAGCTGGTTGTCCAGGAGCGTGGTCCACAGCTTCTCGTCGCGGCCGCCGTCGATGTAAGGGCCTTTGAGCAGCTTCACGAGCGCCTGCCGCACCTTCATGGGCAGCACGCCGGTGTCGCCCGGGAAGAGCGCGGCGCCGTCGACGAACGTGTCCCGGGGGGTGACGATGAAGGGGTCGCTCCGGACGTGGGCGCCATCGCTGTCCGCAGGCGCAGACTCGGGCGCGGACTCCGGGTCCGCCGCCGCGGTCTCTGCCAGGGTCTCGGTCGCGGTCTCGGTCAGGGTCTCGGTCAGGGTCTCGGTCAGGGTCTCGGTCACAGTCTCTTCAGTCATGGTCAATCCTTCGCGAGCGTGACGACGGGCAGGTAAGCGGTGCGGGTGGTGCCGTCGATTTGTTCGAATTCGATGGGGCCCCAGGTCCCCCGGTCGAAGCCGGCACCTTCGTGGAGGGTCTGCGACAACAGGGCCCGGATGGAGTTGATGTGGCGTTCCTCTGCCGGCAGCTGCGCCCAGGCCTCGGTAAGGGTTGAGGCCCCCGCGAGCGCGGCGCGGATGGCCTCCGGCTTGGCCTTGGCGGTCCGGGGCGAGCGCGCCCGGTCCGAGTCGGAGAACGCGATGGGGTCGGCCAGCTTGGGTGGAGCCGCGAATTCGTCAGGGTCGAAGAGCTTGACCATGGCCAGGGACTCGA
Source organism: Arthrobacter sp. 10T425 (assembly GCF_056393985.1). Classification (NCBI taxonomy): domain Bacteria; kingdom Bacillati; phylum Actinomycetota; class Actinomycetes; order Micrococcales; family Micrococcaceae; genus Arthrobacter; species Arthrobacter sp. 10T425. The sequence continues at coordinate 28,237 of NZ_JBFTGZ010000023.1, read as the reverse complement.
AACCGGCGCTGAACAGCACCGGGCCGCGGACCAGGCCGGGCCGTTCGCGCTCGTACGGCAGGGTGCGGATCGCCTGCTCAGCCTCGCGCAGGACCTTCCGGAGCCGGACCGACTGCCGGAAGTCGTCACTTTGGACGTAGGTGTTGAGGCTCTCGCTGAGCTTGCCGTAGATCCGCTGGATCTGGCTGTGCTGGGTGCGGAGTTCGGCCACAAGGTTCTTGAGCGTCTCGCGTTCATCGTGGCTGAGCTCGTCCGCGAACTGCCGGCTCAGGACTTCGCCGATCGCCGACCGGAAGCGCAGCTGCTGTTGCGGGTCCTCCAGGAACGCGGTGAAGGAGCGGAACGTCCGGCCTTCGGGGCTCTGCCGCAGCCGCTTGTCGGCCTCGAGCACCTGGGCCATGGTGGCGCCCTTGCTGAGCGATTCTTCGATGATCTGGTTGCGCAGCTCCCCCACGAGCTCTTCGATCCGGTCACGCATCTTCTTGTAGTCCGCGGGCAGGCTGGCCGCGAGATCGAGGATGTTGCCTGCCGCCTCCACGGCCTCGTCGTCGTCGAGCAGCCCGTCGAAATCGCCGGAGCTGATGTCTTCCATCAGCTGGCGGCGCTCGTCGATCTCCTCCTCGAGGGATTCAATGCGTGCGCTCTGGTCCGGGTTGGTCTCGTTGGCGAGCTTCTCGACGTCGCCCAGCAGTGTACCGAGCCGGGAGCCGTTCAGCGTGGACCGCTCGCTGGAGAGGCTGTCCAGGAAAGCCAGGACGCGGGCAGCAGGCTCCGTTACTTCGTAAACGATCTGGCCCGACTGGTTCCGGCGGGTCAGGAAGTTCTTGCGGGTCCATTCGTCCGCGTATTTCTTTCCGGAAAGTGTGCCGTTGGCCGAGCCGCTGTGCTGCTCTCCCGTGCCGGGGGCCTGCCGGCGGAGCTGCTCGAGGAAGGCGTCGACGTCGGCGTGGAACTGTTCCAGCGGCAGCTGCGCGCGCGTGCGGGTGAAGGAAGCCTGGAGCACGGCGATCACCCAAGGCGCCGAACGCGTCAGCGCCCAGGCAGGTCCCTTGGTAAGGAGCTCAAGGTCCCGGAGCCGGGTGCTGATGGCGTCGGCTGATGACACGGCGGAACGGGACACGCGCTCTCCTTCGGCTGCCAGGGGATGGTTTGGGGTGGCGTTGCGGGGCAGCGGATTCTAAAAACTGCCAGCTACAAGGTTAACGCAGGGCCCCGTCCGCATTCATCGTTGTCTGCGCCCCTATGTCGGCGCACACTGGAATGACCAGCCGAAGGGAGACGATCATGCGCAAGAGAACGGTCTGGATCACGGGGGCGGCCTCTGCAGCGGTGGTGCTGGGGGGAGCGTCAATTGCGGCCGGGGCCACTCAGGCCAGGGATGTCTGGTCCGGAAGTGCGGGCGCCCTCACCGCCAAGATCGGGAACTTTGAGATCGGTGACGATTCCGATGGACCGGCGCTCAGTGACGCCGACCGTGCCATGGCAACACAGGCCGCGTTGGCGAAGGTGGGCCAGGGCAGCGTCACCGAAGTGGAGCGCGATGACGACTCCGGCGCGGCCTACGAGGTCGAGGTACGCCTCAACGACGGGTCCCAGGTCGAAGTCGCCCTCGGCGCGGACTTCCGGGTCATGAGCCAGAGCGCCCCTGAACACGACGAAGACTGACACCGGGCAGCCTCCCGGCACTGACAAACGGTGCGACCCCCGCGATCGGTGAGGGTGCCGCAACCCCGCCGTGACCTACGCCCCGGTAGCATTTCGATCCCGTATCAAGAGGCCGCCACCGTCCAAGGACCCTAGTTCAGCCCGCCCACGGCACCCTACGCTCGGGCTACTGGTTCAACCGGAGCAATGGTGCAGGGGGAAGAATGCAGTTCGACCTAAGCGCAGTGGAAACCGGCACGATGGTGGTCATTGGAACCCTCGTGTTTGCCGTGATAATCGGCGCCTTCATGATGGTGTCCGCGTTCGCGGCCATGGTTTTGGTCGGTGTCGGCCGGCTCGCCTGGTACCTCGTGGCCGGCGCGCTGGTGGGCCTGGTCCACGGCATCAACCACGGTTGGGACCGGCTGGTCCACCACGCCTCAACGGTGGAGATGCCCGCCGATTTCCAGGTCGACTTCGGCACGGACTTCCGGTCCGACTTTCCGGGCCAGGCCTCCCCTAGCACAGGCACTTACCCGCGAGTAGTATTGCGGGACAGCTGAAGGGTCCTCCACCCGCGGCGGATCCAGGGCTCAAGCCGGTCACCCGGTTAGAGGAGATGCCCCGTGAGCTCCGCCATCGAAGACCCCGCCACCACACCCGGTACTCCAGCGTCAGGTTCTCCAACATCAGGCATTCCGATTCCGGCGGCCGACGGGGACGCTGAGCACGTCGGCCCCGACGCGACGGCCGCCGACGCCCGCGCCATTGCCGAGGCCGCCCGCGAAACCAGTTGGACCCAGCCCAGCTTCGCGAAGGGCCTCTACCTTGGCAGCTTCGATTTGTCGCTGATACACCCGTGGCCCGAGGCCCCCGCCGACGACGTCGAACGCGGCGACGCGTTCATGGCCCGGCTGGCCGACTACTGCCGCACGATGTCCGGGCGCACCATCGAACGCGACGACCGGATCCCGGACGACTATCTCAAAGGGCTCGCGGAGCTCGGTGTGTTCGGAATGAAGATTCCCCGCGAATACGGCGGACTGGGCCTCACGCTCGTGTATTACGGCCGCGCACTGGCCATGCTGGGCTCGGTGCACCCAAGCCTTGGCGCCCTGATCTCCGCGCACCAGTCGATCGGCGTACCGGAGCCCGTCAAGGTCTTTGGCACTCCGGCCCAGAAGCGCGAATACCTGCCCCGCTGCGCCGCCGGCGCCGTCACCGCTTTCCTGCTCACCGAGCCCGACGTCGGCAGCGACCCCGCCCGGATGGGCAGCACGGCCGTCCTCTCCGACGACGGCGAGTCGTACCTCCTGGACGGCGTCAAGCTCTGGACCACCAACGGTGTTATCGCCGAGCTCGTCGTGGTCATGGCCCTCGTGCCGCCGCACACCGATGCGGACGGGACCGCCCACAAAGGCGGCATCAGCGCCTTCGTGGTCGAAATGGACACCCCTGGCATTACCGTGGAAAACCGCAACACCTTCATGGGGCTCCGCGGGATCGAAAACGGCGTCACCCGCTTCCACCAGGTCAGGGTCCCCGCTGCCAACCGGCTGGGCCGGGAAGGCCAGGGCCTGAAGATCGCCCTCACCACACTGAACACGGGCCGGCTCTCCATCCCCGCGCTGTGCGTCGCCACAGGCCGGTGGAGCCTGAAGATCGCCCGCGAATGGTCCGACGCCCGCACCCAGTGGGGCCGGCCGATCGGCCAGCATGAGGCAGTGGGCAAGAAAATCGCCTTCATCGCCGCCAGCGCCTTCGCCCTGGACGCCGTGTTTGAACTCTCTGCGGAAATGGCCGACGCCGGGCAGAAAGACATCCGGATCGAGGCGGCCCTGGCCAAGCTGTGGTCCACGGAGATCAGCTGCCTCATCGCGGACGAACTAGTGCAGATCCGCGGCGGCCGGGGCTTTGAAACGGCGGACTCCCTCGAAGCCCGCGGCGAGCGCGCCGTCGCTGCGGAACAGCAGCTCCGCGACATGAGAATCAACAGGATCTTCGAGGGGTCCTCGGAAATCATGAGGTTGCTGATCGCCCGCGAGGCCGTGGACGCGCACCTGGCGGCCGCGGGAGACCTCGCCTCGGAGGATGCCCGCCTCTCCGACAAGGCGAAGGCCGCCGTCGGCGCCTCCGGCTTCTACGCGAAGTGGCTGCCCAAACTCGTGGCCGGCGCCGGCATGGACCCGCGCTCCTACAGCGACTTCGGCCGGCTCGCGAAACAGCTGCGCTACGTGGAGCGCTCCTCCCGGCGCCTCGCCCGGCAGACCTTCTACGGGATGGGCCGCTGGCAGGCCAAACTTGAGCACAAGCAGGCGTTCCTGGGCCGGATCGTGGACATCGGTGCGGAGCTGTTTGCCATGGCAGCCTGCTGTTCGCGCGCCGAGATGCTGCTGCGGACGCAGCCGGAACGCGGCGCCTCCGCGTACGAACTCGCCGAGGCGTACTGCGAACAGGCCCGTGTTCGCGTCGACGAATATTTCGACCGGCTGTGGCGGAACACCGACGACGCCGACCATGCCCTGGCCCGCAAGACACTGGCCGGGGACTACACCTGGCTGGAAGCCGGAATCCTCGACCAGTCTGAAGGGACCGGTCCATGGATCGCGGACGCCAGCCGGCGCGCCTCCGTCCGGGAGGACCTGCACCGCAAGTACCGCTGACGGGCCGCCGCCACGGATAGTAAGCATCCTTGCTAACCGGATTCCGCCGTGGTTAGGTTGACGCCAGACCGGCGTCTCCAGTGTGGCCGGTCATCCAGCGAAAGTGAGCAGCCCTCATGAGCAGCACCGCAGGCCCCGACGACAAGACGACACAACACGCCGCGCAGGACGACGCCACAACCCGCCCGGTGACAGCAGTCCGCCACGACGACCCCGTCCGCGACGCATCGGTCCGCGATGCTGTTCACGACACTGTCGTGGAAGAGATCCCCACGCGCGAGACGGTAGTGGCCCGCGAGAAGGAACAGTTCGGCGGCATCAAGGTCGGCTCGGCATTCTTCGGCTGGCTGACGGCCACGGGTACGGCCGTGCTGCTCACCGCGCTGGTCGCTGCCGGCGGTACCGCCGTCGGTCTGGCCACCAACACCGATGTGAACGACGCCGTCGACCAGGCCTCCAGCAATCAGACGGTCGGGCTGACCGGCATCATCGTGCTGCTCGTGATCCTCCTGGTCGCCTACTACTGCGGCGGATACGTCGCCGGGCGCATGGCCCGCTTCAACGGCGCCAGGCAGGGCTTCATGGTCTGGATCTGGGCCCTGATCGCCGCGATCGTCGTCGCCGTGCTGGGCCTGGTCGCCGGGCAGCGCTTCAACATCCTGGCCAACCTGAACAGCTTCCCGCGGATCCCGATCAACGAGGGCGAATTGAACACCCTGAGCATCATCGCGGCGATCGTCGTGGCCGCGGTGGCTTTGGTGGGCGCAGTGCTGGGCGGCCTCGCGGGAATGCGTTTCCACCGCAGGGTGGATCGGGCCGGCTTCAGCCCGGCAGCAACGGTTGAGAACCACCCCGTCAGGGACAACTCAGCCGGGCGCCCCTAGCCGCGACGGCGTCAGCCCCGGAAGGCTCAGCCGGCAACGACGCCATCTACGTAGTACCAGCGCCGGTCCAACCGCACAAAGCGGCTGGTTTCGCGGTGCAGGCCGCGTTCGCCCTCGTGCCGGTAGTGCGCCGCGAATTCCACCGTGCCTTCGCTGTCCAGCGGGCCGCCGCGGCTGGTGGAGAGGATGTCCAGGCGTCGCCACTGCATGCCGGAATCAAACTCCAGCTCAGCGGGCCGAGTGTCCGGGTGCCAGGTCCGGAGCAGGTATCCCGCGTCCTGGACCACGAAGGCGCTGTACCGGGAGCGCATAAGCTGCTCCGCCGTAGGCGCCTCGGCGTCCCCGCGATGGAACCGGCCGCAGCAGTGCACATACGCCTCGCCCGACAGGCACGGGCAGTTCCCCTCATACGGCGCGAAATATGCCGCTTCCGGAATACTCACAGAGCGGTCCGTGCCAGATGCTCCGGCGGGCTCGGAATCGGCTGCTGCGGCGTGCGTCACAAGGTGTCCTTCCGGCGGGCCGGACGACGCCGGCGGGGCTGTCTCCGACTATAGACGCCCGGCCGGCGGTGCCCGTGCCCCGCCCGCGGATAACGGCTTTGACACATATTCGCCACGACTGCCGGGGGCGGCACGGGGCCAGCGAAAAGTACGTATTGTTAAGGGGGCTCCTGCCCGCCGTGTGCTTGCGGCAGGGACCACGCTGAAGCAGGCCGGCAAGGAGAGGTGACATGGAAGATCCAACGACCATTGCGCTGAACCTGACTTTTTTCGGGACCCTCGGCGTGGCGTTCTTCATGTTCCTCGGCCTCTTCCTGGTCTTCGCCGCCACCCTCGTGCTCGCAGGGATCGGCCGGCTGGCGGCAGTCGTTGTCCTGGCCGTCGCCGGGCTCGTCCGCGGAACCCCGGTATCACGGGAAAATGGGGCTGGGGAAGAGCCGGCGCCGCACCGGCCGGCCAAGGCCGCGAAGCCCGCACGCCCCGCCCGGAATGCAGCCAAAAAGGAACCGGCACTGTCCCCGGAGTGGGCGGCCGCCGTGGCCCGGGCAGATGCCCGCGCCGCCGCGAGGGCCAGGGCAGAGGCCGGACCCGCCGTACGGGTCACCGTCCGGGACCTGCCCGACCCCCTTGCACCGGCACAGGACATCACGGAAGTCTCTGCCCTCGTGCAGTCTGCCACGGACACCAATGGAACACTTGGCTCCGTCCCGCGGGCGTTCAAAAAGCCGCCCATGCCCGCAGCGAAGTCCCTGCTGGACACCGGATCGCTCGTGGCGCTGCGCGGCACTCCGCCGGCCGGGAAGGCCAAACAGCCGGTCCAGGAACGCAAGGCCGGCTGAGCCCTTACCCCGGGCAGGCAAGTCCGCTACGTTGGAACCCATGGAATTCAGATACCTCGGGAACAGCGGCTTCAAGATTTCAGAAATCACGTTTGGCAACTGGCTGACCCATGGCTCCCAAGTGGAGAACGATGTCGCCACCCAGTGCGTCCGGGCCGCGCTCGACGCCGGTATCAGCACTTTCGACACGGCCGACGTGTACGCCAACACAGCGGCGGAGACGGTCCTCGGAGCAGCCTTGAAGGACGAGCGCCGCGAGTCGCTGGAAATTTTCACGAAGGTCTTCGGCCCCACCGGGCCCAAGGGCCACAACGATCTCGGCCTGTCCCGCAAGCACATCATGGAATCCATCAACGGCTCCCTCACCCGGCTGCAGACCGACTATGTGGACCTCTACCAGGCACACCGCTACGACTACGAGACGCCGCTGGAAGAGACCATGCAGGCCTTCGCGGACATCGTGCGGCAGGGCAAGGCCCTGTATATCGGGGTCAGCGAGTGGACGGCCAACCAGATCCGCGACGGCCATGCCCTCGCCAAGGAACTGGGCTTCCAGCTGATCTCCAACCAGCCTCAGTACTCCATGCTGTGGCGGGTGATCGAGGCCGAGGTGATTCCGGCGTCGGAAGAATTGGGCCTGTCCCAGATTGTCTGGTCCCCGATTGCCCAGGGCGTGCTGAGCGGCAAGTACCACCCCGGCAAGCCTGCCCCTGAGGGCAGCCGCGCCACGGACTCCAAGGGCGGTTCGCGGATGATCGAGCGTTGGATGTCCAACGAGGTCCTCACCGGCGTCCAGCAGCTCAAGCCGATCGCGGAGGAGGCCGGGCTGACCATGGCGCAGCTCAGCATCGCCTGGGTGCTGCAGAACAAGAACGTGGCCTCCGCGATCATGGGCGCGTCCCGGCCGGAGCAGATCGAGAAAAACGTCGCGGCAGCCGGCGTGAAGCTGGACGCGGTGATCATGGACAAGATCGACGCCGTCATCGGCTCACTGGCCGAACGCGACCCCGCGCAGACCAAGTCGCCCGCCTCCCGCGAGGCCTAGGCCATGACCAACGCTCCTGAGCTTGCCGTCACCGGGTCCACCGGCCAGCTGGGCGCCCTGGTGGCCAGGCTGCTGGCCCAGGCCGGCAGCGAGCAACGGCTCCTGGTGCGGGACGCCGCCCGGGCACCTGAGCTCGAAGGCGCCGTCCCCTTCGTCACCACCTACGCCGAGCCGGAGCAGGCGAAGACGGCGCTTTCCGGGGCGAAAACGTTGTTCATGGTCTCCGCAGCCGAGGCCGAGGACCGGCTGCAGCAGCACTACGCCTTCGTCGATGCCGCGGCCGCAGCGGGCGTCCAGCACATCGTGTACACCTCGTTCTTCGGCGCGGCGCCGGACTCCACGTTCACGCTGGGCCGGGACCACTTCGCGACGGAGGAGCGCATCAAGGCCTCCGGCATGGACTACACGTTCCTGCGGGACAACTTCTACCTGGACTTCCTGCCGCTGCTGGCCGGCGAGGACGGCGTGATCCGCGGCCCCGCCGGAGACGGCGTCATGGCTGCCGTGGCGCGGTCAGACATTGCCCGCTCGGCCGTCACCGTACTGCGGGACCCGTCCCTGCATGTGGGACGGACCTATGACCTGACCGGCCCGGAAGACATCTCGCTGGCCCGCGCCGCCGAACTCCTGACCGCCGGAACCGGCCGGGCCATCACCTTCCACAACGAGACCCTGGCGGAGGCCTACGGGTCCCGTGCCTCGTACGGCGCCCCGCCATGGCAGGTGGACGCCTGGGTGAGCACCTACACGGCCATCGCCGCCGGCGAACTCGCCGGTCCGACGTCGGCAGTGCATGAGCTGACGGGCCGGGAACCGCTGAGCCTGGCGCAGTTCCTGGCCGAGGCGCACACGCTGTAGCCCCTTGACCGGAAGAGACTGGACCGGAAGGGACGGGACCGGCGCGTCCCGGTGTTGACGGTTTCCGGGCTGCGGCGTAGACCTGAGACCAAGTGATACCTACTAAAACCGGCGGGTCCTTCACAGGAGCGGGACCGGGCCGGTCCGGAAAGAATCGCGGCATGCCATGCCAAAGCAAATGTCCAGACACTCTTCTGTCCTGAAGAGTCCGCGCCGGCAGGCCGGACAACCCCGGGCGCATCCCGGCGAACCGAGCCACGGCCCGCTGACGGCGGAGGAACTCCAGCTCGCCGTGCGGAACCATTCCATGCCGCTCGAGGCCCTGCGGAGCGACACCACACCGCCCGGACTGCACTACGTGCTCACGCACTTCGACATCCCGTTCATCGACGCCGATCACTGGCATCTGTGGATCGGCGGCGCCGTGCAGCGGTCCTTCGAACTGAGCCTGCGGGCCTTGCTCCGGGCACCGAGCATCACCCTCCCGGTCACCCTGGAGTGCGCCGGCAACGGCCGGTCCCTCCTGCGGCCCCGCCCACTGAGCCAGCCGTGGGTACTCGAGGGCGTGGGGACCGCCGTGTGGACCGGTGTCCCGCTCGCCTACCTGCTGACGCGGGCCGGAGTGGAGGACGACGCCGTGGAGGTGCTCTTCACCGGGGCCGACGCCGGCAGCCAGGGCGGCGTCGCCCAGCAGTACGCGCGCAGCCTGCCGATCGAGGAGGCCTTGCGCCCCGACGTCGTGCTCGCCTACCGGATGAACGGCGCAGACCTGCCGCCTCAGCACGGCTATCCGCTCCGGCTTGTGGTGCCCGGCTGGTACGGCATGGCGAGCGTGAAGTGGCTGACCTCGATCAAGGTTCTGACCAAGCCCTATGACGGTTTCCAGCAGGCAGTGGCGTACCGCTACCAGCATGACGCCGAGGATCCCGGAACCCCCGTCACCTGGATCAAGGTCCGCTCGCTCATGATGCCCCCGGGGGTCCCGGATTTCTTCACCCGGAGCCGGATCCTGCCCCCGGGACCGGTGATGCTCACCGGCCGGGCCTGGTCCGGGCAAGGCGCCGTGCAGCGCGTCGACGTCGGAATCGACGGAAAGTGGGCAGCGGCCCATCTGGAGCACCCGGCAGCGCCGTTTGCGTGGTGTGCGTGGTCGATGCCGTGGGTGGCCGATCCGGGCGAACACGAGCTCTCCTGCCGTGCCACGGATGCCAGCGGCGCGGTCCAGCCGCTGGAACCGGAATGGAACTACCAGGGCATGGGCAACAACGTGGTGCAGCGGATCAAGGTCAGCGTGGCATAGCGCCCCCACCCGGGGCGCGGGGACTTAGCGGCCGCGCCGCAGGTGCTCCGCATTCAGTTCATCGAGCTGGGAATCCGTGAGCTCGTCAAAGCCGCGGGCCTCGCGTTTGTCGCTGCGGGAGAAGCGGATGAACATCAGGATGATCAGGGGCAAGTCGACAATTTCGCAGATGAACCACAGGACGTCCCCCGCCAGCTGCTGGTCACGCAGGGCGTTGGGGAACCAGCCCATCGCAGACGGCGTCGTTGCGACGTGATCCAGCACCTGGCCGTTGAGGCGCAGCAGGATCCCGGGCACGGCATCGACCAGCAGCTCGATGAAAACAAACACGAACTCCATGATGAAGAACGCGCTGGAGCGGCGGAAGTCCGCGTCCTCGATGATCGGCAGGGCCATCATCATGCCAAGCAGCGGGACCCCCACCGTCAGGAGCGCCTCGGCCCAGGCGGCTGTGCGGAGGGTGTAGAACGCCGGAGTCAGGAAGGTGGAGAAGAGGGCAAGGCCCAGGAGCGGGGCGGCCATGGAGTTGCCCGCAAACCGCACCGCACTGTGCGCGAGCGCCCTGTTCAGCCGGCCGACGCCGCGCGGCGGCAGGGCCGCACGGGCGAGGGAAATGGGTTTTCCCAGGCCGATCAGCAGCGGCACCACGAAGAGCAACAGGGAAATCTTGAGCGTGAAGGCCCACCGGAGCTGCGCGCTGTAGACGCCAGGGAACCCGCACGTCAGCACTGTCAGGGACCCAAGGCCCAGAACATAGAACGCCAGCGTCCGCCACCCGGGATGGCGGTGCCCGCGCGCCGCCGCGGCCCTCAGGCCCAGCGCGTACAGCAGCGCCGAGCCGCCGATCAGGGCGGCGGCGGCCCAGTCGATCTGCCAGGCGGTGAGGACTACATCAAGGGGCGGCACGGGCTCATGATAGATACCATTTCTTGGAAGACGCCGGGCCCGTGCCTGGCCGGGCGGCCCGGGGCAGGCCTCAGCATCCCTCGTAGCCGGTGAGCACCTTGACCTTGTCCGCCGAGGCGGACGACGGATCGAAGGCGTCAGTAGTCCACGATCGCGCCGGCGGAGATGTTGACGGTCGCGTCCGTGATGGCCGCCGCCTTGTCCGAGACGATGAAGGAGGCCACGTTACCGACGTCCGTCAGCGTGGCCGTCCGGTTCAAATGTGCGGCCCTGGCAATCTCCACTACGATCTCTTCGCGGCCCTCGGCCTGCCACGGGATGGTTTCGATAATGCCGCCGGTGACCATGGTGACCACCCTGATGCCGTGTTTTCCCAGTTCCAGGGCCCATTGCCGGCGCAGTCCTTCCATCGCGTCGAGCGCCACCTTGAAACCGCCCAGGCCGGGGATCGTCTGCGGGCCCGAGCCGCCGAACATGAGCACGACGCCGGAGCGTTGCTTGACCATGTAGGCGGCGGCCGCGCGGGTGGTCAGGAAGTGCGTCCTCGCGGCCAGGGTGATGGGCTGGGTGAAGTCATCCACATCGATCTCCATGAGTGGCTGCTGGATGTCGCCGAATGAGATCACGTTGAAGGAGATGTCGATCCTCTTGCTCTTCTTCGCCACCCGGCTTACGAAGGCATCCACCTGCTCTTCGTCCAGGGCGTCGACGACGGCGGTTTCGGCTGTGCCGCCTGCCTCGCGAATGTCATTGGCTACTTTTTCCAGCCGCGATTCCGTCCTTCCGGCAATGTGCACCGTGGCGCCGTCAGCCGCGAAAGCCCTTGCCACCGCCCCGCCGACCGCCCCGCCGCCGCCATAGATCAGGGCGGTCTTGCCGTGAAGCACGCCGTTTTCCGGAATCCCGATGTTCACCATGGTCGCCTGCCTAGTGCCGCGGAGTACGTGAATTCCCTCAACTATGTTCTTGCGGAGGGCGGGTGGCAAGAGGACCGGGCGCAGCGCGGCATTAGCTTCTGGGCAGCCCTCCGGGTCCGGTGGCTGGTCCTCCGGGTCCGGGCGCGGGCCCGGGTCCTGGTCCGGCGGAGGGTCCGGGTCCGACCGCGGGTCCGGGGGCGGGTCCAGGCCCGACGGGTCCGACCGCGGGTCCGGGGGCGGGTCCAGGCCCGACGGGCCCGACAGGCCCGACGGGTCCGGCGGCGGGTCCTCCGGTTCCGGGCGCAGGCCCGGCGTATGCAGGCACCGGCAGCTCGCCCGGATCGACCGGACCCATATCAAGGTGGAACGGCGGATATTCGTCCCGCATGAGGGCAACGTAGGCGATAACGCGGTAGATCCAGCGGTTCAGGCCAAGCAGGAGGTCGAAGAGCCCCCGCCGGTATTGGCCCGTGAACAACAGGATCACGCCGGCGATGAGGACCAGCAGCCCCAGGAGGGAGATGCCCACACCTTGCTGTACCCACTCGCCGTCCCGGTACTCCCACGTCCTCGCGGTCCCCGTCAGCAGGCTGATAAGCAGCAGATGTGGAATGGCCAGCAGCCACGATTTCACCAGCACCAGGCCGCGGGACAGCCGTTCGGGATAGTCGACGTCGAAGTCCGCCGGGTAATCGGTGCGGGCCAGGGTGAAGGGGGGATAGACATCCGTGCCGATAGCGCTGAAGGCGTAGAAGGCCACACGCCAGTTCCAGCGGATCACACCGACACTGAAATTGAACAGCGAGCGCGGGTAGCGCGCCGTGAACAGGATCGCGAACCACGCCACGATCGTGACCACTCCGAAGGCGAACCAGAGGATAAACAGGACGATGAAGTGCGGGATGGCCAGGAACCACTTCACGAGCCACATCCACCGTGACAGGTTCGGGTCGAGGTAGCCGTGGAGGCGGGCGGGGTACACATATGGGGTCGTAGCACCCGGTGCCACCGGATACGGAGTCCCCGGCGTGGCAGCGTAGGCTGCCACGGCACCCGGCGGGGCCGCACTGTTCTGCTGGCCGGGGGTGGCCCTGGGCGGGTAGGGACCCGCGGGATACGGCTGGCCGGGCTGGGCCGGCAAGTGCCCGGGAGGGACACCGCTGCCCGTCCCGCCTTGGCCCAGGCCGCCGCGGCCGAGTCCAACGGCGCCCAGCACTATCAGCGGCACGCCGATCAGCAGCATCACAAGTCCGCCGATCAGCAGGCCGATGAACACCGGCAGGAGCAGATCTGTGCGTGCCCCTGCCTGCAGATTCACGCTCACCGGAGACGTCCCGTCGGCATTCATGACCACCACTGCCCAGGATCCGGAGCGGAGGTCCCAGGTCAGTTCCTGTTCCCCCGGGCCTGTGGCAGTCGCGGCCCAGAAGGTCTGCTGCGCCGGATTGGACGGGACCTGGGAGCCGGCCACTTCGCGGTACCGCGCGCGGAAGGGGTTGAACCTGACGTCGACGATTTCGGTGCGCCGGACACCGGCCAGGTACGTCGCGACGTCGGCCCGCGGGGCAATTCCGATGAAGATTTCCTTGCCGGGGTCGGTGGAGGAACCGCGGAGCAGCACGCTGCCCGCAATGTCCACCGGAACGCCGTCGTCCACGCCGCCGCCGGTCATGAGGTCCAGCCGGGGGGTCGTCAGCGCGTAGGAATTGCCTGAGAAAGGCGCTGACGGCGTGATGAAGTACCTGCCGTCACGTTGTTGGTAGTTGACCCAGCCCGCAAAGCCGGCGCCCGCCAACAGTCCCAAACCGACCAGCGCGCACAGCGAGCCGATCACCAGCATGACAATCCGGCCTGCCTTCATGGCCGCCGTCCTTTCAGATGGTCCGTTTGCCACGCCCGGCCGGACGTGGCAAACGGAAGCTGGCGGCCCGGGCCGCTACCGCCCGAGCGGGATCACGAACGGCTTGGCTTCGTCGATCGCGCCGGCACTGCCGGCGTGGAGGACAACGAGCGCGTTCATGCCGTGATCACGACTTTGAGGGCCTTCGTCTCCGCGGCGCGGGCGAAAGTGTCGTACGCCTCCATGAACTCGTCAAAGGTGAAGTGGTGGGTGGCGAAACTGTCCGCGGGGATCTTTTGCTGTGCCACGAGCTTGAGCAGCATGGGGGTGGTGTTGGTGTTCACCAGGCCCATGCTGATGTTGATGTTCCGGATCCAGAGGTCTTCGACGTGCAGTTCCACGGCCTTGCCGTGCACACCCACGTTGGCCACGGTGCCGCCGGGACGCACGATGTCGGTGCACATCGTGAAGGTCGCCGGGACGCCCACGGCCTCGATCGCCACGTCCACACCCTGCCCGTCGGTCAGGAGCATGAGCTGCTCCTTCCAGTCGGCATCGGATGAGAGGACCACGTCGGTGGCTCCGAATTCGCGGGATTTCTCGAGCCGGTTCGCGTCGAGGTCGACGGCGATGATCGTGGCGGCGCCGTAGAGGCCGGCGGTGGAGATCGCGGCAAGTCCCACGGGGCCCGCGCCGATGACGGCGACCGTGTCGCCGGGCTTGACCCGGCCGTACTGCACGCCGATCTCAAAGCCGGTGGGGAGGATGTCGGAGAGCATGACGGCCTGCTGGTCGCTGACTCCCTCAGGCAGGAGGTGCAGGGAGTTCTCTGCATAGGGGACGCGGACGAACTCGGCCTGCGTGCCGTCGATCAGATGTCCGAAAACCCAGCCGATGCCGGAGGTTCCTTCCTCCCCCAGGCAATGGGAGTACAGGCCTGTCTTGCAGTTGGCGCAGTGCCCGCAGGACTTGATGCACGAAATGATGACGCGGTCCCCGACCTTGAGGCTGGTCACGGAGGCGCCGATCTCCGTGATGGTGCCGACCCCTTCGTGGCCCAGGATGCGGCCCTTGGCCACCGCGGGGACGTCGCCTTTGAGGATGTGCAGATCGGTCCCACAGATGGTGGTGGTGTCCACTTTGACGATCACATCGCTGGGATTCTGGATTGTGGGATCGGGGACCTCGGTCCACGATTTCTCCCCGGGACCGCCATAGACGAGGGCTTTCATACGTGCTCCTTGGTTTTGAGGATGACCAGCGGGTCCACGAGGCGCAGACGGCACGGAGTCTCCGTGCCATCGATTCCCGAATACAGCAACGAGGCGCGGGCACGCTCACGGAGTTCCTCGATCGCGGCGGCCGACACCCGGGCATGGGCGAGGTCGAGCACGAGTTCGAACCCGGGAAGCTTGCTTGTGACTCGGCGGCAAACGACATACAGTGCCCGCACGTTGGCCACGGTCACCACACCATGCACGTCGATCCGGGCTGTTTCGGCGTCGGCGTTCAGGCGGATGAGCACCTTGAGTTTAGGGTCCCCCGAATGGTGATGGATACTCATGTGGCCGTGGTCTCCTGCCTTTTCCTGCTGAAGCCGGAAAGTGCAAACGCCATTTCCTTCCCCAATTCGCGGTGAGACCCGTGCCGTATTTACGTGAAGTGGTTCTTCGCTCGACACGTCCCCCAACTGGCCGTGCAGCAACCTCCCCACACATTCAGCTTGGGGGGCGCTCGTGGCAGAGGTAAGGGGCGAAAGTCCCGTGTGCGCCTGTTGGGTCCTGCGGCGTCGCCCGCCTAGCCTGTTCCTATGTCTGATCCGCTCGATCCGTGCCGACCCCCGGATCTCGTGCTGGCCTCCGTGCGGCACCCCGGGGAGGAAATATGCTTCGACGTTCATCTTCGCGCCGGGGCCGTGCAGGCGATCATCCCGTCGCGCCCGGGCCCGGGTGCGCTCCCCGCTGCAACCCGGGTGGTGGATCTGGAGGGCCGCTACGTCATTCCTGGGCTGTGGGATGAGCACGTTCATATGACGCAGTGGGCGCTGGCCTCCAACCGGCTTGACCTCTCCAGTGCCGGCTCGGCGCGCGAGGCGGCCGCCGTCGTCGGGGCCCATATCGCCGGGGACACTAGCACCGGGTCCGGAAGCGGCGCCGGAGCTCCGGGTCCCGTCCAGACGCTGGTGGGCGTCGGTTTCCGCGATGCCATCTGGCATGACCTGCCCAGTCTGGACCTCCTGGACGGCGTGACGCGCGGCCGGCCTACGGCGCTGATCAGCCACGACCTCCACTGTGTCTGGCTCAACTCCGCAGCGGCCCAACAGTACGGAATGCCGGTGGATGCGGGCGGCCTGCTCCGGGAAGAACCGGCGTTCGCCCTGACCCGGGAGCTTGGCCAGCTGCCGGACGCGGTGGTGGATCCGTGGGTGCGGCAGGCAGGGCAGGCTGCGGCCGCGCGGGGCGTGGTCGGGATTGTGGACTTCGAGATGACGTGGAACCGCGACGCCTGGCTGCGGAGGATCTCCGGCGGCTTCGCTGCCCTGCGGGTTGAAGCGGGCGTCTATCCGCAGGACCTGGACCGGGCCGTGGCAGAGGGGCTGCGGACAGGTTTGGCGGTGGCCGGCAGTGGCGGGCTGCTCAGCGTGGGCCCCCTGAAAGTGCTGATCGACGGCTCGCTCAATACCCGCACAGCGTATTGCGTGGACCCGTATCCGAACGGCGGCCACGGGCTGCTGACCGTGAGCGAGGCGGAGCTGCTCGCCCTGTTGGTCCGGGCCCGGCAGGCGGGTTTTGTGCCGGCGGTCCACGCAATCGGCGACGCGGCCAACCAAGTCGCCTTGGATGCGTTTGAGGCGGCGGGCCTCGCCGGACGGGTGGAGCATGCCCAGTTTGTCCGGAGCGAGGATTTCGCCCGCTTCGGCCGGTTGGGCGTGACCGCGAGCGTCCAGCCTGCGCATGCCCTCGATGACCGGGACGCCGCCGAGGCGAACTGGCCGGGGCGAACGGACCGGTCCTTCCCGCTCCGTTCATTGCTGGCCGCCGGGGCGACTCTCGCCCTGGGCTCGGACGCTCCGGTGGCCCCACTGGATCCGTGGATTGCCATGTCCGCTGCCACGGCGCGGGCCCGGCTGGATGGCCGCGGGCCGTGGCATGCCGAGCAGGCCCTCACGCGGCAGGAGGCCCTCACGGCCTCGACCCGCGGTCGCGGCCGTCTCCGGGTCGGGGACCCCGCCGATATTGCAGTGCTCGACGCCGACCCGCTGACCGTGTCGGATGCGGAGTTTGCGGCCATACCGGTGGCCGCCACGTTAGTGGCGGGACGGTTCACGTACGGCGGCTAAGCACCTTTGACGCGCGCCTGGACTAAGTTGGCGTACGGCAGGCGGCCGTATTCTTCGATGAATGCGGCATGGTACCGGGCTTCGGCCGCGTTGAGTTGCTCAACGGGCAACTCTTTCCACGCGATGATCAGGGCCCCGGGCACGGCGAGCTGCCAGATGAGCCGCCCGTCCCAGTGGCCCGGCGGCTTGCCTTCGCCGAAGTCGACGAATTCCTGGATTTGCCGGCGCAGTCCGCGGTTGCCCTTGCTTCCGGGGCCGGCTTTGCCCACGAAGAGGACATCGGCGCCGTCCACCCATTCGGCGTCGAGAGCGTCCGCCTTGAGGGTGGGGTTCTTCTTCTTGAAGATGCCGGCGGTGCTCCTGGCCAGGAACTGGGGCCGGAAGCCCTCGGGCCGCAGTACCGCGAAGATCCCGGGCTTCTGCGGGATCCGGTTGATGTCAAGGTCCTGGAGCGGCCGGAAACCGGTGAAGCCGTCCTGTTTCAGCGACTGTGTGTTGATGGGCATGGGTTCCTTGGATCGGGGCTCGTGGCGTTTCTTTGAAGCTTACGGAAGAAGCTCACTCACTGAAGTCCGGGCTCAGCTGCGGGTGAAGGTGCCCAGCCCGGTCTGATCGTAGAAATCAAGCCTGACGCTCGGAGCCGTGCCGCCTCGGGCTGCGGCGTCCGCACCAGGGGCTGCAGCCGCGCCGGGGGCGAAGATTGCCCCGGCAAGACCGTTGGCGTTCTCGCCGATTGATTCAAAGCTGAAGGTGTCGCCGTCAAAATGAGTGAGCGGGAACTTGGTGGTCCTGCCGGCCGGGCCCAGCTCAAGGGTCAGCACGCCGTTCTCCACCGCGACGGTGAGCGGGCCGTAGTAGGAGTTCGCGTAACTGCCGATGTAGAAATTGTTGCCCTGCGCCGGTTTGGCCTGGGCCGGTGCCTTGGAATAGTCAACTTTTGGCTTCTCCGACTCATCGATCTTCTGGAAGACGCCCGAGGTGAATCCGATCCAGTCCACTGTCGGGGCGCCGTTCTGGGCCGTGTCCAGGAATGCGGCGCAGATCGCTTCGGGGATGCCCTGCGGCCGGCCATTGGTCAGGGCCACAACGCCCAGCTGCTCGCCGGGGAGCAGTGAGACGGCGGTCGCGGCACCAAGGTTGAAGGCCCCCGAGTGCCCGAGCATGAGCCGGGCGTGGTCGTCGTAGGAGACGTTCCAGCCCAAGCCGTAGAAGCGGGTGCGGGCGCCCGGCGTCGCCGGTGGGCCCGACACGGCGTGCGGGACATGCGTGACACCAAGCGCGTCCGGGTCGATGACCTCGCTTCCCTCAAAGCTGCCGTTGGCGAGCTGCAGGCGGATCCAGCGGGCCAGGTCGCGCACGGAGGAACTGGCCCCGCCGGCGGGTGCTTCGGCGTCGGCATCCCGGGTGTATTTGGCCACCCAGGTCTTGTTACCGGCTGGGACGTGGATCAGTGCCTTGTTCGTTGCCTTTTGGTAGTCCGCGTGGCGATAGCTCGTGGATGACATGCCCAGGGGCTTGAACAAGACTTCTTCGGCGAGGTCTGCCCAGGGTTTGTTCATGGCATCGGCGACAGCCTGCGCACCAGCCGTGTAGCCGAAGTTGCTGTAGTTGTAGCTCGACCGGAAGGAGTCCAGCGGCTGCTGGTTGAGGTGGCTGAGAATATAGGACTGGTCGAATCCGAGGTCTTCCAACAGATCGCCCGCCCCCGTACTGAGGCCGCCTTGATGTGACAACAGGTCGGCCGCCGTGGCGTTCCGCGTGACGTAGGGGTCTTTCAGGGCGAAGCCGGGGGTGTGGTTGATCACCGGTTCCGTCCAGGAGATGGCCTTGCGGCCCACGGCCACGGCCGCCACCGTGGAGGCCAAGGGTTTGGACACCGAGGCCAATTGAAAGACGGTATCCGCGTCCACTGTCTCGGGCCGGCCCGATTCCCGCACGCCGAAGCCCTTGGCGTACACCATTTGGTCTTGGTAGACCACGGCCACGGCGACTCCGGGAACACCGGTACTCTCCATCACGCCCTGGACCATCCCGTCCAGCTTTGCCAAGGCGGCGTTGACCTTCTGTTGGTCCAGGAGCGGTTTGACCTGCGGTTCCGGCGCCGGAAGCAGAGACGCCGACGGCACACCGGAGCCGCCGGAGGCACTGCTTCCGGTACCGGCGGGGGCACTTTGGGCCGTGCAGGCGGCCAGCAGCGGCATGCCCGCTATACCCGCGGCGCCGACGCCGACGGCTTTAAGTAACGAGCGGCGGTCCGAAGGCAGCGAGCTGATACTCGTCGCGATAGATTCCCTCTGGTTCATGGACAATCCTCCGCCCGGTTCCGCCTGGGGCGCAGAGCTAACGCCCTCTCCCATGATGGACCCGTGCCCGTTTTTGAGACAGGGGCGGTGCGCTCGGGTGTGGGTCCTCGGACGCCGGGATCTCGGGGCCGCACCTCCACAACCGCCAACGAATCCCACCAATCCCGCTAACCTCGCGGCCTCCTTCTGGTTGCCCTATTAATGTCCGATCCCCGGAGGAGACTGGATTCATGGACGGCAATCAGGGGCCCGAAGTGGTTCCGGCGGGAGACGGCGACTACGGGCTCGGCCGCGCCGGGAGCAGTGACGGCGGCGTCCAGGATTTGCTCGCATTCTGCTCCCGCGTACTCCGGGACCTGCGTCAGGCCGAAGATTGCGCCGGGATGATCGAGCAATACCGACGGCTTGACGAGTTTCACTCTGCGCTCGACGCGTTGCGGACGCGTCTTCAGCTCGACGTTTTCCTGGGCAGCGTTTCGGGAGTGACGTTGGGATCTGGAAGGTCGCCGATGGCTTCCGAAGCGGTGGAACGGCTCCGGAGGGCCATAAATGTCATAGCCCGCAGGGACACTTAACTCATGGACGGCAATCAGGGGCCCGAGACGATTCCGGCAGACCCGGCACCGGCAACTGCGGGGACCGTCGCTGAACTGGCCCGGATCCTGGCCTTCCTCCCGGCCCCGGACAGCGCTGCCGCACTGATCGACGAGATCCGGGACCTGGAGGACCTGAAGTCCGCCATGGCAGCCCGGCAGGCCCGGCACGCCGTGGCCTTCGACTTGCTCCAGCGCCGCGAACAAGCCCGGCTCGGCGTGCCGGCCGAGAGGCTTGGCGCCGGTGTCGGCGCGCAGATCGCCCTGGCCCGGCACGAATCCCCCGCCAGGGGTGGCCGGCTCCTGGGCCTGGCCAAAGCCCTGATCACCGAGATGCCGCACACCCTCACCGCCCTGGAAACCGGGCAGCTGAACGAATGGCGCGCCACCCTGCTCGTACGCGAAACCGCCTGCCTGACCGCCGCCGACCGGGCCGCCGTCGACGAGGAATTGGCGCCCGACGCCGGGACGTTCGCCGGGGCCGGTGACCGGTCCCTGGTCGCCGCGGCCCGCACCGCCGCGTACCGGCGTGACCCCCGCTCCGTCACCGAACGCGCCGCCCACGCCGCCAGTGAGCGGCGTGTCAGTCTCCGCCCGGCCCCCGATGCGATGACCTGCCTGACCGCGCTGCTGCCCGTGACCGCCGGCGTCGCCGTCTACAAGGCGTTGAGCGGGCACGCCGACACCCTCCGTGCCGCCGGGGACCCGAGGGGCCGCGGGCAGCTGATGGCCGATGCCCTGGTCGAACGCACCACCGGCACCCCGGGCGGGATCACCGGGGTCGAGATCCAGCTCGTCATCACCGACCGCACCCTCTTCCAGGGAGACTCCGAACCGGCCGTCCTGCCCGGCTACGGGACCGTCCCCGCCGGCTGGGCCCGCACCCTCATCAACGGCACAAGGGGTGCACACAGAGGTGAAGGCGGCCGTCCCCCCGGACCCGGCCGTCCCCCGGGATACAGTGGTCCCCCTGCACCCGGCGCCGCGGCCCCAAACACGGACAGAAACACGGACAGAAACGGTGACGGCCAGTCCGGCGGTCCGGGGCACAGTGGTCGCCCTGGACCGGGTGGCACCGGAGGGAGCGGCGATGACCCCGCGTTCAACCTCTGGCTCCGGCGGCTCTACACCCACCCCGGGAGCGGGGAGCTCGTGGGGATGGACTCCCGCGCCCGGCTCTTCCCACCCGGGCACCGCCGCTTCATCAAGGCCCGCGACGACACCTGCCGCACCCCCTACTGCGACGCGCCCATCCGCCACCTGGACCACATCATTCCCTGGCACACCGGCGGCCCGACCACCACGGACAACGCCGCCGGACTTTGCGAAGCCTGCAACCACACCAAGGAAACCCCCCGGCTGGAAAGCACGCCCGGCCCCCGGCCCCCGCCACACGCTCCAGCTGACGACACCGACAGGCCACAGCTACTACTCCACGGCGCCACCCCTGCCGGGCACGCCGCTTCGCCTAACGGCCACAGACCAGCCGAGGTCCCAGCCGGGCTCCCGCCATCGGCGCCAGCTCCGGCACCAAGCCAAAACGCTCAGGCGTGGAAAGCCCAAAGTTGGGGCGGCGGCATAGGGACCAGTCCGCTGGCTGCCGTGCAGGCCCGAACTAACATTGGCTCGGCCTCGGGGCACAGTTGCCGGGCGACGGGCCGCTATTCGAAGCACTCGATTCGCGGCTCTTGCCCTCGGCTCCGCCACGCTTCATCGCATCCAGCATGTCAGCGGCAAAGAAAAGCGCCCGACCACATGGGCGGCGGCGGACGTCAGGCCTGCAGGTACCTTCGCGATCTCGCTAAGAGACGGCTCGGACACTTCCGTGTCCCGAACAACCCGGAGTCATCAGATGGTTACCTGCAGGCGCTTTAAGCCTACGCCCGCCTCACGGCCGTCACCAGAGGGCGCGTTGACTCAGGGCAAACCCCCGCGCAGCCCCGGCCGAATAGGTCCCGGCCGAAACACCCCCTGCCGCGAAAGCGTAGAGTGGAGGAAGCCGCCTGATTCTGGACGCCAAGTGCTGAGGGAGAAATCGTGACGATTGACTGGGACGAAAAGAAGACCCTGCTGCAGGAGCCGAACATCGCCGCCGTGACGCAGCTGTGTGACGAACTCATGGAAAAGAAGCCTGGATCCGTGGTCCCGTACATCGACCCCATCCACGACGAGGACGAATGCCGGATCGTCAGCCTGCATATCAGCCCGGGCAAGGGCACCGAATCGGGCTTTGTCTCGCACTTCAACGATGATGAAGCCGCCCGCCGCGCCACCTCCATCTACGAGGCCGCAGAGCTGGACCCCCGCTATGTGATGCCGTGGAACGCCTACCCGTGGATCCGCGATCCGGAGGCATCCTCGGCCCTGAACGTCCAGGAGAAGACGGACGGCCTCCGGCCCTTCCGCCAGTTCCTCAAGATCAACAAGCGCGTCTCGGCCGTTATTGCCCACGGCGCGGACGCCCACTCCTTCCTGACGCTTTTCGAGAAGACCTACCATTCCTCGCTGAAGAATCATGGTGTCAAGATCTACAAGGCCACCGCACTTGGCGGCCGCGCCTTCGCGGTATCTCCGGCCAAGCAGGAAGAGCTCCTCGCCAAGAACGTCGAGGTCTACAAAGACGCCATGCAGCGGGCGGGCATCCAGCACCTCTGAGGCTCCACGCAACGCCGTCCGGCAACGGCATCCGGCGCAAGCCGAGCCGGCGCCGGCGGCATCACCCGGCCAGCAGCCTGCGCCGGTGTTTGAGTTCCTTGACCCAGTCGCGGGTGACCATCGCTGAAAACGGCGAGGCGCCGTCGTCGGTCATGGAGCCGAACGCCGTGCCCGCCTGAAGATCCGCCAGTAGCGGTTCAGAGGCCCTCAGCGCCAGTTCCAGCACCTGGACGGCGGCACGTTCAGTCAGCCCCATCCCCGCGGCCCAGCCCAGGAAGTGCTTCCGGGAAATCCCTGTGCGCTTGCCGTCCAGGGTCAGGGCGAGTGTCTTGTCCCCGTAGACGACCGTGGACGGGATGTCGTATACCGGCGCGATGGACCACTCTCCGGCCGGCTGCTGCACCATGGAAACGTTCTTCGCGTGCAGGTCGCCGTTGCCCGTCAGCCACGCAAATGCCGCCTGGAGGGCCAAATTCCGCACCGCGGGCAGCGGTGCCGCGCAATACGCCGCAAGCGCATGGCACACCTGCCCGTATCCCACGTTGTACTTGTCCGCAGGGTATAGGCCCAGCACCTGCGCACCGTCCTCGACGGCGAGCCGCTGCACGGCCCGCGGCGACCTGGCCGCCGCCTTGGGCCCCGACGCGCCGGCGACAGGCCCACCGGATACAGTGCCACCGGCTACAGTGCCACTGGCTAAAGGCACCCGGTCGAAGCGTTCCACGAGCAACCCGGGCCGCCCGGCGACGTCGCGGATCAGCTGGACCCGGCTCAGAGGGATCCGCAGCCGCGCTGCGTACCGGAACATCGCGTACTCGTTTTCGACGACGTGCGGGAACTCGGGCGCGTTGAGTTTGAGGATGTAGCGCCGGCCGGCGCTGGCCACCGGCATGGAGATCATTCCAGCGGACAGCTTGTCCTGCACCCCCGCCAGGGCCACCGGGTCGATCAGCCCGGAGTCGCCCAGCAGGGCATCGAAATCCACGGGCGTTGCGGGGTCAAGCTCGACGGCGTGCTCGTCCGGGTCCAGCTTCTCGCCATGGCCAACGATTTGCACGTCACCCACCGGGTTGGCACCGGCCGCGATGAGCAAGGACAGCTCATCATCCACGCTGGTCTTGATGGAACGGCGCAACGCATTCAGCCGCCGGCCCTCCGGCAGAAGCCCGGTGAAATACGGCGGGGCTGCCCCCGCCGCGGACAGTACGGGTTCCGGCGTTAGCGGCAGGGAGCTCGCGACGGCGGGGCCCCCGGACGCCAGATAGGCCGGCAGGTAGCTGAACCTGGTGCCGCCGTCGTGCCGCTCCAGCCGGGCCGCCAGCACGCCGGCCTTGTAGATATCCGCGATCCGGTGCCTCATGGCCGGGCTTCCGGCCCGTCCCGCAGTTCACCGTCGGCCCGCAGGCCGGCCACCGGGCCTGCGAGGGCACGGGCTGCGGCGCTGGTCCGGGTCTGGACCCGGAGTTCCAGCCCCAGCGTGTCCAGGAGCGCCAGCAGGGAGTCCAGCTGCACCGTGCGTTTTCCCTGTTCGACGAACCGGACGAAGCGCTCTGAGACTCCGGCCAGTTCGGCCAGCTCACGCTGGCTCAGACGGAGCGACCCGCGCCGGGCCCGGGCCTCGGCAGCGAGTTCGCCCGGAAATGCGTTCCCCATGGCCACCTCCCGTTGATCAAGATACGTCCGAGGGTCCGGCGTTCGTGCGTACGAACCTGCGGGATCGAACCTGTGTGCGTACCAACCTGTGAGATCGAACCCTGCGGGATCGAACCATGGCGGTACGAACGTGCCGCTTTGCAGGCATTTCCAGTATAGGACGGGCCAAGATGCCTGCACAGGGCTATAACGGCACGTACGTACCGGCGCACTGGGCAGGCAGAGGCAACTGCCGGCGACCGAAGGCACCCGCCATCACTGCACGGCTGGCGCAGCCCTGCCTCCACAGATTGGGCGGTTCAGCCGCGCGCGGGCGTGACGGTTCGCAATGGCCCGTAGGATTTAAGGGACTTAAGCGACAACCAGACCCCACGGAATCCGGAAAGGACTGCACACGATGACGCGCGCTTCCTTCCGGCTGTTCCGCACCGGCCTGATCGGATCCATCATCGTGGCGCTGGCAGCCGGTGGCCACCTGGCCGGCGGCGGACGGCTGCCCGAGCCGGCGATCGTGACGGCGTTGTGTGCCGTGGCGATGGTCCCCGTGGCCGTACTGACCCGCGTCCGCCTGTCCTTTCCGGCCCTGGCCGGCCTGCTTGGCGCAGGGCAGCTGTGGCTGCACTGGTCCTTCGGCACCTTGTCCTCAGGGGCGCCCGCGGCCCTCCAGGCCCGGATGGCTGCGGGTCATCCGGGCCATCCGGGCCATTCGGCGGCTGCCATTGCCCCGGCGATGTCCGACCCTTCCATGGCGGTTTCGGCGGCCGACATGGGCGGAGCCATGTTCGCCGCACACGCGGTGGCGACGCTCGGGACGGCACTGTTGCTCGCCCACAGCGAGCGTGCCCTGTCCGGACTTGCTTCCTGGCTGCGCCCGCTCGTGCAGCTGCCCCAGCCCTCCGCCGCCGCGCCCGTGCACGTCCCCCGCCCCCGCGCGGTCAACCTGGTCCTCCCCAAAGCCCGGGCTGGCCTCCGCCTGCCGACCAGGCGCGGACCTCCGGAGCTGTCGCCCGCCGCCTGACATCAATCCCTTTCACATACGGACGGGGACAGCAGGCGGCCACCCCACTGCTACCGCCGGAAGGACAACGCACCGGACGGCTCCCCACCTGATATCCGTTAGTGAAAGGCACCCTTGCCATGAAATCCTCCCTTCGCCGTACCCTCAAAACCGCCGCTGCCGCCACGATGACCGCGGGCCTGCTCGCCGCCGGCGCAGCAGCCGCCTCCGCCCACGTCCACGTCGACACCGATGATCCGGCCGCGGGCGGCTACAGCCACCTGACGTTCAATGTCCCCAGCGAGTCCGAGTCGGCCAAGACCAGCAAAATCGAAGTCACGCTGCCCACGGACACCCCGTTTACTTCGGTGTCGGTGAAGCCTGTCGAGGGCTGGAAGGCCGTCATCACCACAAGCGACCTGCCAAAGCCGATCACGATCGCCGGCGCCACGGTCACTAAGGCCCCAAGTTCCGTGGTCTGGACCGCGGACGAGGCCCACCAGATCGGACCGGACGAGTACCAGGCCTTCTCACTGTCCGTCGGCGTCCTGCCGGACGCGGGAACCACGGTGACGCTGCCGACGGCCCAGACCTACACCGATGGAACCGTCGTCAAGTGGGACGAGAAGACGGTCGAGGGCCAGGCCGAACCCGGGCACCCGGCACCCTCCTTCGTGACCACGGCCAAGGACGCCGACGCCCACGGCGCAGCCGTCCCCGCCGCAGCCACGACGACCGCACCCTCGGCGGCCCCGGCAGCGGCAGCGGGCATGTCCAGTGACGGCGGATCCGCCGCCGGCTGGATCGGGCTGGCCGCAGGGCTGATCGGACTGGCCGCGGGCGTCACCGCGCTGGTCCGCACCCGCCCGTCCAAGGTCCAGTAGTCCCGGCCAGCAGCCCGGACACAAACCCAGGCAAGTAGGCCGCCGCCGGAACTCCGGCCCGAGCGGCGACGGCGGCCCCGGACCCCCGGGGCCGCCGTCATACTTGACACCCCGGTGTGATCCCTGCCATATTTTAAAGCGTGAACCTGTCAGACAGCCGGACAGCAGGACAGCCATTGGCTCGCCTCAGTGCCGCCGAAGCCGTTTTCAACGTCCTCCGCACCGAGATCGAATCCGGCAGGCTCGGCGTCGGCGCCAAGCTGAGCTCCGAGGCCACTCTTGCCCAGCAGTACGGCGTGAGCCGCTCCGTGGTCCGGGAAGCCCTGCGCTCCTGCACCGCCCTGGGCCTGACGGTCACCAAGACCGGGCGGGGCACGTTCGTCGTCGCCAACCGCGTGGCAAAGGACCTGGTCCTGGGCCACTACTCGGCCCGCGACCTCACGGAGGCGCGTCCCCATATCGAGGTTCCCGCCGCCGGACTGGCTGCAGAACGCCGTTCGGCCGAGGAGCTGGCAACGCTGCGCGACATCGTCGCCGCGATGAGCGGCGAGGACGACCCCGAAGTGTGGGTGAGCCTGGACTCCAGCTTCCACGCGTTGATCGCGCGGGCCAGCCGCAACAAGGTCTTCGAGAACGTCGTCGCGGACATCCGGGACGCCCTCGCCCACCAGTCCGAGACCCTGAACATGGTGGCGGACCGCCAGCACGCGTCCGACGAGGAGCACCGGCGCATCCTGGCCGCGATCGAAGCCGGCGACGCGGCGACGGCGCGCATCGCCATGAGCCAGCATCTGCACGCCGTCGGCATTGCCCTCGACTCGATCCTCAACGCCTGACGTCAGGCGCCTGGTGCCTGGTTCCGTCAGCAATGCCGGAAGCAATCTGGTCAGCACCGGCAAAACCAGCACCAACACAGTGACCAGCCACCACAACCGCATAAACCGCCACCGCCAAAGGACGCAATGACTTCCCCTGCCCTCGACAACACCCCGACCCCGCTCGCCCCGGAGTGGCTGCCGCAGCACGTCCCGCTTGCGGTCCAGACCCGGGACGGGCTGGTCGAGAGTGTCCACTACGGCTCGGTCATCGCCACCGCAGCGGACGGCCAGATCCTACTCACTGCCGGGGAGCCCCTCGCCCCGTTCTACCCGCGGTCCGCCCTGAAGCCCCTGCAGGCCGTCGCCATGGTCCGCGCCGGGCTGGACCTCCCGGACGAACTGCTCGCCCTCGCCGCCGCCAGCCATTCCGGCGCAGCCAGCCACCGTGACGGCGCCCGGCGCATCCTGGAGCTGCACGGCCTGACGCCAGCGGACCTCGAGAACAGCACCGATCTCCCCTACGGCGCCCGCGAACGCGAAGACTGGCTCGGCGGCGGCGGCCGGGCCACCCAACTGACGCAGAACTGTTCCGGAAAGCATGCCGCCATGGCGGCCACCTGCGTCATCAACGGCTGGCCGGTCCAGGGCTATCTGGACCCGGCGCACCCGCTGCAGCAGCTGGTGGCCCAGACCGTGGCGGACCTCACCGGTGAAGACCCCCAGCGCACCACCACTGACGGCTGCGGCACCCCGCTCTTCGCGCTCACGCTGCGCGGCATGGCCCGCGCCTTTGGCCGCCTGGCCGCGGCTGCCGCGACCGGATCCGGCGAAGCGGAAGCCGCCGAAGCGGAAGCCGCCGTCGGCCGCGCCATGCGCCGCCACCCCGAGATGGTTGCGGGCGAGGACCGGGACGTCACCGCGCTGATGCGCCTGGTCCCCGGCCTGCTCGCCAAGGACGGCTTCGAGGGCGTCCAGCTGGTAGGCCTCCCGGACGGCCGCGCCCTCGCCGTGAAGGTTTCCGACGGCGGAGACCGCGCCCGGATGCCCGTCACCGTCCGGGTCCTGGCCGCGCTCGACGTCGACACCTCCCCCTTGGCGCGCCTCGCCGCCACACCTGTGCTGGGCGGCGGCCGGCCCGTAGGGCTGCTGCAGGCCACCGATTTCCTCGCTGACCCCAAGATCTCCCCCGCCCCCAAAGACCTGTAAGGGACCGCCATGACCTCGCTCGACGAACGCGCAGAATTCCGCTCCGAACACGACCTCCTGGGCGACCGGGATGTTCCCGCCGGCGCCTACTGGGGCGTCCACACCCTCCGGGCCGTGGAGAACTTCCCCATCACCGGCCAGCCACTGTCCTCCAACATGCACCTGGTCCGCGGCCTGGCCGCCGTGAAACTCGCCGCCGCCCGCACCAACCACGAGCTCGGACTGCTCGACGCCGGGCGCGCCGCCGCCATCGGGCAAGCCTGCACCGAGGTCATGAACGGCAAACTCAGCGAACAATTCGTCGTCGACGTCATCCAGGGCGGCGCCGGGACCTCCTCGAACATGAACGCCAACGAGGTCATCGCCAACCGGGCCCTGGAAATCCTCGG
>NZ_JBFTGZ010000022.1:0-62695 GCF_056393985.1 Arthrobacter sp. 10T425 | reverse complement strand
CGCGACCACCTGCGCATCCCGATCACGGACGACCAGCTCGAAGCGGACCTCTACCGGCCGCCGTACTACCACCCCGGCATGGACTCCCCGGAGATCCAGTACCTGATGGACCGCCGCAAGCAACTCGGCGGCTTCGTCCCCGAGCGGCGCTCCAAGCACGCCGACGTCACCCTCCCGGACGAGAAGGTCTACGAAGTCGCCAASCGMGGCTCCGGCAAGCAGCRCKCMGCCACCACCATGGCSTTYGTMCGCCTGCTCAAGGACCTCATGCGGGACAAGGAGTTCGGCAAGCGGATTGTGCCGATCATCCCCGATGAGGCACGCACSTTCGGCATGGACGCGTTCTTCCCGACGGCGAAGATCTACAACCCGRACGGCCAGRRCTACCTCTCCGTGGACCGSGAGCTCGTCCTGGCGTACAAGGAGTCCATCTCCGGCCAGATCGTACACGCCGGCATCAACGAGGCCGGATCCGTGGCAGCCTTCACCGCCGCCGGCACGTCCTACGCCACCCACGGCGAACCGCTCATCCCGGTCTACGTCTTCTACTCGATGTTCGGCTTCCAGCGCACCGGCGATTCCTTCTGGGCGGCCGCCGACCAGATGACCCGCGGGTTCATCATCGGCGCCACCGCAGGGCGCACCACGCTGACCGGCGAAGGCCTGCAGCACGCCGACGGGCACTCCCCGATACTGGCGGCAACCAACCCGGCCGTCATCACCTACGACCCGGCATACGGCTACGAGATGGGCGTCATCATGCGTGACGGCCTCAACCGGATGTATGGGCCCGGCGAAGCCGGGAAGGAAATTGCCGACAACGATCCGTCGCGGAACGTGATGTACTACATCACTGTCTACAACGAGCCGATCGTGCAGCCGCCCGCACCGGCGGAACTCGATGTCGAGGGCATCATCAAGGGCATCTACCTGCTGGCGCCGGCCAAGATTGACGGCCCGCGCACGCAGATCCTTGCCTCGGGTGTGTCGGTTCCCTGGGCCCTCGAAGCCCAGCGGGTCCTCGCCGAGGACTGGGGCGTCTCGGCGGATGTCTGGTCCGTGACCTCCTGGACCGAACTGCGCCGCGACGCCATGGCCGCCGAGGAAGACTCCTTCCTCAACCCCGGCCAGCCCGCCCGCGTCCCGTTCGTGACCCAGCAGCTCGCCGGCGCCACCGGCCCCATCGTGGCGGTCACTGACTACATGAAGGCCGTGCCGGACCAGATCCGCCAGTTCCTGCCGAACGAGTTTGCCTCGCTCGGCGCGGACGGCTTCGGCTTCTCGGACACCCGCGCCGCGGCACGCCGCTTCTTCAAGAACGACATCCACTCGGTTGTGGTCCGTTCCCTTCAGATGCTGGCCCGCCGGGGCGAAGTGGATGCCCAGGCACCTGCCCAGGCCATCGAGAAGTACCGCCTGCACAACGTGAACGCCGGCACCACCGGCAACGCGGGCGGCGACTCCTAACCGCGCCTCAGCGCAAGAGCGAACGTTCGACGGCGGCTCCCACCGAAAGGTGGGGGCCGCCGTCGGGCGTTTAACCGCCCCGCCTCCCTCCGGCCTCCCTCCGGGGGCGCTCTGGACTCCCGCGGGCCGCTGTGATGCAGGACAAGGGCAGTTGTAGCCTTCGCACAAATGGAGCTTGGGCGGCCCGCCCCGTATGCTCAATGCATGGCAGAGCCGATCACCACTCCCGAAAAACGCAAGCCGAGCTCGAGGGCGATGACTCCGGAGAAAGCCGAAACCCTCAAGAAGCTCCGGGCCAGCGTGGGCCAGCTGTCGACGACGACGCTGCGCCAGTTGGAGAAGTCCCTGCCGTGGTACGGCCGGCTGAACTCGGATGAACGTTCCGCCCTGGGCATGGTGGCCCAGAACGGCATCGCGGCTTTCGTCACCTGGTACGAACGGCCAAGTTCGCCGTCGTGGATCCTCTCCGACGTCTTCGGCACCGCGCCCACCGAACTGACCCGCTCCATCAGCCTGCAGAAGGCGCTCCAGCTGATCCGGATCGTGGTGGAAGTCGTCGAGGACCAGGTCCCGGTGATCGCCCCGGAAGCGGACCAGGGGGCCCTCCGGGAGGCCGTGCTGCGCTACTCGCGGGAGGTCGCGTTCGCGGCCGCCGACGTCTATGCCCGCGCCGCGGAATCCCGCGGCTCCTGGGATACCAGGCTGGAAGCCCTAATTGTCGATGCCATCCTCCGTGGCGAAAATACCGACGCGCTGCGGTCCAGGATCGCGGCCCTGGGCTGGAAAGCACAGGAGCGCTTCACGGTCATGGTCGGAAATTCCCCGTCCGAACCAAGCGCCAGCTACGTCAGCGAGCTGCGGCGCACGGCGGGGCGCTTCGCCGAGGACGCCCTCGTGGGGATCCAGGGCGACCGCCTCATCCTGATCCTGGGCGGGGTCCACGACCGGGAGACCGCATACCTGAAACTCAGCGAACTCTTTGCCCCCGGCCCGGTGGTCTACGGCCCGGAGGCCGGGTCCCTCCTCGAGGCCAGCGGCTCCGCCCAGTCCGCCTTTGCCGGCCTCACCGCGGCCCGCGCGTGGCCTTCCGCGCCGCGCCCGGTGGCGGCCGATGACCTGCTCCCGGAGCGGGTGATCTCCGGCGACGACGCCGCCCGCCGCTCGCTGGTCAAGAACATCTACCGCCCGCTTCTGGCCGCCTCCAACGGGCTGGTGGAGACCCTCGGCACGTACCTCGAACTGGGCCATTCACTCGAAGCCACGGCCCGGGAACTCTTCGTCCATGCCAACACAGTGCGCTACCGGCTCAAGCGCGTCTGCGACGTCACCGGCTGGGATCCGCTGCTGCCGCGGGAGGCGTTCGTGCTCCAGACCGCCCTCGTCGTGGGCCGGCTTTCTGCCCCGCCGAAGGCCCCCACGGAGCGGCAACCTCCCCGCAACGGCTCCTGAACCGTTGTAGACTTCCTACAAACTGACCCAGTGAGCTTGGTGCATGAAAACACGAATGTTCACGCGGTAATTTGGAAAGCTGGTTACGTGCTTGCAATCGTTTGCCCTGGACAGGGCTCCCAGACCCCTGGTTTTCTGGCCCCTTGGCTGGAACTGCCACCCGTCGCAGGCCTCCTGGCCTCCCTCAGCGAAATAGCAGGCATCGACCTCACCGCCCACGGCACCACCTCCGATGAGGAGACCATCAAGGACACCGCAGTCGCGCAGCCCCTGATCGTTGCTGCGGGCCTGGTGACGGCGAAGTCGCTGTTCGACGTCGAACTCGGCACGCTTCCCGTCATCCTTGCCGGCCACTCCGTCGGCGAAATCACCGCGGCTTCCCTCGCCGGTGTCCTGTCGGAATCCGAAGCCATGACGTTTGTCCGCGAACGCGCCAACAGCATGGCAGCCGCTGCCGCCGCCACCCCGACCGGCATGAGTGCCGTCGTGGGCGGCGACCCCGCGGAGGTCCTGGCAGCCATTGCTGCCGCCGGGGCCACGGCCGCCAACGTCAACGGGGCCGGCCAGACCGTCGCCGCAGGCACCCTGGAGCAGCTGAAGGCCCTGGCGGAGAACCCGCCGGCCAAGGCCCGGGTTATTCCGCTGAAGGTCGCGGGCGCGTTCCACACCTCGCATATGGCCCCCGCGGGCGCGGCCCTGCAGGCCCTGCGTCCGTCGCTGCACCCGAAGGACCCGCAGGTGCCGTTGCTGTCCAACTTCGACGGCGCGGAAGTCACCGACGGCGCCGCCGCCGTCGACAGCCTGATCGCCCAGGTCTCCCGGCCGGTCCGCTGGGACCAGTGCATGGAGACGATGGTGCAGCGCGGGGTGACCGGCGTGATCGAGCTGGCTCCCGCCGGAACACTGGCGGGCCTGGCCAAGCGCGGCATGCCCGGCGTCAAGACAGTCACCGTCAAGACCCCGGACGATCTTTCCGCGGCCCTGGCCCTATTTGCAGAACTGGAGGGAGGGGCATGAGCGTTCCCACTCTGAAGCAGGCACCGGTGCAGGCCAACACCCGCATCATGGGTATCGGGGCTTACCGGCCCAGCGTGATCGTGACCAACGAGGACGTGTGCCAGTGGATCGATTCCTCGGATGAGTGGATCCGCCAGCGCACGGGCATCATCACCCGGCACCGCGCGCCCGCCGATGTCAGCGTGATTGACATGGCTGAGGGCGCCGCACGTGAAGCACTGCAGAAGGCCGGCATCGAGGCCTCCCAGCTCGGCGCCGTGATCGTTTCCACGGTTACCCACCCGTATGCGACCCCGTCCGCCGCAGCGAGCCTCGCCGACCGCCTCGGCGCGACGCCGGCCCCGGCCTTCGACATCTCCGCGGCATGCGCCGGCTACTGCTACGGCATCGCCCAGGGCGACGCCCTGGTGCGTTCCGGCGCGGCCTCCTACGTCCTGGTGGTCGGTGCCGAGAAGCTCTCCGACGTCATCGACAACACGGAACGGACCATCTCCTTCCTGCTTGGCGACGGCGCGGGCGCAGTCGTGATCGGCCCCTCTGACACGCCCGGCATCGGCCCCTCGGTGTGGGGTTCGGACGGCAGCAAGTGGGATGCCATCGGCATGACCCACTCCATGCTGGACATCCGCGAGCTCGCCCTGACCGGCAAGCACGGCGCCGCCGTCAGCGATGAGGAAGCGGCCGTGACCGACGCTTCCCTGTGGCCGACCCTGCGCCAGGACGGCCAGACTGTCTTCCGCTGGGCCGTGTGGGAGATGGCCAAGGTGGCCCAGCAGGCCCTGGACGCAGCCGGCATCCGGTCCGAGGACCTCGCCGCGTTCATCCCGCACCAGGCCAACATGCGCATCATCGACGAGATGGCCAAGAAGCTGCAGCTGCCCGAGACTGTCAAGATCGCCCGCGACATCGCCGACGCCGGAAATACGTCGGCGGCGTCCATCCCCCTGGCCACCCACCGCCTGCTTGAGGAAAACCCCGAGCTCAGCGGCGGGCTGGCGCTGCAG
Organism: Arthrobacter sp. 10T425; assembly: GCF_056393985.1. Classification (NCBI taxonomy): domain Bacteria; kingdom Bacillati; phylum Actinomycetota; class Actinomycetes; order Micrococcales; family Micrococcaceae; genus Arthrobacter; species Arthrobacter sp. 10T425. The sequence continues at coordinate 57,758 of NZ_JBFTGZ010000022.1, read as the reverse complement.
ATCGGCTTCGGAGCCGGTCTGGTCTTCGGCGCCCAGGTGGTCGTGCTTCCTTAGGCAGCCACCGCTTTTCCGAACTAAATACGTTCCACCCGTTTCACCCTTGCACCGCATGTCCTTCACTTTCAGGGCCCGCCCCGCATGCTGTGCTCGCAAGCATTCCCGCACCAAGCCGAACCCTCGGTTTGAATCATTTCCGCCCTTAGGCTGCCGGCATTCCACCGGCAGCCGAGGGCAACAACCAGAAAAGGAGCCATCAATGGCTAGCAACGAAGAAATCCTGGCCGGCTTGGCTGAAATCGTCAACGAAGAGACCGGCCTGGCCACGGAGGCTGTCGAAATGGACAAGTCCTTCACCGAGGATCTGGACATCGACTCCATCTCGATGATGACGATCGTGGTCAACGCCGAAGAGAAGTTCGGCGTCCGCATCCCGGACGAAGAGGTCAAGAACCTCAAGACCGTCGGCGACGCCGTCAGCTTCATCGCCAACGCCCAGGCCTAGTCTGGCTTCCGCCAGTATCGGCGGACCCCGGTGTCCGGTCCGGGCGCTGCAGCAGCGCCCGGACCGGACCACCAGCAGCACCACGAAATGCACCACCCGAAAGTTTTCCCCTCGCAGGCCCCGGCCATCCCGTTCGCGGTTCCGGATACGGCAGGCGCACCGACAGAGAGTGATCCCATGGCACGCAAAGTAGTCATTACCGGTCTGGGTGCCACCACACCCATCGGCGGCGATGTCCCCACGATGTGGAAGAACGCGCTCAAGGGCGTCTCCGGCGCGCACACGCTCGAGGACGACTGGGTGGCCAAGTACGAGCTGCCCGTCCACTTCGCTGCACGCGCCTCCACCCCTGCCCTGGACGTCCTGACCCGGGTCGAGGCCAAGCGCATGGACCCGTCCACCCAGTTCGCCGTGGTCGCATCCCGTGAGGCGTGGGCCGACTCCGGCATCACCGAAATCGACCACGACCGTCTGGCGGTGGCCTTCGCGACCGGCATCGGCGGCGTCTGGACCCTCCTGGATGCCTGGGACACCCTGCGCGAAAAGGGTCCCCGCCGCGTCCTGCCCATGACCGTGCCAATGCTGATGCCCAACGGCCCGGCCGCCGCGGTAAGCCTGGACCTGGGTGCCCGCGCCGGCGCCCACACCCCCGTTTCCGCCTGCGCGTCCGGCACCGAGGCCGTCCACGTGGGCCTGGACCTCATCCGCGCCGGCAAGGCCGACGTCGTCGTGTGCGGCGGCGCCGAAGCCGCCATTCACCCGATGCCGATCGCCGCCTTTGCCTCCATGCAGGCCCTCTCACGCCGCAACGACGATCCCGAGCACGCCTCACGCCCCTACGACCGTGACCGCGACGGCTTCGTCATGGGCGAGGGCGCCGGCGCCCTGGTGCTCGAGGCCGAGGAACACGCCCTGGCCCGCGGCGCCCGGATCTACGCCGAACTGGCGGGCACCTCGGTCACCGCCGACGCCTACCACATCACCGCCCCGGACCCCCAGGGCCTGGGCGCCACCCGCGCGCTGAAGGCTGCGATGTTCGATGGCCGCATCCAGCCCGAAGACATCGTCCACGTCAACGCGCACGCCACCTCCACCCCGGTCGGCGACAAGCCCGAGTACGCGGCCCTCAAGGCCGCCCTGGGCAAGCACGTGGACTCCGTAGCGGTCTCGGCCACCAAGTCCCAGATGGGGCACCTGCTCGGCGCCTCCGGTGCCGTGGAGGCCGTGCTGACCGTCATGGCCATCTACGACCGCAAGGCGCCGGTGACCATCAACCTCGAGAACCAGGATCCGGAAATCCCGCTCGACGTCGTCACGACCGCCCGCGACCTGCCGGCCGGCAGCATCGCCGCGCTGAGCAACTCGTTCGGTTTCGGCGGCCACAACGCCGTGATCGCGGTACGCAGCGTCTAGCTGCACGACCAGCAGCACGCCCGCAGCACGCCGGGACGGCAGATGGCGGCAATGTTCTTCGTGAACATTGCCGCCATCTGCCTTTTGGCGCGTAGCTATGGAATTGCTGCGGTGGTGCGCCCGGTGAGGCCCTAGCCGACCTGGTGGAGCCAGCGCACGGGGGCGCCTTCGGCGGCGTGCCGGAACGGCTCGAGTTCCTCGTCCCAGGCCTCGCCCAGGGCGAGCGAGAGCTCGTGGTAGACGGCCGAGGGGTCGCCGGCGCCGGATTCGTAGGCGTAACGGATGCGGTCCTCGGACACCATGATGTTGCCGTGGACGTCAGTGGTGGCGTGGAAGATCCCGAGCTCCGGGGTGTGCGACCAGCGGCCGCCGTCCACCCCCTGGCTCGGCTCCTCAGTGACTTCATAGCGCAGGTGCGCCCAGCCTCGCAGAGCCGACGCCAATTGAGCCCCCGTGCCCGGCGTTCCGGTCCACGACAGCTCGGCCCGGAACATTCCGGGCGCGGCAGGCTGAGCGGTCCACTCCAGGTCCGTCCGCTTGTCCACGACAGACCCTATGGCCCACTCGACGTGGGGGCACAAGGCAGTCGGGGCCGAGTGAACGAACAACACACCTCGGGTCAGTGCAACAGACATTCCATCCTCCATAGCTGTAGGTACGTCTTCCCCAACGACCTGTGCCTGGATGTCTGTCTGTTGCGCGGATCCGAATTTATGCCGGCGGTCCCTGCCAGACTACTAATATACAACCGGGTTCAAAGCTGGGACGTGGTGCATTCCAGCTTCAAGTTCAACTTGAAACTTCCCGGGCGTGAGTTTTATTCTGCCCTACCCCTCCTAATTACGCCAGTGCGATTCGGCGCGTCTTTTCCGGCGCGCCGTGCATGCTTCGGCAGTCCCGCAGGTGGACCCTGGTCCGCTTGGCGCCGGGCAGGTATGCGGGCCGAATCCGGTGTAGGAATCCGGGCCGAATTGTGTGCCTTTTCCGGCCGGCCGGACGCGCCGGACCGGCGATCCTCAGGCCCGGGGGTGCGCCTGCTGGTAGCTCTGCCGGAGCCTCTCGACGGACACGTGGGTGTAGATCTGGGTGGTGGCAAGGCTGCTGTGCCCCAGGATTTCCTGCACGGCGCGCAGATCCGCCCCGCCGTCGAGCAGGTGGGTCGCTGCGGAGTGCCGCAGGGCGTGCGGCCCGGTGGCGGCGGTGTCTCCCAGCCGTTCCAGCATCTCCTTAACCACGCTGCGGATCTGGCGCTGGTCCACTCTTCCGCCGCGCGCGCCCAGGAAGAGCGCCGGGCCGCTGGTCCCGGTGGCGAGGGCCGGCCGGCCGCGGCGGAGCCAGTCGTCGACGGCGAGCGCCGCCGGCAGCCCGTAGGGCACCGTGCGTTCCTTGTTGCCCTTGCCAAGCACCCGGAGCGTCCTGCGGTCCGGGTCGAGGTCGTCGACGTCCATGCCGGCCAGCTCGCCAACCCGGACGCCGGTGGCGTAGAGCAGCTCCACCATGGCACGGTTGCGCAAGGCCAGCGGTTCCCCCTCGGCCGAGGCGGATTCGGCGTCGTCCACGAGCCGCCGGACCTGTTGCTGGTGCAAGACGCCGGGCAGGGACTTCTCCCGCTTTGGCGCCTTGAGCCGCAGGGCGGGGTCGGCTTCGATCAGCTCCTCACGGACAGCCCAGGCGGTGAAGGCTCTGGCGGTGGCGGCGCGGCGGGCCAGGGTGGCGCGGGACTTCCCGGACTCGCTCTGGGCACCAAGCCAGCGCCGCAGGGTCCCGAGCTCCAGCCCGGCAAGGTCGTGGACGCCCTCGGTTGCGGCGTGCGCGAGCAGGCTTTCGACATCGGAGAGATAGGCCCGCACGGTATGGGCGGACCGGCCCCGCTCCGCTTCCAGGTAGCGGCCGAAGCGTGCGGCGACGAGCCGGATACCGCCGTCGAGCGCGGCGGGCGAGGCAGCGGGGGGATCCTGTGTAGACACCCTCTTACTCTGGCAGTATTCCCCCCGCATTCAAGGAGCCGGTCGGCGAGCCGCTTCTTCCCGGTGAAGCAAGCCATCTCAGTCCGCCTTCCCGGAGCGTTTCCAGCCGCCATGCCGGGATTCGGCCAGCCCCAGCAGCCCGAGCCGGCCAAGACCTGCGCGGACCGAGTCCGGGCTCAGCCCGGCCACCGCGGCAAGCTTCTCGACCGTGGTGGTGGTCCGCAGCGGCAGGGCATCGAGCAGGATCAGGTCCTGCAGGGTCAGGCCATCGTGGGCCTCGGACCGGCCTGCCTTGTCCGGGGGCATCGCCTCGCCGCTCGGGGAGGCGAGCTCGGCGATCTCCCCGGCATCCGTGACGCATACCGCGCCGCCCTCACGGAGAAGCCGGTGGCAGCCGGCGGAGTTGGCGCTGTGGATGGATCCGGGCACGGCGCCTACGGCCCTGCCCAGGCTTTCGGCATGGTGGGCCGTGTTGAGGGCGCCGGAGCGCCACCGGGCCTCGACCACGACCGTGACGGAGGCCAACGCCGCAATGAGCCGGTTCCGCTGCAGGAACCGGTAGCGGGTGGGAGCGGACCCGGGCGGAACCTCGGCCAGGACCGCGCCGCGGTTCGCCACGGTCCGCAGCAGGTCCTCATTGCCGGCGGGGTAGAAGCGGTCCACTCCCCCGGCCATGACGGCAATGGTGGGCACGCCGCCCGCGCTTCCGGCCAGGGCCGCCCTGTGGGCGTGGGCATCAATCCCGTAGGCCCCGCCGGAGACGATCGTGAAGCCGCGCTGGGCCAGCGAGTAGGCGAGGTCGCCCGTTACCGATGCCCCGTAGCTGGTGCTGTCCCGGGAGCCCACGAGGGCTACGGACCGGGCCGCCGGTGGCAGCTCCTGTTCCACGCCGCGCCACCACAGGCACAGGGGCTCCTGCAGTCCGAGGTCCGCCAGCTGCCGCGGCCACAAGTCATCCGTGGGAATGATGAGGCGTCCGCCGAGCCGGTGCATGGTGGCCAGGTCCCGCTCCGGCGCGAGGTCGGGCACGCGCGGGGCCCAACGCTTCAGCGCCTCGCTGAGCCCGGACCAGCCGCTGCCGCACCCGCCGTCCGCCAGGATTCCAGTGATCTCCTGTTCGAGCCCGGGACCCGCGGCCAGCGCGCCGCTGGCAATCCGCAGGGCGTCCTGCGCCCCCACTGCCTGGACCAGTGCCAGGGCCGCCGCGTCCTGCGGCTCGAACAGGCGGGCCAGGGCGGCGCGGGCTGTTCGGTCGTCATCAATCATGGTGGTTCCTTTCGCACGGCTGGGGTGGGCTTCGTGCCGGCAGGCTCAGGGTGAGACCGCGGCGGCCTGCCGGAGGCCCAGCGCCTGCCCGACGTCGTCTGCGTCCGGGACGTCGTGCCGGGACAGGTCCGCAAGGGTCCATGCGAGGCGCAGTACGCGGTCGTAGCCGCGGGCGGTCAGCACTCCGCGCTCCAGTGCGTAGTCCAGGATGCGGGTGGTGGGGGCATCGAGCCGCAGGGACCCGCGCAGCAGCCGCCCCGGCACCTGCGCGTTGGTTTCCATCCCGAATGGCAGCAACCGGTCCAGCTGGCGGGTCCGGGCCGCCCGGACCCTTTCCGCGATGCTGGCCGTTCCTTCCTCGGCCGCAGGTTGGCCGAAGCCGGCGAGCGAGACCCGCTCGACTTCGAGCTGGATGTCGACCCTGTCCAGCAGTGGCCCTGACATCCGGGCCTGGTACCGGCGGCGCATGATGGGCGTGCAGATGCAGTCCACTCCTTTGCCCGTTGCCTTGCCGCAGGGACAGGGGTTGGCTGCAAGGACCAGCTGGAATCGCGCGGGATAGGCCGCGGACCCGGCCGAGCGGTGGATGACCAGCTCTCCGCTTTCCAGCGGCTGCCGCAGGGCGTCCAGGACGCCGCGGTCGTACTCCGGGGCCTCGTCCAGGAAGAGCACCCCGCGGTGCGCGCGGGACGCCGCCCCGGGCCGCGGCAGCCCGGAGCCGCCACCGATGATGGCCACCGCCGTCGCGGTGTGGTGCGGGTTCTCGTAGGGCGGGCGGCGCAGCAGCTGCACGGAGCCCGACGGCAGCGAACACAGCGAGTGGATGGCGGTCACCTCCATGGCCTCGGTGTCGCCCAGATCCGGCAGCAGCCCGGGCAGCCGCTCCGCGAGCATGGTCTTCCCGGCACCCGGCGGTCCGGTCAGCAGCAGGTGGTGGGCACCGGCGGCGGCCACTTCCAATGCACGCCGCGCCGCCGCCTGGCCGGAGACATCGCACATGTCCGGCGCCAGGGCGGGACCGGTGCCGGGTTCGGGGTGGCCGGAGTCCTCGGTCTCGGGTTGGAAGTCGAGAGCGAGGTCCTGCGGGTCCGCGCCGCAGTCGAACGCGAGCCGGGCCAGTGTGGCGTAGCCCCGGACCTGCGCGCCGGGGACCAGTTCGGCCTCCGCCACGTTGGCCCGGGCCACGACGACCTCCGGGTAGCCGGCCCGGACCGCGGCCATCACGGCCGGAAGGATACCGCGCACTGGCCGCAACCGGCCGTCCAGGCCGAGCTCGGCGATGAAGACCGTGCGGCCCGTGGGCCTGATGTCGTTCGCCGCCAGCAGCACGGCCATCGCGATGGCGAGGTCGAAGCCCGAACCGCGTTTGGGCAGGGATGCCGGAATGAGGTTGGCCGTGATCTTCCGGCGGCTCAGCGGGATCCCCGAATTCTGCGCCGCCGAGCGGATCCGTTCCTTGGCCTCGTTCAGTGAGGCGTCCGGCAGGCCCAGGATCACGAACGCCGGCAGGGTCTGGCCAATGTCAGCTTCGACCTCCACGATGTAGCCGTTGAGGCCCACGAGGGCGACAGAATAGGTCCGGCCCAGGGCCATCTACCCCACCCCTTTGAGGTGCTCGAGGGCGGGCTCACCGATGCCGTCGTCGACCACCGCGATCACGTCCACGCGGCACAGCGGCATCCACAGCCCCTGGGCACGGCACCACGCCGCTGCCAGCCGGTGGAGCCTGGCCAGCTTGTCCGCGCCGACAGCCTCAAACGGATGCCCGAAGGCCAGGGATTTCCGGGTTTTCACCTCGGCGATGACCAGCGCGTCGCCGTCGAGCGCGACAATGTCGATCTCACCCTCCGGGCAGCGCCAGTTCCGCTCCACGATCCTCATGCCGTGGGCCTGCAGGAAATCCGCAGCGAGGTCCTCCCCGCGCCGGCCCAGCACATCCTTAGCTCTCATGCCTCCAGCGTGAAGCGCCGCCACTTACGACGACAGGGCCCACCTCGGCTATGTGGAAAACGTCGCCGGGCTGCAAGAGCACATGCGTGATGAGAAGAGTATCCGCAGCCCGCTCAGCACTGTTGATCGCATAATCAAGGCAGAACGAAAGAACTGCAGGAGGAACAAGGAATGAAGGTACTTTTCCTCGACATTGACGGTGTCGTCAACCGCGTTGGTACGAGACAGAGCTTTCGCGGCTTCATGGGCATCGATCCTTTCCTGGCGTCCAAGGTCTGCAAGATCATCTTCGACACGGACGCAGCCGTTGTTCTAACGTCCACATGGCGGCATATCCCCGGCGGCCGTGAAGAAGTCGACAGACACGTTTGCAAGACCTTTGACGTTACTCCGACAGCGGACACAGGTTTTCGTGGCGAGGAAGTGAAGATGTGGCTGGACCGGCATCCGGAAGTTGCGCGGTATGCAATCGTCGACGATGACTCAGACTTCTATGCCGATCAGCCCTTGTTCAACACGAGCTGGCAAACGGGAATCTCCGACGAGGTTGCGCAGCAGGTAACCGAATTTCTCAACAGTGGAGATAACCCATGAGTGCACATCTACCAACGTTGGGACACTTCGCCGCGACGCCTGCCGACGGCCCCGGATCTGGGCGGATCCCGGGCGGCCACTTCCGGCGATCAAATCCGTGGCGGCATTGACAGGACGTGTTGATGCGATTGTCAGGCAACGAAACGTAGCCAATGCCCGCACGGCCCACCTAGGCTTTTCCCAACCCCCTCGAATTCCGCGGGGCGTCCGTGGTCTCTCCTGAGGATCGGCCGAAGGATCGGCGTATGGAATATCGAGCGGCCCAGCCGCTGGGAACGCAGCAGCTTACGGAACCAGGTCCGCCCGGCAGGCAGGCGGGCCCCAGCTGGCCCCCACCAGCGCGTCCTGAGACCGAGACCGCACCGCGGCTTGCGCCAGGATCCGGGCCCGCACCAGCGCGGCCTGAGCCCGAGACCTGGCCGCCACCAGTGCGGTCAGAGCCCGGCCCCGCCCCGGAGCCTGAGCCGGCGGCTCCGGCGGGAAGACGCACGCACCGGATCCGGCGGCTGCTCGCCAGGATCTTCAAGTTCGCCGTCGCCATGGTGGTCATCACGGAGCTGGCCGCCGTCTCCTTCATCTGGTTCGCTCCCCCGCGCACTGCCTACATGCTGCAGACCGGCGGCCCGATCGCCTACCAGTACGTGTCCCTGAACCACATCAGCCGCTATGTCATCGCCGCGGCCGTCGCCCACGAGGACCAACAGCTGGGAACGCGTGTTGGCGCGTTCTCCGTCGATGAGTTCCGGGACAGGGCCGTCGCCTACCTGCAGGCCAAGGATGACCCGAGCGGTTCCACGGTCCCGCAGCAGCTGGTCAAGAACATCTTCCTGTGGCCTGATACGAATGCCCTGAGGAAGGGGCTGGAGGCCGGGCTTGCGACCGAGTTCAGCCTCACCCTGACCCCGCAACGGATCATGGAGCTGTATCTGAACTACGCGCAGTTCGGCCCGAGGCTGTACGGCATCTGCGCGGCGAGCTGGTACTACTTCGACGAACCCCCGTGGAACATGTCCGAGTATCAGGCCGCGCAATTGATGGGGGTCCTGCCACTGCCCACACTCGTCACCCGGGCGGCGGGAGGCGGCATCTATCTGGGCCCGGGGGTCCACCCCAAAGTGTGGGACTACGTCAACGGTGCGGCCAACGTGTGGGTCCCCAAGCAGATCGAGGGGCTCGGCGGATGGAAGGCGGCCGTCGCAACCATCGGCATCGGCGACACGGCGTCCGACCACGCGGCCGAGCGGGGATCCGCGAACCCGGATGGCTGCGGTTCGTATCCGGAGAGTGTGCTGGACCTGCTGCGGCAGCAGGGCATTGCCCTGGACCGCAACGGAAACCCTGCGCCACCCGGGGGCTAGGAATCGAAGGTCAGTTGCCCAGGTCCTCGACCTTGGGCAGGGCGAGTTCCTCGCTGCGGGGCAGTTCCTCGACGTTGACGTCCTTGAACGTGATGACGCGGACGCTCTTGACGAACCGGGCGGAGCGGTAGACATCCCACACCCAGGCGTCCTGCAGGGTCAGGTCGAAGTAGACCTCGCCGTCGGCGCTGCGGGCCTGCAGGTCAACGTGGTTGGCAAGATAGAAACGCCGCTCGGTCTCGACCACATAGCTGAACAGCCCGACGACGTCGCGGTATTCGCGGTAGAGCTGTAGCTCCATGTCGGTCTCATAGTTTTCAAGGTCCTCGGCACTCATGGTTCCATCTTGCACCATCCGGCGCCGGCCGCGCGCCACCGGCCGTCGCGCCCGAGCGGCCAGAACACCTAGAGCAGCTGCCAGCTGACCCGGTGGTACGGCGTGGGACCGGAGGTCCGCAGCGCCTCCTTGTGCGCTGCGGTGCCGTAGCCCTTGTTCACGTCCCAGCCGTAGGCCGGGTACTGGGTGTGCAGCCCGCACATCATCGCATCGCGCTCGACCTTGGCGATGATGCTGGCCGCGGCGACGCTGAGGCACTGCATGTCGGCTTTGACCAGTGTGTGCACCGGGGCATCGCAACCGGGTTCGGCGGGGGCATCGTCAAACAAGGACGGCTGCAGATCCGGCGAGAGCCAGTTGTGGCTGCCGTCCAGCAGGACAACCTCGGGCCTGACGCCGGCGGCGAGCACGGCAAACCAGGCCCGGTTCCCGGCAAGACGGAGCGCCGCGATGATCCCGAGTTCGTCGATCTCGTTCGCGGACGCATGCCCCACGGCGGAGGCGACACTCCAGTCCCGGACCAGCGGCACCAGACGCTCCCGGTCCGCGACCTTGAGCAGCTTGCTGTCCCGGACATCGGCCAGGAGCTTCTGTTGCTGCAGGTCGACGACGGCGATCCCCACGCTGACGGGACCGGCCAGGGCGCCGCGGCCGACCTCGTCGATGCCCGCGAGGAGCCGAGCGCCGGAGCTGCGGAAGCGGCGTTCGTAGTCGAGGGTGGGGGCTGCTGACATGACGGGCGGATTACTTTCCGGACGGGGCGGGGACGCTGCGGAAGACGTCCGGGTAGTTGTCCAAGGCCGACATCCTGTTCAGCGGCCAAGCGATGACGGCGGCCTTGCCTTCAATGTCGGATTCGTTGACGAAGCCGCCGTTGGTGTCCATATGGGCGCGCGAATCCGCGGAGTGGTTGCGGTTGTCGCCCATGACCCAGACCTTGCCCGCGGGCACGACGACGTCAAAGTCGCGGACCTGGGGAATCTCTGCGGCATTGATGTATTTCTCGTCCAGCGGCGCGCCATTGACGGTGAGCTGTCCGCCGGGGTCGCAGCAGACCACGTGGTCACCCGGGAGCCCGATGACGCGCTTGACCAGGTGCTGTTCCGAGTTGTCCGGCAGCAAACCGACGAACGTCAGCCCGTCCTGCACCCAGGTGAAGGGGCCCTTGGCCTTGGGGGCGGCGGGGGCGAGCCAGCCCTGGCTGTCACGGAACACCACCACGTCCCCGCGCTGGAGCGCCATGGGCTCGGGCACGAGCAGGTTCACGAAGATGCGGTCGTTCACATCGAGGGTGTTGACCATGGATTCGGACGGGATGTAAAAGGCCCGGAACAGGAAGGTCTTGATCAGGAAGGACAGCACAATCGCCACGACGACCACCGTGGCAACCTCCTTGAGCCACAGGAAGAGCGGGCTGCGCCCTTCGCGGGCCTTGGCCTTCCTGGCCCGGCGGGAGGTCGGATCGGCGTGGGCGGGGCCGTCGGCCCGCTCCTTCCCGGTCGGCTCAGGCGTGGTCGGCCCAGCCGCGGCAGGGGCAGTCTCGATACGGGCAGCCTGGATACGATCAGCGCGCTGCGCACCGGCGCTGTCGTCCTGCGACGCAGGAGCCGGAGCAGGAGCCGGCGCACCAGCCGGTGGATCCGCCGGCTCATCCGCGGGAATCGCCGAGGCGGTAGCCCGGGGTCGGTCCTGGCCCTGCGGATCAGGAGTGCGCGGTTCGGTCTCGGGCATCTACTGTCCGTTCGTCGTCGTCGTTGTCGCAGCCGGTTCGGGCCGCGCTACTGCTGCAAATCTATCAAGCGGCCAGATGATCTGTACCGGCCTGCCAATGACGCGTTCCAGCGGCACCATGCCCCCGCCAGGGGCGCCCAGGAGGCTCCGGGAGTCGGCGGACATCGAGCGGTGGTCCCCCATGAGCCAGAGCCGCCCGGCAGGCACCTGGACGGCGAACTTCACATCGCTCGGGGTGTCCCCCGGATACACATACGGTTCCGCAACTTGCTGGCCGTTGACTGTGAGCCGGCCGCTGGCGTCGCAGCAGACCACACGGTCGCCGGGCAGTCCGATGACGCGCTTGACATACGTTGTGTCGCTGCCCGCAAGGCCAAGCCAGCGTCCGGCTTCGGCGAGGGCATCCACCACGGGGCCGTTGCCACTGTTGAGCGGGGCAAAGGAACCGCGGCCGTCAAAGACGACGACGTCGCCCCGGCCCAAGGGCTTAGCTTGGAAGCCGGTCCGCGCCACGACGATCCGGTCCCCCGTGTGCAGGAGCGGCTCCATGGAGGCGGACGGGATAAAGAAGATGTCCACCCACAGGGAGCGGACCACGGCGCTGATGGCCACGGCGAGCACCAGGGCCAGCAACGCAAAACGCCAGCCCGGTTTCCTGGGCTGGCGTTTTGGCTGTTCCATGTTCCGTATCCCCTGGCGCTGTCGTGAACTAATGTGCGCTGTTGCGGATAGCTCCGGCGCCGCACTAGCTGACGCACCGGATACGGTCCGTGGATCCGCGGTGGAAGCCTGTCGTGGAAGACGAAAAAGGCTTACTTGGCGGTCTGGAAGTCGCGCTTTTCCTTGATCTTCGCGGCCTTACCACGCAGGTTGCGCATGTAGTAAAGCTTGGCGCGGCGCACGTCACCCTTGGAGACGAGCTCGACCTTGTCGATGATCGGGGAGTGCACCGGGAAGGTACGCTCTACGCCGACACCGAAGGAGACCTTGCGGACGGTGAAGGTTTCGCGGACGCCATCGCCCTGGCGGCCAAGGACGAAGCCCTGGAAGACCTGGACGCGGGAGTTCTTGCCTTCGATGATGTTCACGTGAACCTTGATGGTGTCACCCGCGCGGAACTCGGGAACATCGGTGCGCAGCGAGGCTGCATCTACGGAATCGAGGATATGCATTGATCCACTCCTGGTGAACGCCACAGGTCACTCACGTTGGGTTACGGCGGTCAGGGCCGGTGGCATGCGCCGCCCGGAAATTTCCGCCGAAAGTTTGTCAATCCGGCCCTGTCAGGAGTAGACGGGGCCGGGGTGCCGGGCTGTTGGTAGCGCTCCCCCTGTGGCAGGTTCGCAACCCAGCAGGCACAAGGACTAATTTTGCCACATTTTGTGCGGGTTAGCCCAATCCCGGCGGTTAGGCGTCGGGACGGCGCAGCAGGCGGCCGTCGACGACGTCGTACCCCAGGTCGGAGAAGGCCGTACGGTCCGCGCGCGGCAGCTTGCCGGCGTCGAACTCCGCGAGGAGGTCGGGACGGCGTTCGGCGGTGCGCCGGTACTGCTCATGCCGGCGCCACTGGGCGATCTTTCCGTGGTTGCCGCTCAGCAGCACGGCCGGGACGTCGCGGTCCCGCCAGCTGGAGGGCTTGGTGTAGACGGGGTACTCGAGCAGCCCGTCGGAGTGGGATTCCTCGACGAGGGACTCGGGGTTGCCGACGACGCCGGGCAGCAGCCGTCCGATGGCCTCAACCATGGCGAGCACGGCGACCTCGCCGCCGTTGAGGACGTAATCCCCCAGGCTCATCGGGCGCACCGTGAAGTGCTCCGCCGCCCATTCCAGGACCCGCTCATCGATGCCCTCGTACCGGCCGCAGGCGAACACCAGCTGGTCCTCCTCGGCGAGCTGATGGGCGGTGGCCTGGGTGAAGCGCTCCCCCGCCGGCGACGGGACGATCAGGACAGACTTAGCGGCAGTTTCCTGGCCGGCAGACTCTGGAGTGCCGGGGGTGCCGGCGTCGTCAGGTGCGCCGGCGTCCCCTGCGTCCCCGGACCGCCCGGCGGCCACGGCGGTGAGGGCCTGAGCCCAGGGTTCGGGCTTCATGACCATGCCGGCGCCGCCGCCGTAGGGGGTGTCATCGACCGTGCGGTGCCGGTCGGTGGTGAAGTCCCGCAGGTCATGGACCTTGAGGTCCAGCAGGCCGTCCTGGCGGGCCTTGCCGATCAGCGACAGCTCCAGCGGGGCCAGGTACTCCGGAAAGATGCTGACGACGTCGATTCTCATCTAGGCGATGCCCTGCTCTTCGGAGTTCCGGGCCGCGGCGCCCTCGGCTTTCGGAGCCTGGGCTGCGGGGTTTTGGGCCTCGAGGTTTTGGGCCTCGGGCGCCTCGTCCGTGTTGACTTCGAACAGTCCGGGCGGCGGGGTGACGAGGACGTATTTTTCAGCCACGTTGACCTCGGGCACAATCTGCTCGACGAAGGGGATCAGGACTTCCTTGCCGTCGTCCGTGGTGACCACCAGCAGGTCCTGGACGGGCAGCGTGTGCAGCGCCGAGACCTTGCCGACCACATTGCCGCCTACGCGGACCTCCAGGCCCACGAGCTCGTGCTCGTACCAGCCCTCGTCGTCGTCCTCGGCGCCGATGTCTTCGGTTTCGATGAACAGCTTGGCGCCGCGCAGGCCCTCGGCCTCGTTGCGGGTCTCGATCTCGTCAAAGGCCAGCAACAGGATGTCCTTGTTCCAGCGGGCGCTGAACACCGTCAGCGGACCGGCCGAGGCGGGTTCAACGATGAACTGGGTGCCGGGGACAAAACGGTCGCCGGGCGCATCGGTGAGCACCTGGACGGTCACTTCGCCGCGGATGCCGTGGGGCTTGCCGATTCGTGCCACCTGGAGCTGCATCTGTTCCTCTGTTCGGGGTTGGTGATTCTGTATTCTCTGGTGCGGAATTCCGGGAAAACAGTCCGGCCCCTCCACCATTATCTGGTGAAGGGGCCGGACTCAAGACAAGTAGTGCTGAAAGCGTTACCGGCGGCGGTCGGTGTCGACGACGTCGACCCTGACCGGCTCGCCGTCCGCCAGCGCCGCAACCACAGTGCGCAATGCGCGTGCGGTCCGGCCCTGCCGGCCGATCACCCGTCCGAGGTCGTCCTGATGAACGCGCACCTCGAGGGTTTCCCCGCGGCGGTTGTTCTTCGCACTGACCTTGACGTCCTCGGGGCTGTCAACAATCCCGCGGACCAGGTGTTCGAGCGCTTCTGCCAGCAATTTACTCAGCCTCGGTGGTCTCTGCTTCGGCGGCGTCGGCGGGAGCCTCGGCAGCTTCGTCCTTCTTGGCCTTCTTGGTGATGGCTTCCGGGATGATCACGGAACCCTTTTCCGGGGTAACGAAGGCAGCCTTGGGAGCCTTGGTCTTCAAGGTTCCCTCCTGGCCCGGGAGACCCTTGAACTTCTGCCAGTCACCGGTGATCTTCAGGATCGCGGCGACCTGCTCGGACGGCTGTGCGCCGACGCCGAGCCAGTACTGGGCACGGTCCGTGTCGACCTCGATGTACGAGGGCTCTTCGGTCGGGTGGTACTTGCCGATCTCTTCGATAGCACGGCCATCACGCTTGGAGCGTGAGTCCATGACGACGATGCGGTAGTACGGTGCGCGCATCTTACCGAAGCGCTTAAGGCGAATCTTTACGGCCACTTTTGTGGTCACTCCTGTTTCTGAAACGGGGTCGAGCCCGGCGTTCTGCACCCGTGGGGCGGGCCGTACTTGGGGGTTCTAAAGGACAAGATCCAGACGCGGAGAGAGGGGCCACGCAGATCGAGTACCTGTTCATTGTGCCAGATCACCGGCAGGATTTCGACTTGACACGTGCCCGGCGCACCAGCGCGCGGCCTGGAAGCGGCCTCGAGGGCCGGTCAGGACGTCCAGACGTAGAGGCCGGACCTGGTGGCGGGGTCGACGCCGGCGGCGAGCTCGGCGATCCGGCGGACGTAGTCCCGGGCCTCGTCGGGGCCGAAGGGCATGTCCTCCTCGGCGGCCCAGTTGGCGGCGACATCCTCCAGGACCTCGCCCTCCCCTTCGGTTTCATAGCTGAGCAGTTCCGCCAGCGTGCGGACCATTGCCGCCGGGACGCCAAGCAGCGAGTCGCTGGCCACGTCGACCATGGCCAGTTCATAGTCCGCGCCCGGGGCGTGCACGGCGACGCCGGCGAGGTCTCCCAGCCGCTCCACCTCGAAATCGCTGATCTCCGGGATGCGGACGGCGCCCGGGGCGGCCGGGCCGCCGCCTTCCAGTGCGCCGGCGCGCTTGAGGGCTTCTTCGTGGGTGGACACAAAGAGTTCGGTGAATCCCATGCAGCTGGTCCTTAGGGTTCGGCGGTCCGCAGACCGCTGTTTTCGGCGTCGCTTCAGCCTAGCCGCTTCAGCACGGCCCCGCCCCGCCCGATGGGCATGCCCTCCCCTGGCCCTGAGCACTGGACATATGGCAACTATGTCCATTCCCGGCTGCGAGCAATGGGCATGCTCCGACGTCCTGCCTGGAAACAGTGGACATGTCCCTCGCTGGCCCGGGAACCGACCCCGCCCGTGGACATGCCCACTCCTGGCCGTGAGCACTGGACATGTGGCAACTATGTCGATTTCCGGCTGCGAGCAATGGACATGTTCCAGTGTCCTGCTGGCGAAGAGTCGACATGTCCCTCGCTGGCCCGGGAAACCGACCAAGGCCCGATGGGCATGCCCTCCCCTGGCCCTGAGCACTGGACATATGGCAACCATGTCCATTCCCGGCTGCGAGCAATGGACATGTTCCGGAGTCCCGGCTGCGAGCAATGGACATGTTCCGGAGTCCCGGCTCCGCGCAGTGGACATGCCCAGCGGTCCCGCCGGCGAAGAGGGGTCATGTCCGGGGGAAGCTGTGCGCGCTGGACATGTCCAGCGACCAGCTTGCCTGGGGGAGAACTTCTAGCGCACGGCGACGCGGATCCGGTTGCGCCACGGATCCTCGAAGCGCAGCTCGGCGCCGGTGTGGTGGGATTCGACGCCGGCAACCTTGAGCCGGTCGGCCAGGGCCGTGACGTCGTCGCCGGAGGGCACCTCGATGAGGACCTCGCCCAGGCCCAGCGTGTCGCGCCGGGGGCCCGCGCCGCGGCTGTTCCAGACGTTCATGGCCATGTGGTGGTGGTAGCCGCCGGCCGAGACGAACAGCGCCTGGCCGTGCCAGCCCGCGGTCTTTTCGAAGCCGAGCGTGCCGACATAGAAATCATGCGCCGACTGGACGTCGCCGACCTGCAGGTGGACGTGCCCGACGCCGGCGGCGGCCTGGCGCTGGCCGGCCACGGACTCCTCGGTCAGGTATTGCTGCAGGTAGCGCTGCGGCGGCAGGGCGAGACTGTCCATGACGACGTTCTTGCCCTCCCAGGACCACGCCGCCCGCGGCCGGTCCCAGTACAGCTCGATGCCGTTGCCTTCGGGGTCGTTGAAGTAGAACGCCTCGCTGACGAGGTGGTCCGCGCTGCCGGTGAAGGACTGGGGCTCGTACTGGGCCGCGGTGGCGATGGTGGCCGCCAGGGAGTGCTGGTCCTCGAAGAGGAGGGCGGTGTGGAAGAGCCCGGCCTCGCCGCGGGAAGGTAGATTCAGGCCCGGGGCAGGCGCCAGATGCACCAGCGGCTTCTGCTGGCGCCCAAGGTAGAGCCCGCCGTCCTGTTCGGCCACAGTCTCCAGGCCGAGGGCGCGCTGGTAGTAGTCGGTCATGAGCTTCATGTCGCCGACCTTGAGCATCACGGTGCCCATGGTGAGTTCGGCAGGAAGGAGGTCCTGGGTGCTGGCTTCTGCGGTCATGGCAATGCTCCGTGGATTCTGTAGCCACCGGCCTTCGGCGACTCTACGTAAAGATAAATTACTTGAAGCTTCAATTTATTCCAAAACATGGACTGGCGCCCGGCCTACCGGCAGCCCACGCAGCACGATGTGCCGGATCTGGCGGAGCGTGGCCGGATTGCTCCGCGGATCCTCGGCGGTGACGAGGACGTCAGCGCTTGCCCCTTCACCGATGGACTCCGCGCCGAGCCAGGTCCGCGCAGACCAGCTCGCGGCGTTGAGGGCGGCAGCGGCGGGAAGGCCGGCGGCGTGCAGGGCCTGGATCTCGTCCACGATCCTGCCATGGCTGATCACGCTGCCGGCGTCGGTACCGGCATAGATCGCCAGCCCGGCCTCGTGGGCTTCGAGGATCCGCTCCGCCCGGCGCTCCCACAGCGAGCGCATGTGGGCTGCGTAGCGGGGGAACTTGGCCGCCGCCCGGGCGGCGATGTCCGGGAACGTGGCGATGTTGATCAGGGTGGGCACGATGGGAACACCCTGTTCGAGGAAGCGCGGCAGGTGCCGCGGCAGCAGCCCGGTGGCGTGCTCGATGCAGTCGATCCCGGCGTCGAGCATGTCATCGAGGGTGTCTTCGGCGAAGCAGTGTGCGGTGACGCGGGCCCCCTCATCGTGGGCGGCCTGGACGGCGTCCCTGATGGTCCGGGCGGGAAAGCTGGCGGCGAGGTCGCCGGCGTCGCGGTCGATCCAGTCCCCCACGAGCTTGACCCAGCCGTCGCCCGCGCGGGCTTGCTTCCGCACGGCCTCGACGAGATCCTCCGGCTCGACCTCGACGGCCAGGCCCGGCAGGTAGCGCCGGGTCCTGGCGAGATGCCTGCCGGAGCGGATGATCCGGGGCAGGTCCGCGCGCTGCTGGAGCCAGCGGGTGTTGTGGACGGCGCCGGCGTCGCGGACCAGGAGTGTCCCGGCGTCGCGGTCCGCCAGGGCCTGGGATTCCGCGGTGTCCTCGGTAACGTCCCCGCCCGGGCCGAGGCCGATGTGGCAGTGCGCGTCCACGAGGCCGGGCATGACCCAGCCGTCCAGCACGAGGTCAGGCGCGGCGGCCGGACGGCGGAAGGTTAGCAGGCCGCCCACCGACCAGAGCCCGCGGCGTTTCTGGTCCGCCGCGGTGAGGATGGGGCCGCTGAACTCGATGATGCCGGTCATGACCTAAAGCCTAATCCGCATGACGATCCGCCGGCCAAGACCGTCCAGCCCCAGCTGCGCTTCGTGGATCCGCAGGGCGCCCAACGCCTGTCCTGGCTGGGCGAGTTCCTCGAAACCGCAGCTCGCATAAAACGGCGCATTGAACGGGACGCCTTCGAAGGTGCAAAGCGTCATCGATAAATAGCCACGGCTCCGGGCCGCATCAAGGGCTGCCTCCACCAGGGACCGTCCTATCCCCCGCCCGGCGGAGTCCGGCTGCACGGAGAGCTGTTCCAGATGGGCCTGGCCGCCGACCTCGTCAACGCGGGCAAACCCTACGGGCGGGTTACCGGCGACAAGTGTGAAGAGCGGCTCAACCGGCGTCGTCAACTCCGGAGCCGGGAGCGTCTGGTTCCCCAGCTCCGCTTCGAGGATGCGGTCTGCTGAGGCCTCGAGAACCGGCAGCGCCGGGAGGTCTTCCGGCGTCGCCATCCGGATGCGGGGCACGGCCCTGGGCAGAGTCACAATGCCACGCTAACACCGCGGCCCGACCGCACTCCGTCACACTCGAGGGCCGGCCGGAGGTGCGTGGTAGTTTCGTCTACGACCACACGGGTGCCCCTGCAGGGGCTGAGATCGGGCTGACGCAGCCTGCGACCGTTGAACCTGTCCGGGTAATGCCGGCGAAGGAAGTGAGCTTTTCCGTGAACACCCAAGTGACACAGCACAGCCCTGTCCAAATTCAGTCCGCAGCCACCACGCAGTCGCTGAAGTCCCACTCGCTGGCCTTCAGCACGGATCCCGAGCATGGCATCCGCGTGCCGGTGACCGAGATCGCCCTGGAACCCTCCCCGGGCGACGTCCGGAACCCGCCGTTCCGGGTGTACCGCACTGCCGGCCCGGGCAGCGATCCGGTCCGCGGGCTGGAGCCGTTCCGCACCCCCTGGATTGAGGCCAGGGCGGACACCGAACCCTACGCCGGCCGCGAACGGGAGCTGCTCGACGACGGCAAATCGGCGGTGCGCCGCGGTGCTGCGTCGGCCGAGTGGCGGGGCGGCCGGCCGGTGCCGCGCCGGGCCGTTGAGGGCAGGACCGTCACGCAGATGCGCTACGCCCGGGACGGTGTCATCACCCAGGAAATGCGGTTCGTCGCGCTGCGCGAGAACTGCGATGTGGAGCTGGTGCGCAGCGAGGTGGCCGCGGGCCGCGCGATCATTCCCAACAACGTCAACCACCCCGAATCCGAGCCGATGATCATCGGCAAGTCGTTCCTGGTGAAAATCAACGCCAATATCGGCAACTCAGCCGTGACCAGCTCCATCGCCGAGGAGGTCGACAAACTCCAGTGGGCCACGCAGTGGGGCGCGGACACCGTCATGGACCTCTCCACCGGGGATGACATCCACACCACGCGCGAGTGGATCATCCGTAATTCCCCCGTCCCCATCGGAACGGTCCCGATCTACCAGGCGCTGGAGAAGGTCAACGGTGAGGCGAACGCCCTGACCTGGGAGATCTTCCGGGACACCGTGATCGAACAGTGCGAGCAGGGCGTGGACTACATGACCATCCACGCGGGCGTGCTGCTGCGGTATGTGCCCCTGACGGCCAACCGGGTCACCGGCATCGTGTCCCGCGGCGGTTCCATCATGGCTGGCTGGTGCCTGGCGCACCACCGGGAGAACTTTCTGTACACCCACTTCGATGAGCTGTGCGAGATCTTCGCACGCTACGACGTCGCGTTCTCGCTGGGCGACGGGCTGCGGCCGGGCGCGACGGCGGATGCCAACGACGCGGCACAGTTCGCCGAACTGGACACCCTGGCCGAGCTCACGCAGCGGGCCTGGGACTTCGACGTGCAGGTCATGGTGGAGGGCCCCGGGCATGTGCCCTTCCACCTCGTCCGGGAAAACGTGGAGCGCCAGCAGGAACTCTGCAAGGGCGCCCCGTTTTACACACTCGGGCCGCTCGTCACGGACATCGCACCGGGCTATGACCACATCACCTCGGCGATCGGCGCCACCGAGATCGCCCGCTACGGCACTGCCATGCTCTGCTACGTCACGCCCAAGGAACACCTCGGGCTGCCGAACAAGGACGATGTGAAGACGGGCGTGATCACTTACAAGATCGCCGCCCATGCCGCGGACCTCGCCAAGGGCCACCCGGGCGCGCACGAACGCGACGATGCCCTGTCCAAGGCAAGGTTCGAGTTCCGCTGGCGGGACCAGTTCGCGCTGTCCCTGGACCCGGTCACGGCCGAGGCCTTCCATGATGAGACGCTTCCCGCGGAGCCGGCCAAGACAGCCCACTTCTGCTCGATGTGCGGCCCGAAGTTCTGCTCCATGCGGATCAGCCAGGACATCCGGGACGAATATGGATCAGCAGATTCGCAGGCGGCCCTAGCGCAGATGGCGGCCGGAATACGGGCGAAGAGCAACGAGTTCCTCGCCTCGGGCGGCAAGGTCTACCTGCCGCAGCCCTCGGTGGGAGAACCCGCAGCTTCCTAGGACGCCCGGGCGTGCTGGTGCCGGCTGACCTCGGCAATGTAGGAGCGGATGGCCCGGTCCCCTTCGGCTGAATCCTGGGGCCGGTGCCCTCCCGGCGCCGTGCGGTGCAGGGCGCCGGTCTCGCGCAGGTAACCGGCAATTTCCTCATACAGCGGTTCCCAGCCGCCGGTCAGGACAAGGGTCGGCACGCCCGGCACGATCTGCAGCGGGGCTTCCCACGGCGGCGCCTGCAGGCGGAGCCGGCGCGCAGCCCGGAGGGCCTCCGGCGTCGTGGCTCCCGGGGCGTCGGCCGCGAACGCGCGGCGGATGAACTCCCGCTGGAAGTCGTCGTCGCTGAGGTTGTACCGGACGTCGAAGAGCGGCTGCATCAGGGCCCGGTGCGCGGCGGTGGCCGGGAGCTCCGCGGTCAGGGACAGGCAGGCCGGTTCCACCAGGGTCAGCGACTGGACGAGGTCGGGCCGCTCGACGGCGGCCATCATCGCCGCGATCGCGCCCTGCGAATGGGCCACCACATGGCCGCCGGCCTCGCCGCGGCCGTCGTCTGCCAGCGAGGCGAGCACGATGGCGGCGTCGGCCGCGAAGTTGGATTCGAGCGGTTCCGCGACGGCGTCAAACCCGTGCCGCCGCAGGAACAGGGCGTCGTAGTCCAGCGCCATTCCGTGCTGTTTTGGCCACGCGGCGGCGCCGAAGCTGCCGTCCCCGTGGACGAAGACTACGCGCTGCTTGAACATTGTCTAACCCTATGGCACTTCAGTGCTGATGCCGCCGGCGACACAGTGCCGGCGGCCGTCAGCACTTGCGGCTACTTGCTGCCGCCGAGGAACTTGTCGAAACCCTTGGGCAGGTTCAGCTGGGACGGATCGAAGTCGCCGCCCTGCTGGCCGAACGACGCGCCGGTGGGCAACGCCTTGGGGCCGGCGGCACGCCGGGCCTCGGCGTCGCGCAGTTCCTGCGCCGCCTTGGCCGGGTTGCCGGAGCGGGCCTTCTTCTTGGGCGCGGACTTGGCTCCCTTGCGGGCACCGCCCCCGCCGCCCATGCCGGGCATCCCCGGCATGCCGGGCATCCCGCCGCCGGCGGCCATCTTCTTCATCATCTTCTGGGCCTGGGCAAAACGTTCCAGCAGTCCGTTGACCTCGGAGACGTGCACGCCGGAACCGCGCGCAATACGGGCCCGGCGGGAGCCGTTGATGATCTTCGGAGCCACGCGCTCGTGCGGGGTCATCGAGCGGACAATGGCCTCGACACGGTCGATCTCGCGCTCGTCGAACTGCTCCAGCTGCTGGCGGATGTTCTGCGCACCCGGCATCATCATGAGCATCTTCTTCATGGAGCCCATGTTGCGGATCTGCTGCATCTGGGCGAGGAAGTCATCGAGGGTGAAGTCTTCCTGGTCGGCGAACTTCTTCGCCATCCGGGCGGCTTCATCCTTGTCCCAGGACTTCTCGGCCTGCTCGATCAGGGTGAGGACGTCACCCATGTCGAGGATGCGCGAGGCCATGCGGTCCGGGTGGAAGAGCTCGAAGTCGTCCACGCCTTCGCCGGTGGAGGCGAACATGACCGGCTTGCCGGTCACCGACGCGACGGAGAGCGCGGCGCCGCCGCGGGCGTCGCCGTCGAGCTTGGAGAGCACGATGCCGGTGAAGTTGACGCCCTCGTCAAAGGCCAGGGCAGTGTTGACGGCGTCCTGGCCGATCATGGAGTCGATCACGAACAGGACTTCGTTCGGGACGATCGCGCGGCGGATCTGGCGCGCCTGCTCCATCATCTCGGCGTCGACGCCGAGACGGCCGGCGGTGTCCACGATCACGACGTCGTGCAGGGTGCGCTTGGCTTCCTCGACGCCGTCACGGGCGACGGCGACGGGGTCTCCGGCAGGGTGGTCCAGTTCGGTGGACGTGGCGCCCGGGTGCGGGGCGAACACGGGTACGCCGGCGCGCTGGCCGACCACCTGCAGCTGGGTGACGGCGTTGGGCCGCTGGAGGTCGCAGGCCACCAGCATGGGGCTGTGGCCCTGGGACTTGAGCCATTTGGCGAGCTTGCCGGCCAGGGTGGTCTTGCCGGCGCCCTGGAGGCCCGCCAGCATGATGATGGTGGGTCCGGTCTTGGCCAGGCGGATCCGGCGGGTCTCGCCGCCGAGGATCTCGACGAGTTCCTCGTTGACGATCTTCACGATCTGCTGGCTCGGGTTCAGCGCCCCGGAGACCTCGGCGCCGAGGGCACGCTCGCGCACGCGGCCGGTGAATTCCCGGACCACGGGCACAGCGACATCGGCGTCCAGGAGGGCACGCCGGATCTCGCGGACTGTGGCGTCAACGTCCGCCTCGGTCAGGCGGCCCTTGCCACGCAGATTCTTGAAGGTTGCTGTCAACCGGTCAGAGAGTGAATTGAACACGCGCCGTGCACTTCTTTCAGTGGATCTACAGGTGGCGGCCGGTGCGGCACGCCAGCGTCGCGACTGGTATTCGCCTGGACGAACCGCCACGACAACAGGACTCGACTATCTAGGGTACCAAGATGCGCCTTCAAGATGGCATGCTGGCGTAGGTGACCAGCCAAACAACTGTAAAAACCCTGCTCATCCTGGGCGCTTCCGGCGATCTCACCGGAAGGCTCCTGTTACCGGGGCTTGCCCGCCTGGTGGCCCGGGGCCGCGCCGACGGCCTCGCCCTGGCGGGAGCGGGATCGGACCCCTGGACGCCGGAGCAGTGGCTTGGCCGGATCGAGGAGTCGTTCGCGGACGAGGACTCCAAGGCCGACGCCCACGGCAAGCGGGAGCTCAAGCGGATCCGCAAGGAGAGCACCTACCACCAGCTCGATGTCACGGCCGAGGGCCAGCTCGCCGGGCTCCTGGCGAAACTGGAGGGGCCTGTGGCTGTCTACTTCGCCCTGCCGCCGCGGGTCAGCCAGCTCGCGTGCGAGGCCCTGGCGCCGGAGGACGTGCCCGCCGGCACCCGGCTGGTCATGGAGAAGCCGTTCGGCTCAGACGAGCAGTCGGCGCGCCACCTGAACAAGACGCTGGCCGCGCTGGTCCCGGAGGACCACATCCACCGCGTGGACCACTTCCTCGGCAAGGCAACGGTCCTGAACATCCTTGGCCTGCGCTTCGCGAACACGTTCCTGGAGCCGGTGTGGAACCGGCAGAACATCGAAAAAATCGAGATCATCTTCGACGAGGACCTCGCCCTCGAAGGCCGCGCCCGCTACTACGACGGCGCCGGGGCGCTCCGTGACATGATCCAAAGCCACCTGCTTCAGATCATGGCCCTCATGGCAATCGAGCCGCCGGCATCCGTGGACGAACGCGATCTCCGCGATGCCGTGGCCACCGTGCTGCGGGCCAGCAGCATCAAGGCCCCCTACCGGCAAAGCAGCCGCCGGGCCCGGTACACGGCGGGTTCGATCAACGGCCGGGACATCCCGGACTACGCCAAGGAGGAGGGCGTGGACGCGTCCAGGGCTACTGAAACCCTCGCCGAGGTGCAGGTGGAGATCGACAACTGGCGCTGGCAGGGCGTGCCGTTCATCCTGCGCTCAGGCAAGGCGCTGGGCCAGAAACGCAAGGAGGCCGTGGTGACCTTCCGGCCGGTGCCGCACCTTCCGAGGGGGTTCACCGGTGTGGACGCCCCCAACCAGCTGAGGATCGGCTTTGGCCCGGACACGCTGCAGTTCGACGTCGACGTGAACGGACCGGGCAATGTCCTGAGCCTGGACCGGGCCACGCTGCAGGCCGAACTGAGCGCCTCCGAACTCCTCCCCTACGGTGAAGTGCTCGAGGGCGTGCTGACCGGGGATCCGCTGCTCTCGGTGCGGGCGGACACGGCCGAAGACTGCTGGCGCATCCTGGCGCCGGTGCTGAAATCGTGGACCGCCGGACATGTCCCGCTGGAGGAATATCCGGCCGGGACCCCGGGGCCGGAGGGCTGGCCGGCCTAGATTCGTCGCGGCAGGGCCAGCGCGGATCCCGCGGCACGCCGGGCCGACACAGCAGCAACGACACAGCACTAACGACACAGCACTAACGACACAAGCAGCAACGACACAGCGGGCCGGATACCTTCCCAGGTATCCGGCCCGCTGTGTCAGTGCCGTGTCAACGCCCTGCCTGTCTCCCGTTCCGGGAGTGGAGCGGGGCAGCTAGATCGCTGCCGAACCACGCTCTCCGGTACGGACCCTGACAGCCTCGAACACATCCATCGTCCAGACTTTGCCGTCGCCGGCCCGGCCGGTGTTGGAACTGGCGATGATGACATCCAGGATGTCGTCCGCCTGTTCGTCGGTGGCCAGGACTTCCACCCGGATCTTTGGCAGCAGGTCCACGTTGTACTCGGCCCCGCGGTACACCTCGGTGTAGCCGCGCTGCCGGCCGTAGCCGCTGGCTGCGCTGACCGTGAGGCCCTGCACACCGTAGGCTTCCAGGCCTTCGCGAATAGCCTCAAGCTTTTCCGGTCGGACGATTGCCGTGATCAGTTTCATGCCCCCACACTTTCCTTGCCCGTTGCGTTCTGCTTGCCGTTGGACGCGGCGTCCACCGGCACTTCGGCGGCTGCGCCTTCCTCCTGCGGCTCGCCGCCCATCGGCTTGCCCGTGATCAGTTCGTGCAGCGGCTGGAAGCTGCCGCCGTGCCCGCCGACGCCGAACTCGTAGGCGGTCTCTGCGTGCAGGCTCAGGTCCACACCGACAACTTCCTGTTCCTGGGAAACCCGGAAGCCCATGAGCTTGTGGATCGGGAAGGCAATGATGAAGGTCATCACGGCGGTGAAGACGATGGCCATCATTGCCGCGAGGGTCTGGGCGACCAGCTGCGTGGTGCCGCCGCCGTAGAACAGGCCCGCGGCGCCCTGGGTCGGGGTGGCCAGGAAGCCGATTGCGACCGTGCCGACAACACCGGAGACGAGGTGTACGCCGACGACGTCGAGCGAGTCGTCGTAGCCGAACTTGAACTTCAGGCCGACGGCGAGCGCCGAAGCCACACCGGCAACGACGCCGAGGGCGATCGCACCCAGCGGGGAGACGTTGGCGCAGGCCGGGGTGATGGCGACCAGGCCGGCGACCACGCCGGACGCGGCACCGAGGGAGGTCGGGTGACCGTCGCGGAAGCGCTCCACGGCGAGCCAGCCGAGCATGGCTGCGGCCGGGGCGGCCAGGGTGTTGATCCAGATCAGGCCGGCCTGCTCCACAGTGGCAGCGGCACCGGCGTTGAAGCCGAACCAGCCGAACCACAGGATTGCGGCACCGAGCATGACGAACGGAATGTTGTGCGGGCGGTGGTTCGGGTCCTTGCCGAAGCCCTTGCGGTTACCGATGATCAGGACCAGAATCAGGCCCGCGACGCCGGCGTTGATGTGGACCACGGTGCCGCCGGCGAAGTCGATGACCGGCGCGAACGTCTGGCCGAACCAGCCATTCGCGGAGAAGAGTCCGCCGCCCCAGACCATGAAGGCCATCGGCGCGTAGACCAGGGTGGCCCAGATGGGGGTGAAGACCACCCATGCGGAGAACTTGGCGCGGTCGGCGACCGCACCGGAGATCAGGGCCACCGTGATGATCGCGAACGTGGCCGCGTAGCCGACCTTGAGCAGGTCGGCCGGTTCGGTGAAGTTGTGCAGGCCGAAGTGGCTGAACGGGTTGGCGAAGATCTGGTAGAAGTTGTCTTCGTTGGTCGTAGCCATCGAAGCGCCCCACAGGATCCACATGATGCCGACGGTTCCAATGGCGACGAAGCTCATCATCATCATGTTCAAAGCCGACTTGGCGCGGGTCATGCCGCCGTAGAAGAATGCCAGGCCCGGGGTCATGAACAGCACGAGTGCCGCGGCGACCAGGAGCCAAACGAGACCTGCGGTGAGTTCCATGGTCTACGTCCTCTCTTGCTATTAGGTGCGGAGTAGTCCGCCGGTCCCAACGCATTTATTTGCGTTCTAGAAAGAGTTTCGCGGGGCCGTGTTTCGCTGGCGGAGGATTTACATTGCCGGGTTGTTACAAGAACCTCCCGGACGTAAATGGTGCATCTCACACTTGTTACGGTTATGTTTCAGCGGATTATTCCCGCACTTGTTGGACCCGCCGCCAGCCGGCACCGCATCTTCCCAAGGACGAACGCATTATGAGCAAGACCTCCCGCCCCGCCGGCGACGCCGCAGCCGAGGTGCCCTCCCGGGCCCCGGGCCGTTCCCGGCTGCCCCGGGACATCAAGGTGATGCTGGTGGCGGCCTTCCTGATTGCGATCGGCTTCGGCCTCGTGGCACCGGTTCTGCCCCAGTTCGCCACCACGTTCGACGTCGGGGCGACCGCCGCGGCCGTGATCGTGAGCATCTTCGCTTTCATGCGGCTCGTCTTCGCACCGGCCGCGGGCACCCTGATCGTGAAGCTGGGCGAACGGCCGGTCTATGTGGCCGGGCTGCTGATCGTCGCGGTGTCCACGGCCGCCTGCGCCTTCGCCCAGAATTACTGGCAGCTGCTGGTCTTCCGCGGCCTCGGCGGGGCTGGCTCGGTGATGTTCACGGTGGCGTCCATGGCGCTCGTGGTCCGCCTCGCGCCGCCGGAAAGCCGCGGCCGGGTCTCCGGGGCCTATGCCTCCGCCTTCCTGATCGGCAACGTCTGCGGCCCAATCGTCGGCGGGATGCTCGCCAGCTTCGGCTTGCGGGTGCCGTTCCTGGCCTACGCGGGGGCCCTGGTGCTGGCCGCCGTCGTGGTGCAGACCCAGCTCAGCCATGTCCCCGCCGCCTCGCGGCAGCCCGGCGCCACGGCCCCTGCGATGGAACTGCGGGACGCGCTGCGGGACAGCGCCTACCGGGCCGGCCTGTTTTCGAGCTTTGCCAACGGCTGGGCCACCTTCGGGGTTCGGATGGCCACAGTGCCGCTCTTCGCCGTCGTTGCGCTCGGCGCCGGTCCGGAATCGGCCGGCTGGGCCCTGGCGGTGTTTGCCGGCGGCAACGCGGTGGCGCTGACGTTTTCCGGCCGGCTCGCGGACAGCCTCGGCCGCAAGCCGCTCCTGCTGGCCGGGCTGCTGGTCACCGGCACCGCCACGGCGGCCATCGGCTTCACCCACCAGCTGCCCTGGTTCCTGCTCGCCTCCGCCTGCGCCGGGATCGGCTCCGGGCTGCTCGGACCGGCCCAGCAGGCCGCCATCGCCGACGTGATCGGCAACGAGCGCTCGGGCGGCCGCGTCCTGGCCGTCTTCCAGATGGCTTCCGACAGCGGCGCAATTGTCGGACCGGTGGTGGCCGGGCTGCTGGCGGACCGGCTGGGCTACGGCTGGGCCTTTGGGGTCACTGGCGGCATCCTGTTGGCCGCCGCCGCAGTGTGGTTGCCGGCCCGCGAAACGTTCCGCCGGCCGGCCCCGGACCGCGCCTGACCTGCGGCGTTGCCGCCGCTGGTCCGCTCCGGGCGGCGCCTCCGCCGGGATCTTGTCCGGGACCGTGCACGGGACGTTGTCCAGGGCCTTCCGGTCAGCGGCGGCCTTCGCCCTTGGCTAAGCTGGGGGCACGTGCCACAAACTTCCGGAGGTAATCCCCCATGGCCAAATTCGACTCTTCCCCCGGGAAAGCCGAAAGCCCCGACCCCGCCCAACCCGCAAACCCCGGTAAGAGTGCGGGCACAAGCGCGGGAAACAGGAAGCGCGCAGGGCTGATCGCCGGCGCCGGAATTATCGCCGTCGCCGCAGCAGTACTGGTTCCCCTCGCCCTCGGAAACCCGACGCCGGCCCCGCCGGCCGCTTCTTCCCCGGCCCAGTCGGCACCGGCGCTCGCCCCTGCCGAGGTGGGCCCGACCGTCACCTATTACGCGCAGCCGGGTCCGCCGGCCGGGTCGCCGCTGGAAAAGGTTGAGCCCCTCAAGGTCGATGTCTCCAGCGACCTCGTGGGCACTTCCCTGAACAAGGGCATGGCGGGAATTTCCCTGGAGGCCACGGATCTGGCCGATCCCGACCTCAGCAGCGACAACGCGTCGATGGTCAAGCTGCTCAAGGAGATCGACCAGCCGGTCCTGCGTTTCGGCGGCAACGCCGTGGACCGGCGTTTCTTCTGGACCTCCACCGGCGAGGCCGTCCCCGCCGACTACAAGGGTGACAAGACGCACCCGGTCAAGGCTGTGGGCCCGGCAGACCTGGTCCGGCTCAAGACCCTGCTGGACGCCGGCGACGCCAGGGTCAGCCTCACAGTGGATCTGGGCCACTACAACCCGGCGCGGGCTGCGGACATGGCCAAAAACGCCTCGGCGATCCTCGGCGACCGGCTGCTGAGCATCACTGTGGGCAATGAGCCCAACGGCTTCGTGTTCAACGATGTGAAGTCCGGCAGCGGCTACAGCCTGGATCAGTACATTCGGGAATTGAAGGACTACGCCAACGCGATCTATGCAGTGGCGCCGAACGTGCCCATCTCCGGCCCGGGCGCCTACGACCAGAAGTGGTGGCAGCCGTTCGTCGATGCGGACCTCCCGCAGAAGAAGATCCTGACGTTCCACCACTACCCGCTCTCCAACTGTGACGGCAGCTTGCCCCAGGACTCGCCTACCTTGGCAAACGCGATGAGCCGAACGATGCACGACCGTGGCGTCAACTACCAGAAGGCGGCCCTCGCGGTGGGTCAGGCCGCCGGCCTGGAAACCTGGATTCCGGAAACCGGGATCTCGGCGTGCCCCGGTTCCAATGAGACCTCCCGCACCCACGCATCTGCGCTCTGGGCGGCAGACTATGCCCTCACCGCCGCCCAACTGGGCATCACCCGAATCGGCTTCCACAGCTCGCTGCTGACCTGCAAGGGCGGCCCGCCCCTGTCCGCCATCTGCAGCGCCGGGGCCTACCCGTTCGGCAACGGCCAGATGTCCGGCCGGGCCAACTTCTTCGGCATCTCCATGGTGGCCGAGCTCGAGGCCGGCAAGTTCATGAAAGTGAACAGCGCCGGAGGCGGCCCGGCGTTCAGCTACGCGCTGCAGAACGCCGACGGCAGCACCAGCGTGGTGATCATCAACGAAAACGACCCCGAAAAGGCCGCGCAGACTTCCGTCACCCTGAACCTTCCGGGCAAACCGGTCACCGGGACCATGACCCAGCTCAGCGGACCCAGCTACGCAGCCGAGGACCAGACCGTGATCGATGGCGCCAAGGCCGAGCCCACGCCCCTCGCCAAGCGCGCCACGGTGCCCGGCTTCGCGTACAAGTCCCAGACGCAGCAGTTCAAGCTGACGGCCGGCACAGTGACGGTCCTGAACTTCAAGTACTAGCCGCTTGAACAAAGAGTGCCCCGGTCCCGTCTGAACTGGCCAGACAGGACCGGGGCACTCTTTTTGTTGCGGTGCGGGCTAGTTCAGCAGCGCATCCACGAAGCCTTCAGCGTCGAACGGCGCGAGGTCGTCGGCGCCTTCGCCCAGGCCGATCAGCTTCACCGGGACTCCGAGGGATTTCTGGATGGCGACGACGATCCCGCCCTTGGCGGTGCCGTCCAGCTTGGTCAGGACGATCCCGGTGATGTTCACGACCTCGGAGAACACCCGGGCCTGGTTGAGTCCGTTCTGGCCGGTGGTGGCGTCCAGGACCAGCAGCACCTCGTCCACCTCGGCCAGCTTTTCGATGACCCGCTTGACCTTGCTGAGCTCGTCCATGAGGCCCACCTTGTTCTGCAGGCGCCCCGCGGTGTCGATCATGACGACGTCGACTTCCTGGTCGATGCCGGCCTTGACGGCCTCGTAGGCCACCGAGGCCGGGTCCGCGCCGTCGATGTCCGACTTCACGGTGGGCACGCCGACGCGCTGGCCCCACGTGGCCAGCTGCTCGGCGGCGGCGGCGCGGAAGGTGTCCGCCGCGCCCAGCAGCACGTCCTTGTCCTCGGCCACGAGCACGCGGGCCAGCTTGCCCACGGTGGTGGTCTTGCCAACGCCGTTGACGCCGACAACCATCATGACGGCGGGCTTGTCGCCGTGGCGCTCGACGTTCAGGCTCCGGTCCATGGTCGGATCCACGAGCTTGATGAGTTCCTCCCGGAGCAGGGCCTTGACGTGCTCAGGGTCCCGGGTGCCCATCACCTTGACGCGTTCGCGGAGCGAGTCCACGAGCTGCATGGTCGGTTCGGTGCCGAGATCGGCCAGCAGCAGGGTTTCCTCGACCTCATCCCAGACGTTTTCATCGATCTTGTCTGCCGAGAGCAGGGCCAGGAGCCCCTTGCCGAGGATGTTGTTGGACTTGACCAGCCGCTCGCGCAGCCGCATCAGCCGCCCGGCCACCGGCAGCGGGGTTTCCACCGGGACGGTTTCCAGCCCGGCTGCGTCGTCCGGAACTTCGAGGGTTGGTTCTTCGAGTTCGACGCCGTCCGGCGAGGTCCGTGCCGGTGCCGGCGCCTGCGCGGGACGGTCCTCCACAAGGGTTCCGGCTCCCGGGGCCTGCACGGGGTCGTTTGCGTCACGCGGGCCGGTGTAGGTCTTGGCGCTCTTCCGGGTCTTCATGAGCACCGGGATCAGCACACCGAGGACCACCAGGACAGCGAAAATGGGCAGAATGATGGGGAGGATATCGTTCACTCCCCTAGCTTCTCACAAACCCCAAATGGGCCGTGGCCAGCGCTTTTGTTGCGCGCGGGCGCCGTCGTGCCGGGACCTGGACGTTTGCCTAGATCTCCGCACTGAGCCGCTGGCTGATCACCGTGGAGACGCCGTCGCCGCGCATTGTGACGCCATAGAGGGCGTCGGCGACTTCCATGGTGCGTTTCTGGTGCGTGATGACGATCAGCTGGCTGGATTCGCGGAGTTCTTCGAAGATGGTGATGAGGCGGCCCAGGTTGGTGTCATCGAGCGCGGCCTCGACCTCGTCCATGACGTAGAAGGGCGAGGGCCGTGCCTTGAAGATGGCCACCAGCAGCGCCACGGCCGTCAGGGAGCGTTCGCCGCCGGAAAGCAGCGAGAGCCGCTTGATTTTCTTGCCGGCCGGGCGGGCTTCGACTTCGATGCCGGTGGTGAGCATGTCGGTGGGGTCGGTCAGGACCAGCCGGCCCTCGCCGCCGGGGAACAGCCGGGCGAAGACGCGGACGAACTGCCGGGAGGTGTCCTCGAAGGCCTCGGCGAAGACCTTCTGGACGCGGTCGTCGACTTCCTTGATGATGTCCAGCAGGTCTTTGCGGCTGGACTTCAGGTCTTCGAGCTGGGTGCTGAGGAACTGGTGGCGCTCCTCAAGCGCGGCGAACTCCTCGAGCGCCAGCGGGTTGACCTTCCCCAGGGCCGCGAGGTCGCGTTCGGCGCGTTTGAGCCGCTTTTCCTGTTCCGCACGGACGAAGGGCTTGCCGTCGGAAATCTCGCGTCCGTCCTGGTCCACCGGGGCGCGCAGTGCGGCCCATTTGTCCGCCGAGTCGCCGGCAGGGACCGGGACGGGCAGGTCCGGTCCGTAGTCGGCCACGAGCTGCCCGGCAGTCAGCCCGAGCTCCTCCACGCTCTTCAGTTCCAGCGCCTCGATCCGCAGCCGCTGCTGCGTGCGGGCGAGCTCGTCGCGGTGCACGGAGTCGGTGAGTTCGGCCAGTTCGCGGGCCAGTGCGTCGTTGCCGCTGCGGACCCCGGCCAGTTCAAGGTCCATGGCGTCCCTGCGTTCCTCGGCGCTGTCCCGCTCGCGGCGGGCCAGCTCGACGGACACGTCGATGAATCCGATGACCTGCTGCACGGCGACGGCGACGGCGGCGGCGCGCCGGGCCTGGAGCCGGCGGCGGCGGGCCCGTTCCGCCGCTTCCTCGCGGGCCCGGCGTTCGGTGGCGGCGGCCCGTTCCAGCGACGCCGCCCGGTTGCGGGTGGCCGTGAGCTGTTCCTCGGCGCTGCGCAGGGCGAGCCTGGCTTCCATTTCGGCCGTGCGGGCCAGCGAGGCGGCCAGTGCCAGGGCATCCCGGTGCTCCGGGGAAGGTTCCTGCTCCGCGGGGGCCTCTGAGGCCGCGGCGAGCCGGGCCGCCACCGCTTCCAGCGCACCTTGTTCGCTGACAATCTGGGCCTCAGCCCTGGCCAGGGACGCGGCCAGCCGATCACTTTCGGCGACGGCGCTGCGCAGCACCGCGTTCAGGTGGCCCAGGCGTTCGGCGACGGCCGCGAGTTTCGCGTCGGAATCGTGGAGTTTCGCGAGGGCCGCGTCGGCACGGTCCCGGGCTTCGGCGCGCCGGGTCCGGGCGGTGGAGAGTGCGAAGCGGTTGCGTTCGAGCGCGGCGGTGACGGCGGCCAGCTTCGACGCGGCGTCGTCGACGGCGGCCTGGACTTCCAGCAGCGACGGCGCCGACGCGGACCCGCCGGTCACGGTCAGCGCCGTGAAGACGTCCCCGGTCCGGGTCACGGCGGTCAGCTCGGGACGCGCGGCGATCAGCTGCGCTGCGGCATCCAGGTCCTCGACGACGGCGACGCCGGCCAGCAGGGCGGGCAGCGGCAGGCCGGCGGCGTCCGGTGCCGCAGCCGACACAAGATCCACCAGATCCACAGCCCAGCGCGCGCCCGCGGGAAGCGTGCTGCCGCCGGTTAATGCATCGGCCGTCAGCGCATCGGCCACCGGCGGCGGGGACCCGGCCGGGGGGCCGGCCAGCAGCAGCGCGGCACGGCCGGCGTCGTCCGCGCGCAGCAGCCGCACGGCAGCGGCGGCCGTCTGCTGGTCCCGGACCACCACGGCGTCGGACGCGCTGCCGAGTGCGGCGGCGACGGCGGCCTCGAATCCTGGATCCACGGTGATCATGGATGCCAGCGATCCCAGGACCCCGTCGGCCAGGTCCCCGGCTGCCGCGCCGAGCACATGCCCGGAGCCGTCTTTGCGGTTCAGGCCCAGCTGGAGGGCATCGCGGCGGGCCATAAGGGCGCCACGTTCCCGCTCGCCTTCGCGCTCGGCCGCCTTCAGGGCGTCAATTTCGGCGATGATGGTTTCGAGGGCCTCGCTCGCGGCCTCGTAATCGGCGTCGAGCGATTCCTCGCCGTCCTCGACCCCTGCGACCTGCGCTTCCAGGGCCGTGAACTCGCTGTGCGCCTGCCGGCGGCGCTCCTCGCCCGCCTTTTGCGATTCGCGGAGGCGGCCGAGCTCGGACTGGGCAGACTCGACGCGGGACCGTGCCGCGCCGACCTGCCCGGCGAGCTTGGCCAGGCCTTCACGCCGGTCCGCGGCGGCGCGGAGCAGGGCCGCGAGCCGCTTGTCCTCGGCGGCGGCGGCCTGTTCGGCGTCGTGTTTGGCGGCTGTCGCGGCGTCCAGGGCCTCGGTGCGGTCCAGGATCTGCCGTTCCAGCCCGGCCTGCTCGTCGCGGACGCGGGCGGCCTGCTGCTCCAGCTGGTCCGGGTCCCGGCCGGTGTCCGGAACCACGTCCGCGGCGCCGAGCAGGCGGCGGCGTTCCTCTGCGAGCGAACCGAGGGAACGGAGCCGTTCGCGCCCGGTGGAAAGCGAATACCAGTTCTCCCGCGCGGCGTTCAGCGCGGGCGTGGCCTCGGCTGCGAGCCCTTCGAGGACGGCCTGGCGCTGCCGCCCGGCCTCGAGGTCGCGTTCGACGACGGCGCGGCGTGCCTTGAGCGCCGATTCATCCGCCACGTCCTGCGCCAGCGCGGACTGCAGCGCAACGAGGTCGTCGGCCAGGAGCCGTGAGCGGGCGTCACGGACCTCGAACTGGACGCTCTGGGCGCGCCGGGCCACCTCGGCCTGTTTGCCCAGCGGGGTCAGCTGCCGCCGGATTTCGCCGGTGAGGTCGCTGAGCCGGGACAAGTTGGCCTGCATGGCTTCGAGTTTGCGGACCGTCTTTTCCTTGCGGCGGCGGTGTTTGAGGATGCCGGCGGCCTCCTCAATGAAGCCGCGCCGGTCCTCGGGGGTGGCGTGCAGGACCTTGTCCAGCTGGCCCTGGCCGACAATCACGTGCATCTCGCGGCCCAGGCCCGAGTCGGAGAGCAGCTCCTGGATATCGAGCAGCCGGCATCCCGCGCCGTTGATGGCGTATTCCGAGCCGCCGGTCCGGAACAGCGTGCGCGAGATCGTGACCTCGCTGTATTCGATCGGGAGGGCGCCGTCGCTGTTATCGATGGTCAGCGAGACGTGCGCCCTCCCCAGGGGCGGCCGGCCCGAGGTGCCGGCGAAGATCACGTCTTCCATCTTGCCGCCGCGGAGGGTCTTGGCTCCCTGTTCGCCCATGACCCACGCCAGCGCGTCCACCACGTTGGATTTGCCCGAGCCGTTGGGGCCCACCACGGCGGTGACGCCCGGTTCGAATTCAAAGGTCGTCGCCGAGGCGAACGACTTGAATCCCCGGACGGTCAAACTTTTCAGGTGCAAGGCGCTTCGGTTCTCCTGGTCGGCGGACTGGTCCGCTGTCCGACGAAAGCATGATTCGGACGGACACGGGGGTTCCGGGGCGGCCCCGGATACTTACAATCTACTGCGCATCTGCGGCCATTCCGCGCAGAACCAGCGCGAAGCCGCCGCAGATGGCTGAGGCCGCATATGCGGGAATTGACCTTCACGGGGCATAGTTAAGCTCTCGGGCTTGTGAGCGGCCACCGCCGGAGCGCAGGACGGACATGAAGAGGGGCTTGAATTGGTAGGCAATGCAACATTCCGGCACAGCAACACCGCTCTACTTTCGGTAAGCAGCGTCGAAGCTCCGACGATCGTCAGTTCCATGGATTTCGACCGCAGGCTGGCTTCGACCCTGCGGCGGCTGAGGGTCCCCCCGAAACTGCTCGAACGGGTCGCGGGCATCACGCACCGGCGCTGGTGGGCCCCCGGGACATCGTTCGACGACGCCGCCATCGAGGCGGGTGCAAAGGCCCTGGCCGAGTCCGGCATCGAAGCGTCCGAGATTGGCCTGCTGATCAACACCTCCGTGACGCGGCGCAACCTCGAACCGTCCGTCGCGGTGAAGATCCACCACGGACTGCGCCTGCCGTCGTCGGCCATGAACTTTGATCTGGCCAACGCCTGCCTTGGATTCGTCAACGGCATGACCCTGGCGGCCAACATGATCGACTCCGGCCAGATCAAGTACGCGATGATCGTCAACGGTGAAGACGCCCAGCCAACGCAGGAGGCCACCCTGGCCCGGCTGCAGCGGCCCGAGACGACCCGCGAGGACTTCAACCGCGAGTTCGCCACACTGACGCTCGGCTCCGGAGCCGCTGCGGCCGTCCTGGGCCCGGCGGACGAGCACCCCGGGGCGCACCGGGTCCTCGGCGGCGTGATGCGTGCCGGAACCGAGCACCATGAACTGTGCGTGGGCAGCATTGACGGCATGGCCACCGACACCAAAGGCCTGCTCGACGGCGGCCTGCAGCTCGTGGTCGATGCCTGGCACGAGGCCCAGCCGGAGTGGGACTGGGCCTCGATGGACCGGTACGTCACGCACCAGGTGAGCAATGCCTATACCCAGGCCATCATCAACGCCATTGACCTGGACCCGGACAAGGTGCCGATCACGTTCCCGCATTGGGGCAATGTGGGCCCGGCCTCGCTCCCCATGACCCTCGCGGCCGAAGCGCAGACTCTCGCCGCCGGGGACCGCGTGCTGTGCATGGGCGTCGGTTCCGGCTTGAACACCGCCATGGTGGAAATCGTTTGGTAGCCGCCGACTGGCCCGGCGTCGACCCCGAATGGTCGCGCGAGATCGATGTGGCGTCCACCTCCGCCGCGGATGAGCCCGGCACCGTGCGCCGCTGGCACCTGCTGGACAACGGTGCCCAGCTCGCGCGCCGCGGCCTGACTCCTGCCGGCACCCTGCTGTGCGTGCACGGCAACCCGACGTGGTCCTACCTGTGGCGGACCCTGCTGGCCGCCGGATCCGACCCCGCACATCCGTGGCGCGTGGTGGCCGTGGACCAGCTGGACATGGGCTTCTCCGAGCGCACCGGCACGTTCCGGCGCCTGGAGGACCGGATCAACGACCTGGGCGACCTCACCGCGGCGCTCGGCCTGGACGGGCCGGTCGTCACCGTCGGCCACGACTGGGGCGGCGTGATCAGCCTGGGCTGGGCCGTGGCCCATCCGCAGCAGCTCGCCGGCGTGGTGCTGACCAACACGGCCGTGCACCAGCCCTCCGGCGCCCGCATCCCGCCTGCGCTGCGGCTTGCCTTGCACCCTGCCGTGCACCGCTGGGGAACGACGGGGACGGACAGCTTCCTGCGCGTGACGCATGCCCTGGCCCGCCCGCCGCTCACCGCGGATGTCCGTGGCGCCTTCATGGCCCCCTACCGCGGCGCCGGCCGACGCGCCGGCGTGGGGAACTTTGTCGCGGACATTCCCGCCGACGCGTCCCATCCCAGCTTCCCCACGCTCAGCCGCGTCGCGGAAGGGGTGCGCGGGCTGGGGGTTCCGGCCCTGATGCTCTGGGGCCCGCGCGATCCGATCTTTTCCGACCGGTACCTCAAGGACCTCATCGGCCGGCTGCCGGACGCGAAAGTTCACCGCTTCGAGGGTGCCGGCCACCTGGTCGCGGAAGACCGGGACATCGCCGCGCCCGTCTTCGAGTGGCTGGCGGAGTGCGGGCCGGACAGCGGGCCGGCCGACGGCCCGGCCGACGACTCGATGCTGGAATTCGGGGCCGGGCCCCTGGAGCCCGGCGCCGGGGTCCCGCCCCTTTGGGCGCCCCTCGCCGAGCTGGCGGCGGGACCGGCGGCCGGGGATACCGCCGTCGCGGAAATGGCCACGGACGGCAGCGTCGCCCGTTCGCTCAGCTGGCAGGAGCTCGAACAGAACATCGCCGCCCTCGCGGCGGGCCTGCAGGACGCCGGTGTAGGGAACGGCACCCGGGTGAGCCTGATGGTTCCCCCGGGCGTGGACCTGACCGTGGTCCTCTACGCCTGCCTGCGGCTCGGCGCGGTGGTCATCGTGGCCGACGCCGGCCTGGGCACCCGCGGCCTGAGCCGTGCGGTGAAGGGCGCCACCCCGGACTTCCTCATCGGAATCGACAAGGCCCTGGCGGCCGCCTCGGTACTTGGCTGGCCGGGGCGGCGCATCAGTGTGCGGGACCTGCCGGCCCGCCGCCGCCGGCTCCTCGCCGTCGAGACCTCCCTCGCTGCCCTTGCCCGCCGCGGAGCCGGCCTCAGCCCCGGACTGCCCCGCCCGGGCACGGCCCCGGTTCCGGACCCGGGCGCCCCCGCCGCGGTGCTGTTCACCTCCGGTTCCACCGGGCCCGCCAAGGGCGTGGTCTACACGCACCGGCGGCTGGCGGCGATGCGCGATGCCGTGGCCGCGACGCTGGGGATCCGCCCGGGCGCACGCCTGGTGGCGGGCTTCGCGCCGTTCGCCCTGCTGGGACCGGCGCTCGGAGCCGTTTCGGTGACGCCCGCCATGGACGTCACCGCCCCCCGCACCTTGACGGCCAGCGCGCTGGCGCACGCCGCAGCAGCCATCGACGCCACGGTGGTCTTCGCCTCGCCCGCGGCGCTGCGCAACGTCCTGGCCACCCGGGCCGGCCTGAGCCGGGCCGGACACGAGGCGCTGGGGCGCGTGGAGCTGCTGCTCTCCGCCGGCGCGCCGGTCCCTGAAGCCCTCCTCGCAGAGGTGCAGCGGCTGCTGCCGCGCGCCTCGCTGCACACCCCGTACGGGATGACCGAGGCGCTGCCCGTCACGGACATCAGCCTCGAACAGATCCGTGCCGCCGCGGCCGACGCCGCCGCCGGAACCATGGCAGGCGCCGGCAACGGCGTGTGCGTGGGCCGGCCGGTGCAGGGCGCCCGCGTGGCCATCATCCCGCTGGCCGCGGACGGCACCGCACCCGGGAACGAGCCCGTCAGGGAGGCCGGAGTGAGCGGGGAGATCCTCGTCAGCGCCCCGCACGTGAAAGAAGCCTACGACCGGCTCTGGCTGACCCAGCGCGAGAGCGTCCGCACGGCCGGATGGCACCGCACCGGCGACGTGGGGCACCTCGACGCCGCCGGCCGGCTCTGGGTGGAAGGACGCCTCGTGCACGTCGTGACGGCCCCGGGCGCCGTGGTGACGCCGGTGGGCGCCGAGCAGGCCATCGAACGCCTGGACGACGTCGGGATGGCAGCCGTCGTCGGGGTCGGTCCGTCCGGGACCCAGGCTGTCGTCGCCGTCGTCGAAACAGTTCCGCCGGTCCGCCGGGCCGGTCCCGCCGCGCCGCAGCTGGCGGGCCGCGTACGGGACGCCGCCCGCGCGGCAGGGGTCAGTGTCTCCGCCGTGCTCGCTGTCCCCTGCCAGCCGACCGACATCCGCCACAACGCCAAGATCGACCGGAGCCGCGTGGCCCGGTGGGCTTCGGCGGTGCTGGCCGGCGGCCGTCCGGGCACGCCATGAGGGTCCTCGTCACCGGCGCGAGCGGGCTGCTCGGGCGGGAGGTGGCACGTCTGATGGTGCGGCAGGGCCATGCCGTCAGCACGTTCCAGCGCCGCCCCTCCGGGGTCGACGGCGTAACGGACCTCCAAGGGTCCGTTGCGGACGAGGCCGCCGTGCGCCGCGCCGTCTCCGGCGCCGAGGGCGTCATCCACCTGGCCGCGAAGGTGTCCTTCACGGGCCGTGCCGCGGAGTTCGACGAGGTCAATGTCGAAGGCACGCGCCGCCTGCTCCGGGCCGCCCGCGAGGCCGGTGTGCGGGAGCTGGTGTTTGTTTCCTCCCCGTCCGTGGCCAATTCCGGGGCCGCCATCGCCGGGCTGGGCGCCGAGGCGGCGGACCCGGCCCGCGCGCACGGTGACTACTCCCGCACGAAGGCCGAGGCCGAACTGCTGGCGCTGGCCGCGGACTCGCCGGGTTTCCGGGTCACGGCGGTGCGCCCGCACATCGTCTGGGGCCCGGGTGACACCCAGCTGGTGGAACGGGTGCTGGAACGTGCCAGCCGCGGCCGCCTGCCGCTGCTCGACGCCGGTGCGGCCCTGATCGACACGACCTACGTGGACAACGCCGCTTCGGCCATCGTCGCCGCGCTTGACCGGATGGAGCACATCCACGGCCGGGCGCTCGTGGTCAGCAACGGCGAACCCCGCCCGGTTGGTGAGCTGCTGGCGGGCATTTGCGCCGCGGGCGGCGTCCCTGCGCCGTCGTGGACGGTGCCGGGCAGTCTCGCGCGGGCTGCGGGATCGGTGGTGGAGAAGGTGTGGTCCCGGTCCGGCCGGGCCGGGGAGCCGCCGATGACCAGATTCCTCGCTGAGCAGCTCTCCACGGCCCACTGGTTCGACCAACGCGAGACCCGTGAACTCCTCAACTGGGCCCCCGCCGTTTCGCTTGACGAGGGCCTGGCGAGGCTGGCCGGGCACTACGCCCGGACGCCCCCTACCAGCGCCCGTTCCGCGGCCGGGGCTGGCAGACGGGGCAGGTGTACGAGGACCGGTTCATGAACTGTTCCCGCAGGAGCCGGCTGACCCGGCCGGCGGCGGCGCAGCGCTTGCACTCGAGCCCCTCCCGGCCGTAGGCGTTCAGGGAACGGTCGAAGTACCCGGAGGCTCCGTTGAGGTTGACGTAGAGCGAATCGAAGCTCGTGCCGCCGGCGGCCAGGGCATCCGTCATGACCGCACGGGCGGCGTCGAGGACCCGCAGCGCATCGGGTCGGCGCAGGGTGTCGGTGGGCCGGGCGTAGTGCAGCCGCGCCGTCCAGAGGGCCTCGTCCGCGTAGATGTTGCCGATCCCCGAGACCAGGCCCTGGTCCAGCAGCGCCCGCTTGAGCCCGGTTTTGCGGGCCCGCAGGCGCCGGTAGAAGGTCTCGAAGGAGAACCAGGGATCCAGCGGGTCGTGGGCAATGTGCGCGGCTTCCTCGGCGATGAGCGGCAGCGGCGTTTCGGCGAGGCCGCCGGGGCCGCCGTCGTCGGTGGGGATCAGCGTGGTCAGGAACAGGCCGCCGAAGATGCGCTGGTCCACGAACCGGAGCTGTTCGGGCATGCCGTCGGCTGGGCTGAGCCGCAGCCTGACCTTCAGGTGTTTTTCGTCCGGAACGCCGGGGTCCTGCATAAGCAGCTGGCCGGACATGCCCAGATGGGCCATGAGCGCGACGGCGGGGGCCGGTTCGCCGGCCGGGGCACCGTTTCCGGGCGGGGCGGGCGTGTCCGCCAGTGGCATCCACAGGAATTTGCCGCGGCGGACCACGTCCAGGACCCGCGCGCCTTCAAGGTTGCCGGCAAAGTCGTCCGGTCCCAGGGCGTGCCGGCGCAGGGAGCGCGGGTCCAGCACCTCGACGGAGGTGATGGTCCGGCCGCGCACCCAGCTCACCAGGCCGCGCCGGACCACCTCGACCTCGGGCAGTTCAGGCAATGCCGCTGCCTAGCTGCCGGTCTGGGACTGCAGTTGCTGCGGATCCGGCGCGGACGGGGCGGTCAGCCGGCGCCAGGCGTCGGCGGCGGCTTCCTGTTCGGCCTCTTTCTTGGAGTTGCCGGTGCCGGTGCCGTAGTCCGTGCCGCCGATCCGCAGCACGGCCTCGAACGTCCGGGCGTGGTCCGGCCCGGAGCCGTCGACCGCGTAGTTGATGGTCCCAAGCTGCCGGCTGGCGGCGAGCTCCTGGATGGAAGTCTTCCAGTCGGTGCCCGCGCCGAGGGCGGCGGCGTCCTTCAACAGCGGGCCGACCAGCCGCATGACCAGCTGCCGGGCAGTCTCGATGTCGTTGGAGAGGTAGGTGGCGCCGATCAGCGCCTCCATGGTGTCCGCCAGGATGGACGCCTTGTTCTTGCCTTCGGTGAGCTTTTCGCCCTGTCCAAGGTAGATGTACTCCCCCAGCCCGATGCTGCGGCCGATGCCGGCCAGCGCCCGGGTGCTGACGACGGCGGAGCGGCGCTTGGCCAGGTCGCCTTCGGGCAGCGTGGGGTTGTCACGGTACAGCGCGTCCGTCACGGAGAACCCCAGGATGGAGTCGCCCAGGAACTCGAGCCGTTCGTTGGTGGGGATGCCGCCGTTTTCGTAGGCGTAGGAACGGTGTGTGAGCGCAAGACGAAGCGTCCCGGCGTCAATAGTGACACCGAGACGCTTCAGAAGCTCTTCAGTTGAAGACATCTTTTTCAGCCTGTTGGCGGATTAGACGTCTGCGACCTTGCGGCCCTTGTACTCAAGGAACAGCGCAGTGCCAGCCGAGTCGGTAACGACCTTTGCCTGGTGCGGCAGGCTGTACGTGACCTGGCCGTTCTCGACAGTCTTCACCAGGTGGGGGGCAGTTGCCTTCCACTGGGAGCGGCGGGCGCGGGTATTCGAGCGAGACATTTTCCGCTTCGGGACAGCCACGGCTAACTCATTTCTCTCTAGAAAAACACTTACAAATCAGTTTTGCCGGTCAGGCTTAGCCAAGTCAGCCAGGGCGGCCCAGCGAGGATCTACGACCTCGTGGTGATGCCCCGGCTCGTCTTCCAGGCGCACTCCACATTCGGAGCAAAGGCCCTGGCAGTCTTCCCGGCACACCGGCTGGAACGGCAGTATGGTGACAACTGCGTCCCGCAACACCGGCTCAAGATCGATCAGATCGTGCTCGACTCGACGTTGCTCTTCTTCGTCTTCTTCGTCGGAGAACACAGCATCCTCGTAGAAGAAAAGTTCTTGCACATCAACCTCTTGGTCATACGCAAGGGGATCCAGGCATCGGCCGCATTCGCCAGTAACTTCAACGTGCGCGGTTCCTGATACCAGAATTCCTTCGTGTACGGCCTCAAGCCGCAGGTCCAGCTCGACATCCGAGCCTTCCTGCACGCCAATGAGCGCCACGCCAAGATCACTTGGCGCGGGTACATGTTCCGTCAGCGTCCGCATGCTTCCCGGACTGCGTCCGAGGTCCTTGACGTCGAACGCCAAGGGCGAACTAGCATCTCGTTTAATGAGAACTCCTGTTGAACATATGACCGACGTACTATCTTAGCCTGAACTTCCGGACGGACTCAAACCGGGGGCACGCCGGCGGTTCACACCACAAGCGGCCTCGGATTCGGGCCTCGCAACCGGCAGCAGGCCGCCGAGTACCGGTCAAGCTTACACTTTGCGCGCGCGGTTCGGGACCGGCTCGCCCGGGGCCAGCCGTTTCAGCACGGAACGGGGAACAAAGTCCGAGACGTCCCCGCCGAGGGCGAAGACCTCTTTGATGAGGGTGGAGGACAGGTGCAGGTAGTGGCTTTCCGCCGGCAGGAACACCGTCTCGACACCGGTCAGCTGCCGGTTCATCGTGGCCATCGGCAGCTCGTAGTCGAAGTCCGAGGACGAACGCAGGCCCTTGACGATCGCCGATACACCGCGCTGCCGGCAGTACTCGGCCAGGAGACCCTCCCCCACGGGTTCAACCACAATCCCGCGCAAGGACGCGAACGTTTCCCTGGCCATGTCGATCCGCTCCTCCAGGCTGAAGCGGTACTTCTTGGAATAGTTCGTGGACACGGCCACGATCACCTCGTCGAAGAGGCCCGCGGCACGCGCAATGACTTCCAGGTGTCCATTGTGGATGGGGTCAAAAGAGCCAGGGCAAAC
Organism: Arthrobacter sp. 10T425; assembly: GCF_056393985.1. Lineage (NCBI taxonomy): Bacteria > Bacillati > Actinomycetota > Actinomycetes > Micrococcales > Micrococcaceae > Arthrobacter > Arthrobacter sp. 10T425. The sequence continues at coordinate 14,801 of NZ_JBFTGZ010000022.1, read as the reverse complement.
AGCGCGTCTCATGCTCCGAACCTACCGTATCCGCGCCGCAGCCCGGGATAACATGGCTGAATGTCAGCATCGAACAATCGCGCGACTTCTCCTTTCACTGTGCGGCCTGTCACTGCGCCGCCTTTCACCGTGGACGGCGGCGTGGTCCTGGTCACCGGTGCCGCCAGCGGCATGGGCCGGCTCTACGCCCTCCGCGCCGCCCGGGAAGGCGCCGGGGTGGTGATCCTCTGGGACGTCGACGCCGATGCCCTGGCCGGCACCGCCGCTGAAGTTGCCGCCCTGGGCGCCCGCGCCGTCCCCCGCACGGTGGACCTGGCGGATCGCGCCGCGATTGCCGGCGCCGCCCGGGAGGCCCGGGCCGAGGGGCCGCTGGCGCTGCTGGTGAACAACGCCGGGATTGTCCGCGGCGCGTACTTCTGGGACCACGCCCCGGACCGTGACATCGCCCTGACCATGGACATCAACGCCCTCGCCCCCATGTACGTCACCCTTGAGTTCCTGCCGGACATGATGGCCGCCGCCGGCCGCCCGCGCCGGATCCTCAACGTTGCCTCCGCCGCCGGCACGGTCTCGAATCCGCGGATGAGCGTGTACGCGGCCTCGAAATGGGCCGTCATCGGCTGGAGCGACTCGCTCCGGCTCGAGCTTGAGCAGCAGGGCTACGGCCACCTGAAAGTCACCACTTTCTGCCCCAGCTACATTTCCACCGGCATGTTCGAGGGAGCCCGCGGTCCCCTGCTGACCCCGCTCATGACGCCCGAGGACGCCGTGGACAGGGCATGGCGCGCTACGGCCGCCGGGCGGCCGCTGCTGATCGCCCCCGCCATGGCCACGCTGGGGAAAGTACTCAAGGGCTTACTGCCGGTGCGGGCGTGGGACTTCGTGGGCGGAAAGGTCTTTGGGATCTACACCACCATGGACAGCTTCACCGGCCGGGACGAGAAGGCGGGCACCCGATGAGCCCCCTCATGCCGTTGCCGTGGCAGCGCGCCGCAACCGGCGCCAACCTGCTCTCCCCCGATGGCTCGCTGGGCGTGACGATCTTCGAGGAGATGACCACCCTGGCCCTGAGCACGGGCGCCATCAACCTTGGCCAGGGCTTCCCGGACGAGGACGGCCCCGTGGAGATCAAGGAGGCCGCCCAGGCCGCGATCGCCGCCGGAGCCAACCAGTACGCGCCCGGCAAGGGCATCCTGCCGCTGCGGGAGGCGATCTCGGTGCACCAGCAGCGGTTCTACGGGCTGGACCCGGATCCGCAGACCGAAATCATCGTCACGACCGGCGCCACGGAGGCCATCGCCGCCGCCCTGCTCGCGCTGGTAGGTCCGGGAGATGAAGTGCTCACCTTCGAGCCGTTCTACGACTCCTACGGCGCCATCATCGGGCTCTCCGGCGCCACGCACGTCACCGCCCCGCTCCTGGCCCCGGATTTCATGCCGGACCTGGTCGCACTCGAGGCCGCATTCAGCAACCGCACCAAGGTGGTGCTGATCAACAATCCGCACAACCCGACCGGGGCGGTGTTCCCCCGCGAGGTGCTCGAGCGCGTCGTCGAACTGGCCGCGAAATACGACGCCGTCATCGTCACCGACGAAGTGTACGAGCACCTGACGTTCGGTGTGCGGCACATCCCGGTCGCGACGCTGCCCGGGGCGGCGGAGCGCACGCTGACCATTTCCTCGGCCGGCAAGACGTTCTCCTTCACCGGCTGGAAGATCGGCTGGCTCTCCGGGCCGGAGGAGCTCGTGGCCGCCGCCCGGACGGTCAAGCAGTTCCTGAGCTACAGTTCCGGCACGCCCTTCCAGGCCGCGATCGCGGTGGGCCTGGGGCTTCCGGACGAGTTTTACGCCGGCATCGCCGACACCCTCCGGTACAAGCGCGACATCCTCAGCGAGGGACTGCGCGCGGCCGGCCTCGACGTGCTGACCCCGCAGGGGACCTACTTCGTCAACGTGGACACCTCACCGCTGGGGATCACCGATTCCGTGGAGCTGGCCCGCAGGCTGCCGGCCCTCGTGGGCGTCGCCGCGATCCCGGTGCCCGTCTTCTGCCACGCCGACGGCGCCGAACGCACCCGCAGCCTGCTCCGCTTCGCGTTCTGCAAGCAGCTGCACGTTCTGGAGGAGGCCGCCGAGCGGCTGGCGACCTTGCGCGACAGGCTGTGAACATGGCCGGGCAGCAACCCGGGGCCTCGCGGTTCCTGCGGACCACCGGGCAGCACGCCGTAATCGAACCGGATCCCTTTACCGACGGCGGCTTCGTGCTGAGCATCGGCGGCGCCGAGCAGTCCCACGTCAACCTGGCCGACCCCGCGGACATCTTCTACGAATACCTGCGCAGGATCGGGCACGTGGTGGACCTCGCCGCCCCGTGGGGCGAGCCGATCACGGCGCTGCACCTGGGCGCCGGGGCCCTGACGCTGGCCCGCTACATCCAGGCCACCCGGCCCGGCTCGGTTCAGTACGCCGTGGAGCTGGAGCGGGAACTGCTGGACTTCGTGCTCGCGCAGCTGCCCCTGCCGGAGGGAACCGAGCTGCACACGGTGATCGGCGATGCCCGCGACGCCCTCGCCGGGCTTCCGGCGGACCTGCGCTTCGACGTCGTGATCCTGGACATCTTCTCCGGGCCGGAGGCGCCGGAACACATCGCGTGTACCGGGTTCTACCAGGAGGCGGCGGCCCGGCTGACGCCGCGCGGCGTGTTGATCGTCAACGTGGGCGACGAACCCGGACTGACCCTGGTCCGGAGCCAGATCGCGGCCATGCGCCGGGCCATGGCCGACGTCTCGGCCTTCGCGGAGGCCGGAATGTTCACTGGCCGGTACCCCGGGAACATCATCCTGACCGGGACGCAGGGGCCGTGGCCGGAGATCTGGACGGCGGCGCTCACGGCGCGCGGTCCGCATCCGGCCCGGCTGCTCGCCGGCGTCGATTTGGACGCGCTGGCCGGCTAGTCCCCGGCTTCCAGGTCCACGGCTTCCACGGCGTCCGCGGCTTCCACGCCGGGCTCGGTGAACCACAGCCGGGTTTCGCCGTACTTCTTCTCGGCAAACCGTTCCATGCCCTGGGGCCATGCCGGTTCGGGGCTCCGGGACGACCGTTCCACCACCACGACCGCTCCCTCGCCCAGGTGCGGCACCAGCTTGGCCAGCACGGCAGCGAGGGCCGGCTCGTCCAGGGGGTAGGGCGGGTCCAGGAACACCAGGTCCCAGATCGCGGAGCCGGCGGCCCGGTCGAGGAACGATTCGACCTTGGAACGGTGCACGGAGACCACCTTGCGGCCCGTGACGGTGTTGACAAGATCGGCGTTCCGCTGGCAGACGGCGCTTGCCTTGGCGTCGAATTCGACCAGGTCCACGGAGTCCGCGCCGCGGCTGCCGCTCTCCACCCCCAGCGAGCCGGATCCCGCGTACAGATCGAGCACGCGGGCGCCGGCGATGACGTTGAAGGCGTCCAGCCTGGAGAACAGGGCCTCCTTGACACGGTCGGTGGTGGGCCGTGTCAGGTTCCCGGGCACGCTGTTCAGCGTGCTGCCGCCGGCCGCCCCGGCAATGATCCGGCTCATGCGCGGACCCCCGCGGACGTGTTTGCCTGGCTTGTGGTCCTAGCCGCGTTCAAGGAACGCCTCCTTCTCGGGGTTCAGGTATTCATCGATCGCGGCCGCAAGCCGGGGCTGGCCCGCCAGCGCGGGATCGGCGGCCACGATCCGCTGGGCGTCCTGCCGGGCCCGGGCGATCACGTCCTCGTGTTCGAGGACGCGCAGCAGCTTCAGCGTGGAGCGCCCGCCGGACTGCGAGGCGCCCAGGATGTCGCCTTCCCTGCGGAGCTTGAGGTCTTCCTGGGACAGTTCGAAGCCGTCGGTGGTGGCGGCTACGGCATCCAGGCGGCGCCGGCTCGGATGGCCCGGCTCCAGGGTGGTGACCAGCAGGCAGGTTCCGGGCAGCCCGCCGCGGCCCACCCTGCCGCGCAGCTGGTGGAGCTGGGAGATGCCAAAACGGTCAGCGTCCAGGATCACCATGAGCGTGGCGTTGTGGACGTCCACGCCGACTTCGATCACGGTGGTGGAGACCAGCAGTTTGGTCTGGTTGGCCGTGAAGGAGGCCATGGTTTCGGACTTCAGGACGGGGTCCTGCCGGCCGTGCAGGGGCGCCACAGCCACCCCGGCGAGTGCCGGTTCGTCCTGGAGATGTTCCACGACGCCGGTGACCGAGGCGAGTTCCCGCGCGCCGTTGTCGCCTTCGAGGTCCGCGGCGGTCGGTTCGGCCTCGCCCGGGGTGAAGTCGCCGTCGTCGTCCGTGCCGATCTTGGGGCAAACGACGTAGACCTGGTGGCCGGCGTCGATCTCCTCCCGCGAACGGGACCAGATCCGGGTGGCCCACCCCGGGTGTTCCGCGAGCCCCACCACGTGGGTGGAGATCGGGGCGCGGCCGGCGGGGAGCTCATCGAGCACGGAGGTTTCGAGGTCGCCGAACACGGTCATGGCCACGGTCCGGGGAATCGGGGTGGCGGTCATGACCAGCAGGTGCGGCGGTTTGCTGGCCTTGGCCCGGAGGGCGTCGCGCTGCTCCACGCCGAAGCGGTGCTGTTCGTCCACCACGATCAGGCCAAGGTCGTAGAAGGAGACGTTGTCGCTGAGCAGGGCGTGGGTGCCGATCACGATTCCGGCCGTTCCGGAGGCGGCGTCGAGCATGGCCTGCTTCCGCGCCGGGGTGGGCATGGAGCCGGTGAGCAGGGTGACCTGGACGGCGTCCGGGCCGAACCCGCCGAGCATCCCGTCCCGGGAGAGCGGTCCGAGCGTGCGCCGGATGGATTCATAGTGCTGGGCGGCGAGGACTTCGGTGGGCGCCAGCAGGGCAGCCTGTCCCCCGGCGTCCACCACCTGCAGCATGGCGCGCAGTGCCACGATCGTCTTACCGGAGCCCACCTCGCCCTGCAGCAGCCGGTTCATGGGCGAGTCCTGGGCGAGCTCATCGGAGAGCGTCTTGCCGACGGCGGTCTGGCCGGCGGTCAGCGTAAACGGGAGCTGGCGGTCGAAGGCGGGCAGCAGCCCGTCCGGTGCCGGGCGGCGGGCCGTCGCTTCTTCGGCGGCGAGTTGGGCGCGGCGGCGGGCCAGGGCCGACTGGAGCACCAGGGCTTCCTGGTAGCGGAACCGGTCGCGGGCGCGCTGGTAGTCCGCCGGTGTTTGCGGGGCGTGGATCAGCCGGTAGGCGTCCGCGACCGGCAGGAACTTCTCCCGCGCCGCGATCTCGGCGGGCAGCGGGTCGCCGAGGGTTTCCAGTTCCACGGTGTCCAGCAGCGTCGAGATGACCTTCTGGATGGACCAGCTGGTCAGTTTCGCCGTGGCCGGGTACACCGGGATCGGCATGGCGGCGAGTTTCTCGGGGTCGATGCCCGGTGTTTCGGGGTCCTCGTCCAGCAGCAGGAAATCCGGGTTGGTCAGGCCGAGGGATCCGGCGTAGCGCGTGACTTTGCCGGAAAACATGGCGCGCCGGCCCGGCTGCAGCTCGGCCTTGGCCCGGAACCCGTTGAAGAAACTGACCTTGAGTGTGCCCGGCAGTGCGCCGGCGGCCCGCGTGGAAGCGGCACCGCCGGCGTCGTCGGAGATCACGACGTCGGTGAGGGAACCGCGCCGGGCGCGCATGGGCCGGGTGCTGTTGGAGACCACCCGGGCGATCAGGGTCACTTCCTCGTCCAGCGGGACCTCGCTGATGGGTGTGAGCTCGCCGCGGCTGAGGTAGCGGCGGGGAAAATAGTTCAGGAGCCCGCCGACAGTGGTGATGCCAAGGTGTTTTTCGATGACAGCCGCGGAGCGCTTGCCGATGCGGCGCTCCAGGCCCAGTTCAAGTTCAGCGTGCATGTCCGTCGGGGTTTCGGGTTTCGGCGGCACGCGCAGTGGCAACTGTAGGGGCTGCGGTGGCGGCAACGGTGGCGGCCGGTGCCTCCGGGTCGCGCGGGACTGCGAGCTCGCTCACGGAAATGTCCGTGGGCTCGCCCAGGGAACGGATCAGCGCGACGGCGAGGTCCGCATCCAGGACGTGGACGTGGACGCGCCAGCGGTAGAGCCCGGCGGCGTCGGCGCCGCCGCCGACCTGGCTCATGATCACCGAGTCGCCCATTTCGTCGAGCCGTTGGCGCATCATGGCGGCGTCCAGCGGGGACAGGGAAATGGTGCACATGACTTCGACACCTTCGTCGCGCGGCATGCCGACGTGGATATGCGGATCCTGGACGTCGTAGCCGTGCAGTCCGTCCAGCAGTTCGCTCTGGAGCTCCTCGCCCAGCACGGCCGAGCGGAGGCAGTCCAGGATGAGCAGCATGCCCACGCCGCCGGCGTCCACCACGTGGGCGGCCTGCAGGGCAGCGAGCTGCTCCTCCGTGCGGACCACGGCGGCCAGGGCCGCCTCGACGGCGGCGTCCAGGGCCAGGCCCAGGGTCTGGTTGCTGTCATCGCCGTCGTGTGCGGAGTCCACCGCGGCCGCGGCCCGGGCGGCAGCCTCCATGACGGAGAGCATGGTGCCGGGCACGGGATCACTCAGCGCGGACCAGGCCCGGATCTGGGCCCGGTTCAGGGCCGCAGCCAGCAGGGGTGAGCTGATCCGGGTGTGCCCGGCCAGGGGTTCGGCGGCAGCGCAGAGGAAGACGGCGAACAGGGTTCCCGAGTTGCCGCGGGCCTGCTCCATGGCAACCTGGCCGGCCTGCGCCAGGACGGCGCCAACGTCATGCAGGGTCGGGTCCGGCGCCGCGTGCGCCGCCCCGTCCGGGTGTCCCGGCACGGCGGCGTCCGCGGCGTGGGCCGCGGCGCGGACAGTCAGGTAGAGGTTGGTGCCGGTGTCGCCGTCGGCTACCGGAAAGATGTTGATGGCGTTCAGGCGGTCGCTGTGGTTGCCGAGCGTGGTTTCCGCCTTGCCCAACCACCGCTTCATCGCTTGCGCGTTGGCGGCAATCTTAGTCTGCAAAGTGATCCCATCCCACAGCGTCAGCGGGCCTGCCCGCGATCGTTACTCCCATGCTTTCGGTTGGTGCAGGGGCCTCTACCGAGCCTATCGCAGTGAACCCGGGAGGGAGCGGAACCCCTGCCGGGAAAGTGGCGAGCAGCCCGTGGTCTTCACCGCCGCCGAGGACCCAGGCCAGCGGGTCTGCCCCCAACAGCTCCGACGCCGGCAGCAGCGGGGCGGCCAGCTCCTTCAGGGCGGCGGCGTCCAGGTTCAGCACCGCGCGGCTGGCGGCCGCCATGCGGTTTCCGTCCCGGACCAGGCCGTCCGAGATGTCCATCATGGCGGACGCCCCCGCCTCACGGGCCAGCGGTCCGGCGGCGAGCGGCGGCTGCGGCCTGCACTGGGTGTCCAGGAGGGAACGCTGCCCGGCGGTCAGGGCGCCCACTGGGACGTTCGACTCCAGCAGCGCCAGCCCGGCGGCGGCCCGGCCCACTGTTCCTGCCAGGGCCACGGTGTCCCCTGGCCGGGCCCCGGAGCGCAGGACGGGTTCCTTGCCGTCAAGGGTCCCCAGGATCGCCACGCTGACCGCCAGTTCGCGGCCGCGGCCGAGGTCGCCGCCGGCCACCGCGCAGGCCGGAGCCCCCAGGCCCCTGATGCCGGCCACGAGGCCGTCCGCGAAATCCTCCACCCAGGAGACGAGGGTCTCCGGCGGCATGGTCAGGCTGACCACAACGGACGTGGCCCGGGCGCCCATGGCGTTGATGTCGCTGAGGTTTTGCGCCGCGGCTTTCCAGCCGACGTCGTACCCGGTGGTCCGGTAGCCGTTGTTCCATTCGAGCCGGAAATCCTGGTCCGCCACTTGGGTGTCGATGCTCAGCACGGTCCGCCCGTCCGGCGCCGCGACAATCGCGGCGTCGTCCCCCGGCCCCAGCAGCAAGTACGACGCCGCCGCCGGTCCGCCATTGGGCTGCGGGATCGTCAGCCGCGGAAAGATGCGTCCCAGCAGCTGGGACTCCGAGAGGCCGGCAACGGTCAGTGCGGCGTCCGCGGGCATAGCGGTTTCGGGCACAGCGGTTTCGGGCACAGCGGTTTCGGGGACAGCGGTTTCGGGCACAGCGGTTACGGGCACAGGTTCGGGCACAGTTTCAGGCACAGCCCTACGCTACCGCGAGGGACTGACCGTGCCGGGCCGGAGGGTTCGAGGGAACCCTCCGGTCCGTCAGTACGTCAGGGTCTGGCATCCCAGCGCGGAAACCCCGGTCCGAAGGACCTCGGCCCCGGCGCTGGAGACACAGACCGTGTACTTGCCCCGGGCCTTGATGGGGAGCGAGGCCCGGTATCCGTGGTTACCTCTCACGTTCAGCGCCCGGTTCACATCCAGCCGGTAAATGTTGGCCGTGACACCATAGCTTTTGGAGCTCGAGTCCGGAGACTTCACGGTGACGCGGACCGGAACGCTCTGGCTCGTGAAGCCCGGATCCATGGCCCAGCCGGTCGCCACGATCGATTTATTGGTGCTGGTCCCGGACAGGCGGGCGGTGTCGAGGTAGCCCCGCACCGGGGCGGCAGGCTGCGCAACCACATCCCGGCAGCCGAGCAGTGTGTTGCCCGCACTCAGCGGGCTCACGGCAATGCCGTAAGCGCACACGTGGTAGCGGCCGGACAGGGTGATCGGGATGCTGTTCTGGAATCCGTGGCTTCCGGTCAGCGAAAACGCGGCATTGACGTCCGGCCGGGTCCCGTTCGCGGTGAAGGGGTAGCCCTTGGTCTTGCCGTCCGGGCCCGTGACGTAGATATGCACGGCGTTGGAGGCCGCCGGTGTACCGGGTTCGTACGTCCAGCCGGACGCCGTGATAACCGCCGACGGCGTCCTGGTCTGCACCACAATGGAGTCCACGTAGCCGACCGGCCGCGCAGCAGGGGTCGCCGCAGCGTTCACGCAGCCGAGGAAGCCGTTGCCCTTGGTCAGCGTGGCGACCGCGATTCCGGTGGCGCAGACGCGGTACGTACCGGCCTTCGTCACGCTCACGGATGTCTGGTACCCGTGCGAACCGGCGATCCCCATGGCGGCATTGACGTCGCTCCGGGCAGCGTTGGCGGTGGTGGTCACTGACTTGGTGCTGCCGTCGGGCGCCGTGACACTCAGCTGGACGGGGATTGACGCCGACGGTACGCCGGCGTCGAAGGACCAGCCTGCGACGTCCAGCCGCGCCGAGGACCCGGCGTTGATGAACGCCACGGAATCCAGGTATCCGGTGGGCGGGTCACTGACAGCAACCGGGACGTTGCGGCAGCCCAGGGTGGTGTTCCCGGCAGCAAACGGGGCGACGGGGATGGCGTAGGCACAGACCCGATACGTGCCGGTCTCCGTCGCCGGGACGGTGACCGCAAACCCGTGCGTGCCGCTGACCCCCAAAGCCTGGTTGACGTCCGGGCGCTGCAGGTTGGCGGTGATGGCCTGGCCGGTGGTGGCCCCTGCGGGGGTGGTCACGTAGACGTGGACCGGGATGGACGCGCCTGCCTGGCCGCGGTCCACGGCCCAGCCCCGCAGCTTGATGGACGGTTTGCCAGACACCATGGCGGTGGTGACCTCATCGAGGGATCCCTCGGGAGCGGGCGTGCCGGCCAGGGTGAGGGTCCGGCAGCCCAGTGCTGTGTTGTTGAAGATGCCGATTGCATAGGCGCAGGCCTGATACTGTCCGGCCGCTTTGACGGTGATCGACTCCTGGAAGCCGTGGTTTCCGCTGATGCCCAGCGCCGCGTTGACGTCGGCGCGCGGCTTGTCCGCGGTGAAGGCGTGGCCCGTCGTCGTCCCGTCAGGTGCTGTGACGTAAACGTGCGTCTGGGTGGAGGTGGAGGCCGCCGCCGGATCCACCGACCATCCGCGGACGTTGATGGTGGCGCCGGACGAGGTGACCGCGAGGGCTGCGCTGTCGAAGGAGCCCTTCGCGGGCGCACCCGGCGGACGGATCGTCACGGTGGCCGCGGTGTTGCTGACAGCGTCAATGGAGACCCTGGTGCCCGCGTGCGTTGTGAAGGTCTGGCCGGCCTGCCAGGCCTGGGTGTTGCTGTAGTAGCCGTTGAAGGCGGTTGCCCGGGTATTGGGAGGAAGCAGGATCGAGGAGTTGCCGCCGCCCTGCTGGGTGATCTTCACGCCGCGGTTTCCGTCCTGCGCAATGACGGAGTCGTAACCGACCGGGGTGCGGAGTTCCAGGAAGTACACCTCGCCGGATTTCGGGTCCGTGAACTTCGCTGCGCGGTTGGCACCTGCTCCGGCCCAAGGCTTGAGGTTCACCGTGCGGGGGGCGGATACCGTGCCCAGGTTGGCGATCTCGTTGCCGTTGCCGAACCGGCCCATTTCCCAGAAGCTGGCGCTGATTTCCGGCATGAGGTCGAAGTGCGAAATACCCATGAGATCCAGGTTGTCGCCGTAGGTCTTGATGCTGCAGGTGGCATCCGCAAACCCGGCGAACGGACCGGAGGCCACGTCCATGGCGCCGCTGCCGCACAGCAGGCTGTTGGCATGGTCCATGCCGAGGGCGTGCCCGAATTCATGTGCCAGGACCGGAGTGGAAAGCCGGCTGTTCTGCGGCATCAGGATGCGGCCGCCAATGTTGCCGTTGCTGTAGGTCATTCCCGCGGCGCCGTTGGTGAGGTAGGCGCCGGGGATGAACATGACCAGCGCCGTGTAGGAACTCTGCGTCCAGCCCAGCTCCTGGGAGACGATGTCCACGATCTGCGCCGGCGACTGCTTGGAGGTCGCGGCGGACTTGTGCAGCTGGCGCGAGGAGGCCAGCGCAATGTCCACCCGGCCCGCGGTGGCGTAGGCCCAGTAGCGGTTAGCGGCGCTGAGCGAGGCCTTCGCAGCGGCCATGGGGACGGCCGCGTCCGTTTCGGCTGCAGTCTTGTCGGCCAGCTGCACCGTCACCAATGTGGTTTTCAACGTGCCGGCCAGCGGCGCGCTGACGTAGGTGTACTCGGACTTTGCCCTGCCTGCGGGAGGTTCCGGGCGCACAAAGTCATCCACCTGCCCCTGCGGGCTTGGATCCGACACCGCCGGCACGGCAGCCGTCTGCATGGCAGCCGCCGGCGCCAGCGCTCCGGCGGACACCTGTCCGGCGGCCGGCACCTCGACGGCGGCCACGGCGGCCTGCGGCAAGGTTGCTGCCAGCATCACGGCGGCAATCACGGTTGCCGCTATGTTTAGTTTTCGCAAGATTGCTCGCTTAGGGGTGAGACCGCAGGTGGAGACCTGTTGGTGGGAGCGACGTAAGTTGCCTACAGCATAAACGGCATTCCACATCTGTCACCCCAGTAACTTTGATCTCCAAAATCACAACTGCATCACGCATTCTTTTGTGCAAGTTTTGGCGCAGTACCGGCGCACCATTTCGCCACCTGAAAACCGCGTGCCAAACTCTTAGCCGTGATTCCTTCCGTTGCCGCGGTGAATACCGCCACCCGCAGGGTGCTCGCCGTCACCGTCGGAGGTCTCCTGCTGTGGCTGATCATCGCCCTCCAACTGTTCGTCAACGTGGACCCGCTCAGCGTGCACCGGACCGACGCCGTCATCATGCTGGGCGGCGCGGCCTCCGAACGCCTGCCGGTGGCGCGCCAGTTCCAGGCCGATTTCCACGTTCCGGTCCTCGTGATCTCGCACACGGACACGTTCGGCAACCGGGCGGCGGATGAGGCGTGTAATTTAGCCGCCTTCCCCAACGCGGCCGTCATCTGCTTCCGCCCCCCGGACCTGGACACCCGCGGCGAAGCACTGGCAATCGCCAGCCTGGTCCAGGCCAACGGCTGGAAGTCCGTCACCGTAGTGACATCCAGTTATCACCTCACCCGCGCGGGGCGCCTGATTGGCCAGTGCACGACGGCGGACGTACAGATGGTTGCCTCTCATCCGGACCTGGATTTGGGTCAATGGATTCGGCGGTTTGTGATCGAAACCGGAGGACTGATCGACGCTTCCTTGCGGCCGGAATGCGCCAATCAGTGAGCGGAAATGTAACAATTGAACCTCAACCGGCTGAACTGGTTAGCCGGTTCGGGCATCTGACCGAGGCAAGGAGGGCACGCTGGAACACTCTCCTGACCGCCCTCCCCCGTTGGTTGCCGCGCCCCGGCACCTGCGCAGGCGCCGCATGCACGCGGAGATCCCGGACAGCCTCCTGGTGCCCGGCGCGGTGCCGCTTCCGCTCAAGGAACCACTTGCCGAGACTTCGGTCGAGCAGGATGCCCCAATTGTGGATGCCGAAACAGAGGACGCACCGGATCGGGACACTACAGGCCCGGCCGCTGAAGCTGCGGCCCAGGCTGCCGCTATCCGGGAAAAAGAAGCCCAGCAGCTCATCCAGGCCGCATCATATCGGCGCAAACGGCGTGTGGCTTTCTTGGCCATGCTCTTCGTTGTCATCGCGGTGCTGGCGATCGCGCTTGCCCTTTTCTTCGGCTGAACCCGGGCCAAAGACCTTACCAACTACTCGCACACCCTTGGGGAATGACCATGCACAGCATCATGCCGATTTACGGAACCAGGCCGGAAGCCATCAAGATGGCGCCGATCGTCAGCGCGCTGCAGGAGTCCCCGCTCTTCCACTGCATCGTGACGGTCACGGGGCAGCACCGCGAGATGCTGGACCAGGTCAACGAGCTCTTCGGCATTGTTCCGGACCACGACCTCAACATCCTGCAGCAGGGTCAATCCCTCTCAGCCATCCTGACGCGGACCGTTGACGGGCTGGAGAAGCTCTTCGCCAGCACCCGGCCGGACGCCGTCGTCGTCCAGGGTGACACCACCACGTCAACGGCCGCCGCCATCGCGGCGTTCTACCACGGCATCCCGGTAGTTCACGTGGAGGCCGGGCTGCGCAGCGGTGACCTGCTCTCGCCGTTTCCGGAGGAAGCCAACCGCAAGATCACCAGCCAGATCACCCGCCTGCACCTGGCACCCACCTCCACCAGCCGGGAAAACCTGCAGCGGGAAGGCATCAACCCCGAGGACATCGTGGTCACCGGAAACACGGTGATCGATGCCCTCCTCGCCACGGTGGACAAGCAACTCCCCTTCACGGACCCCCGGCTGGAAGCATTGGATGCCAGCGGCCGCCGGATCCTGCTGGTCACCACGCACCGGCGCGAAAATCAGGGCGAATCCATGCGCGGCGTGGGGCGGGCGCTTGCCCGGATCGCCGATGCCGAGCCGGACCTGGTCATCGTGCTGCCCGCCCACAAGAACCCGGTGGTGCGCGAGGCAGTGCTTCCCGCGCTGGAGGGCAAGGCCAACGTCCTGGTGACGGAGCCGCTGGCCTACGGCGAGTTCACCCGGCTGCTGTCCCGGGCGCACATCGTCCTCACCGACTCCGGCGGAGTGCAGGAGGAAGCGCCCAGCCTTGGCAAGCCGGTCCTGGTAATGCGGGACAATACCGAGCGGCCGGAAGCCCTGGAGGCAGGCACCGTCAAGCTGATCGGCACGGACGAGGAGCGGCTTGTTGCCGAGGTGACCCGCCTCCTGCACGATTCCGCGCACTTTGCCGCCATGGCAAACGCCGTGAACCCTTACGGCGACGGCAAGGCCGCCGCCCGGACGGTAGCGGCCATTCAAGAGCTGCTCGGCGTCGGTTACCGGACCGGGGAGTTCACGGGCGCGTAGGCGCCCTGGGCCACCCGGCGGGGCAGCCGCAGGCGCCCACACCGCGGTCAACCGCTGCCCCCATTCGTGAAAGAATGGTGATTCAGCAGGCAAGGATGCGGGTTGCCAGCAAGGCGTTGTACGACGGCGGTTCTGGTTTCCCCGGGTTCGAGACGGACGCGCGACAGCGACGCCAGGGGGTGCAGATGGACCGCAGGACCTTCCTCACACTGCCCCTCGCCGTCGGCGCCGCCGCCCTGGCGGCGTGCACCCCGGATACAACACCTGCGCCCCGGCCGCCGTCGACCTCACCCACGCCGCTACCCCGTCGCCCCATACCCCCGTACGCGAGCAAGGGCCTCGGCATGCCGCGGTTCGGCGGATTCGGTTTCAAGGAGCTGGACTCCCTGAACGTGGACTGGTTTTACGACTGGGGACCGGATTATCCGCCTCTCCGGGCGGCTTCGAGCCAGGCCGCTGAATTTGTGCCAATGGTCTGGGGGCGAGGCTCCTTGGACCGAAAAGCCATTCAGCAGGTGCGGTCGGAAGTGTCCTGGACGGGCACCGACAATCTCCTCGGCTTCAACGAACCCGACCATACCGGTCAAGCGGACATGTCCGTGGATACCGCCATCAGTCTCTGGCCCCAGCTGGAACAGGCGGGCCTCAGGCTGGGGTCGCCGGCCCCGGTACAGGCGCTGGGCGACTGGCTCAAGAAGTTCATGGACCAGGCAGCCAAGAAGGACCTTCGGGTGGATTTTGTCGCAATGCACTGGTACGCGCCGCCGCACTCGGATTCGTTCCTCAACACGGTGCAGAAACTGCATGAACGCTACGGGAAGCCCGTCTGGATCACCGAGTACGCCGTCGCCGACTGGAAGGCCACTGCCAAGTCGCCCAGCCGGTTCACGGAGAAGGAGATCCTGGCGTTCATGAAAGACACCGCCGCCGGACTCCGGAAAATGCCTTACGTGGAGCGTTTCGCCTGGAAAACACGCGCCCACGGCGACCCCATCATGGGAGCCTCCGCCCTGTTCCGGAGCAATGGGTCACTGACCCCCACCGGCGAGCTGTACCGGTCCCTCTAGCTGTACTGCCCAGGGACGTTGGTTCGGTGAATGTGATGACTCGCTGGAGTCGTTGACACAGAGGTGAGGACCTCCGGTTGCACAGTGGAGTTGCTTAGACAACCGCTGCAGCGACCAGGAGGTCCTCAATGTCCCACGCTAATGC